>JAGCPV010000007.1 GCA_017965475.1 Prevotella sp.
GTTGTACCATCACCTGCATGGCTGCATCGATAGCCACCTTCGCATTCAGGGTATCGAAGATCGTCTCTATCAACAGGATATCCACACCACCCTCGACCAGTGCACTCATCTGTTCCTTGTAGGCACTGAGCAACTCATCATAGGTCAGCTCTCGTGCGGCAGGGTTACTCACATCGGGTGACATGGAACAGGTCTTGTTCGTCGGACCGATACTACCTGCGACAAATCGTGGTTTGTCGGGTGTTGAGAACTCATCAGCTACCTGTCTGGCAATACAAGCTCCTGCCAGAGCGATCTCTCCCGCCATATCCTCCAGATGATAGTCAGCCTGTGAGATACGCTGGCTACTAAATGTATTGGTGGCAATGATGTCTGCACCAGCCTCCAAGTATTTCCAATGGATATCGGCAATCACGTCAGGACGTGTCAGGGAGAGCAGGTCGTTGTTGCCTTTCAGTTGTCCGGGAATATGCAGGAAACGGTCTCCTCGGAAGTCTTCTTCTGTGAGACCGTATGTCTGGATCTTTGTCCCCATCGCTCCATCGAGGATAAGGATCCGTTCCCTGATGATATCGTTAAGCCTTTTCAATGTTCAATAATGCTTAATCGCTCTGTCCATCTCGCGTCTGTCCTCCTTTTCTTTCAACGTCTGACGCTTATCAAACTCTTTCTTACCTTTACAGAGGGCGATATCCATTTTTGCCCTTCCCTTGTCATCGATGAAGACGAGCAAAGGGACGATAGTATAGCCCGTCTGCTTCGTGGCACTGGCCAGACTGCGTATTTCCTTCTTTGTCAGCAGGAGTTTCCTGTCGCGCTTCATCTCATGGTTATTATAAGAGCCATAGAAATACGGACTTACACTCATGCCCTTCACCCATAGTTCACCATTGATGATGGTGCAATAGGTATCTACCAGACTGGCCTTACCAAGACGGATGCTCTTGATCTCCGTACCCGTCAGGACGATACCAGCCGTGTAGGTCTCTATGAAGAAGTACTCAAATGAGGCCTTCTTGTTCTTGATCTGTATAGGACTTTTCTTCCTGAGTTGTTCCTCAGCCTTGTTCATCTCTCAAATCTTAGTTTTCAATTGTCGCAAACTTCTCCAGATGGTCATCTACATAGTGTGCGATATCCTCTGTCCATGCCTCTTCGAACTCTACGAACTGATCATCCAGATCATCGAAATCAGGAAACTGTTCGAACAGTGCCATGAACTCTTCATCCGTACAGTCTTTCTCGATTTTCTCCCTGTGCTTGAGCCATAACGTATGGGCGTCATAGATCAGTTTGGAAGGTTCCCGCAAATCCCAGAGGCGCAACACCTTCGCCACAGGATTCTTGAAGATGAAAGGACCATAGCCGTTATGGATCAGTTGTATGAATCCGCCATCCATAACCTCCTGATGCAGAATATCCCATGCCAGCAGTGTCAACTGGTCTGTGTTCAGCTCTCCCATGGTCTCTGTCGTCAGTTGACCACCAATAGTATCGTAAATAGCTTTTACGAATACCTGCAGGAAAGCATCCATACCTTCCATCGCAGCTTTCTGCAGATCTGCATCCTTGACGATGACTTCTTTCATACCTTCTTCTCTCTTATGTCAGTTCATAAACTTCTGAAGGCATCTGACGGCGCAGCACCTCCAGTTCCATGTCCTTACCGGGGATAATACCATAACTCCTGAGGATGGTCTCGACTGTCTTCCTGGCCAGTTCGGGGTGGTTATTCTCCTCACTGAGATGACAAAGCCACACATGACGGAGCCCCTCTGTCATATTCTCTGCCAGAGCCTTTCCACAATCCTCATTCGACAGATGTCCGCTTCCGCTGAGGATCCTCTTCTTCAGATATTCCGGATAAGGACCGCTCATCAGCATCTCCACGTCATGATTGGCCTCGATCACCAGATAGTTGGCACGTTCAATCCGCACCTTGATATCATCCGTGATGGAACCAACGTCTGTGATGATCACGAAGG
This sequence comes from Prevotella sp., assembly GCA_017965475.1. GTDB lineage: Bacteria > Bacteroidota > Bacteroidia > Bacteroidales > Bacteroidaceae > Prevotella. Next base: position 1,986 of record JAGCPV010000007.1, read on the forward strand.
TGACACCCTCAGCCTGAATCTCATAGCCTACGTTCTCACTGGCATCATGAGGCACAGGGAAAGCTTCGACAGTGAAGTCTCCCAACACCATCGGCTTGTTCACCTCCAGCATCATCTTCATCTCGTCGGCCACTTTCCGCTGGATACAATAGTTATGGTCGATACCATTATGCACTAATGGTGTCGCATAGACGGGAACCTTATACTCGTAGCTGAAGGAGCCTACAGACTTGATATGGTCGGCATGGTCGTGGGTAATCAGCAGACGATGTACGGAACTCAGTTGAATGCCGTAGTCTCTACAGTTTTTCTTAAGCGTACGTAACCCTACGCCGATGTCTATCATGAGTCCGTCTGTCGCAGTGCCAAGATAGTAACAATTACCACTGCTACCACTTCCGAACGATATAAATTTCAACATGACTATTTTAATTTTCGTGCAAAGGTACGAAATAATTTATAGGTAAAAAAGTAAAAGCGTAAAAAAGTAAGCCTTTTCTGCTAATTTAACCCTTTTAGAATGGCATTCCCACAGCAAAGTGGAAAGCCAGATCCCTGCTTAAGTCAGGATGAATGAGGGGATAATGAGCTTCCTCTTCCGTTTGATAGGCAGGGTTGATGGCTTTCATACCCAAGTCGAAGCGCAGGATGAAATAGTCGAAATTCAGACGAAGACCCAAACCATAGCTACATGCCAGATCCTTGATGACTCCTGCGAACGTGAACTGTCCTCCAGGCTGTGATTCATATTCGCGAAGGGTCCAAATGTTACCTGCATCAACAAACATGGCGCCATCGAATTTCCAGAACAGATGAGTACGGTATTCCAGATTGAGATCCAGTCTCAGGTCACCAGTCTGTGTGATGAAGTTGATCCTGCCATCCTTGTCCTTGTATCTTCCAGGTCCCAGACTTCTGACAGTCCATCCTCTCACGCTGTTGGCTCCACCTGAGAAATAGCGCTTTTCAAAGGGCAAGACCGTACTATTACCATAGGGATAAGCAATACCCAGACCGAAATGGAATACCAGCTGGTCTTGCATCCCACGTCCCAGCAGGTTACGTGTAAAGTCGAAGTCTCCCTTCACATATTGTGCGTATGCAATACCGAAGATCTTATAATACCCCCTCTCATCCTTCGAAGCACCAAAGACATGGGAGCAGAGATTCAGCAGATTACCAGAAGTCTCCAGATTGGTTTTAATGGCCATCCGTCCATTGTTATAGGTATATCCGAAGCCCGTCTTCATGATAAACAGATCCTCGTAGTTATATCGCAGGATCACATTGGAGTTCGATGTATTCTCAAGATATTCCTTTCGGAACGTCTCACTTATCCAGGGCATAAAGACATAATTAAGGTCTATGAAGTCGAGGCGATAACTGTCGTGGTGATTCCGGGGTTTCCATAGGTAATGCCAACTGGCAGAGAGAACCCTTCTGATAAACTCAGGACGGGTCTGTGAGTCAAACATAAGCGACAGTTCACTGGTCGCATTGATACGTCTTCTGGCATCCGAACTGAGGAATGGTGCAATAAAGCGGGGGAACAACAGACTGGTCTCGATGCTGTATTCGATAAAGTCATTGTTCTTATACCCTTCAAGACTTCTGATAGCCTCGTATGCACCACGCAGTTTCATGCTGAATGTTTCCGATCCCTTGAACAGGTTACGGTTCTGATAGGTCAGCGACGCTGCGGCTCCGAAGTCACCTGCCGTGTTCGTTCCCTCTGGCTGGAAGCTGATCGTCGAAGGCTTGTTCGTCTGAATCATAATCCTAGTATCAAGGAGTGTCGTGTCAGAAACAGGTTCAAAACTGATATTCGTGTATTTCACGGCACTCAGCCTACCAAAGTGGTTATAGGTGTTCTGCAGATCACTCGAAGAATACAGACCGCCCTCTTTGATAAACGTGTTCTCCTTCAAGACCTTCTCACGAAGATGGATGACTGTGTCTGATGCATTACCGCTTTGATACAGGATGTTACGAATCTGGTAACGACTGTGCAGTGTATCGTTGGCCTCTTCGTTGCTACGATAGGGATGTAGGATCATCGAGAGTTCCACTTGATGTGACGACTCATCTTTTCTGGCACGGTAGTTGATGAATTCCTTGTGGAAGCGGAAGTAGCCGTGGTCTTGGAGAAACTGGGTGATCTGTGAACGTTCCGTGTTTAAGGCGTCTGTATTAAACTGCATGCCATCATACAACACATGCTTATAGTCTTTCAGTAAGTTTGCGATGACAGAGTCCTGGATATCAGTGTTTAGCCCATGGACATAATAGGCGGTTCCAGGATGCAGCACATAGATGGCGTTGAGTTTACGTTTCTTCTTGTCAACGTATAGTTCCACTTCTGCATCCAGATAACCTTTATTCTGCAGAGCCAACTGAAGGTCTCTGCACGTTTGCTGGGCTAACAGCGTATCGTATGTCACAGGGGCCTCACCAATCTGTCGCAACATACGGTTCACCCACGAACTGTCTTTACCAGCCATTGCATAGACACCCAAAGGAATTTTCATCGTGGAGAGCCAGAGGGTATTACCTTTCTGGCGCACATAGGTCTTCATCTGGGTCGTGTTGATGTCCTTATATTTCCCATCGGTCACCACCTTCACCTTACTCAACATATAGGTATCTTCAGGTAGATGACGTGTTGCAGAGCAGGCGCAAAACAACCATACACCTGCCATAAGAATCAAAGGGTTCCAGAATCGGGAATTCATCGTCTCTGCTTTTTCAATCTGCAAAATTACAAAAAACTCTTAATTCTTCGTCCTTTATTCTTGATTTCTTTGTATCTTTGTAGCGGAATTAACGACTTTTTGTAAAATGATCAGCAAAAACCAGTTCAAATATATCCGTCAACTGGAGCAGAAGAAATACCGTCGTCGTGAAGGGCTCTTCGTTGCCGAGGGTACGAAGGTGGTGGGTGACCTGCTTCAGCGATATCAGCCAAAGGCTATCTATGCTATGAGTGAATTTATCCTGGCTCACCCTAACCTGTCACAAATGGATTGTGAGATAACAGAAGTCACCTCCGACGAACTCCAACGTCTCAGTTTCCAGCAACATCCACAACAGGTGCTGGCCCTCTTCCCTATTCCTGATCACAGCTATTCACGATCCACTATCAACGATCAACTAACAATCGCCCTCGACGGCGTACAGGATCCCGGTAATCTGGGTACAATCATTCGTATTGCAGACTGGTTTGGAATTGATACGATCTATTGCAGTGAAGACACTGTTGATGCCTGGAATCCGAAAGTTGTGCAGGCCACGATGGGCAGTATTGCACGGGTGAACATCATCTATATGAATCTTCTGGAGATGCTTGATGCCTTACCCTCATCGTTCCCTGTCTATGGCACTCTCCTCGACGGTGAGAACATCTACCAACAACCATTATCAGAGAATGGTCTGATCATCATGGGCAACGAGGGCAATGGCATTTCCGAGGCCGTACGCCAACGCACCAACCACCGTCTGTTCATTCCTTCCTATCATCAGGGCGACACAGCCGAGAGTCTGAATGTCGCCATCGCTACCGCTATCACCTGCTCAGAATTCCGCCGTAGAGGGTAAGATTTGTTCATAATTCCCTTTTTTGTGTTCTGATTTACCACAAAGATGTTTTTTTTATCTTATTTTCAGATAGATTCCAATTTATTAGAGAATTATTTTGTACTTTTGCAGCGGAAATACAACCTTAACAATAGTTGAAGCTTGAAGTATTTTAGACATATTTATATCGCAATTGGACTACTTGCCCTGACACCGATGATGACAGGATGTCGGGAAAGCAATAATTCCAACAAGGGAAATGCCAGCGACATGGTCATGACGGATACGAAAAAAACAGTCGTAAAAGTGGATCCAGAAGTGCAGATGGCATTAGAACGTGGGATTGTCTTGGATTGTGTAAAGAATATTTTCAGAGTTGTCTCTGAAGACCAAAGGACACACGGCGGTTTCGTTATGAGTGGGTTATGCGACAAGGCCTTTTGTTCGAAATCGTGGAACAAGTTGATGATGGCTGTACAAAGGAAGGAGTATATGACCAGTACTCTGTTCTTTGAAGTAGATTACTGGACGATGACACGCGATCCAGAACTTGTGACGTTTGAGGAGTTTGAAGTTACGAAACTGGTGATTGACGAAAAGAAAAAATCTGCATCTGTATCATTTACCGTCTATGAACCTTCTTCCTATGTTCCTGCACGTGTCGATCTGGTATATGAGGACGGTCGCTGGGTAATTGATAATTTCTACGACATGCGATACATGCTGAACCTGCGTCACTGCATGTGGAACTATCTAAACAACGATATCATCTAAATTACTCGCTGTAGGCCTTTTCGCCGATAGTCTCTTGGGAGCCAATAGTCATCTGGCGAAGATCGTAATAAGAACCATTGTAAATATTAAAATCCACGTTGCCCTTGATACCAGGCAGACGTCCTACATCTGTATGCTGCCAGAACTTCCATTTACCCTGATACTCCAATGAATCCACATAGTAGTGTGCAATCCAGTATGGATACTGATCGAAGATGGAGTCATTGAGGTAGCGCGTCTTAAATTTAAAATAGGTATAAATGATGGGCTTCACCTGATAGTGCTTCTCCACCATGTCGAGCCACTGAAGCACAGAGCTTTTGAACTCGTCATCAGTTTGCTCTTTAGGTTTATGCTCCACATCCAGAACAGGCGGCAAGTCACCATTCTCCAGTTTAACCGTTTTAATAAAATGCCATGCCTGTTGTTCGGCAGGTGTGTGCACACTATAAAAATGATAGGCGCCGCGGGTAAATCCGTTCTCACGGGCCTGATAGAAATTATCACGGAAGTTCTCGTCTGTCTGCGTAGCACCCTCCGTAGCCTTAATCATCACAAAACGGATGGGACATTTATTGATACTACCGTTGTCTTTGAGTTCACCCCAGTCGATATTCCCCTGATGATGTGAGATATCGATACCATGGATCTCATAACCTTCGGGATAACTGACATCACCATAAAGTGCCCGCCAACGAAAGCCAAAAGGACTGACGAAGAAATAATAGAAGAACCATATGTAGCCTGCCACAATGGCTGCACCACCTATCCACCACCCCCAGGAAGGAACTTTCTGTAAGAAACGGATTAATAGATTAGGGCGATGACGCCCCCTCGGACCATGATAGGTCCGAGAGGTGCCAACGCCCTTTCTCCTGACTATACGTTTCTTAGCCATTCATTACTTAGCCTGCTCCAGAGCCAGCGTTCTCGTAGGCTGATCGCAGACCTCTGTGGGTCCCCAGTACTGGATAGGACCGGGATAGACGTAAGCCGTCTTACGAGCCCACTCGTCACGATGAGCGGCGAACTCCTTGAAGGGAGCACCGTCGAGTTCCACGAGAGCCTTACGGATCACGGGCTTCATCTCACCAGCACGCTTCTCCATATTCATCATCATCGTGATGGGCACACCACCAGCGATCCACTGCTCTGCAGGAGCGGTTGTATTCTTAACGATAGCCATATAACCGGTCTTACCGTTGGCAATCAGCTGAGCGGCAGAAGTACCAAGGGCATAGCAGTAGTCAGCATCGAAGTTAGAAGGAGCAGCACAACGTCCCTCGTAACCGAAGAAATGGTGCTGAGTACCGAACTTACCAACATACTTACCCTGCTTCTTCATCTTCTCGAGCTTCTGGGCTACCATCGTAGAGAGCAGTTTCTCAGTCTCGATGAGTGATACCTGTACGTTTCCGTGAGGATCGCGGTCGAGAGCCAGCTGACGGGCTACACCTACGGGCAGACTATTGAACACAGCAAGATTCTCTTCTGTGAGGTGACTCTTGGCGAAATCTACCTGCTCGTCGCGGCTGATTTCCTTAGCCTCAGGCATAGCGAGCACATCATTGAGCTGAGCGATGAGCTTCTTGATGGCGGGGATGAACTCGATGACACCCTCAGGAATGATAACGGTACCGAAGTTGTTACCGTCAGCAGCACGAACAGCTACAGCATTGGCGATGTAGTCAACGATATCGTCGAGACTCTGAGCCTTAGCCTCAACCTCCTCAGAAACGAGGCAAATGTTGGGCTGTGTCTGCAGAGCGCACTCAAGAGCGATGTGAGAAGCAGAACGACCCATCACCTTGATGAAGTGCCAGTACTTACGGGCAGAATTACAATCGCGCTCGATGTTACCAATCAGCTCAGAGTATGTCTTACAAGCAGTATCAAAACCGAAAGAGGTCTCAATCTGATCGTTCTTTAAGTCACCGTCAATGGTCTTAGGACAACCAATCACCTGAACACCATACTGCTTGGCTGCATAGTACTCAGCCAGCACACAGGCATTGGTGTTAGAGTCGTCACCACCGATGATCACGATGGCTTTGATATCGAGCTCGCGGATGATCTCCAGACCTTTCTCAAACTGATCAACCTTCTCCAGCTTCGTACGACCAGAACCAATCATGTCAAAGCCACCCGTGTTGCGATACTCATCAACAATCTCCTTGGTGAGTTCCATGTAGTTATGATCCACCAGACCGCCAGGACCGAGGATGAAACCGAATAGACGATTCTCAGGATTCAGCTTCTTAATCTGGTCGAAGAGACCTGTAATAACGTTATGTCCGCCAGGAGCCTGACCTCCAGAAAGGATGATACCCACGTTCATCTTCGTGTTGTTGGCCTCAGTAGCAGGCTCGAATTCCACGATAGGCATACCATAGGTATTGGGGAACAATTTTTTAATTTCCTCCTGATCACCTACGCTCTGGGTAGGCTTACCTTCCTTAACTTTCACAGCACCCTGAAGCGCTTTCGGCAACTTCGGCTGATAAGCGGCTCTTGCCTTTTGCAATGCACTTTTTTCCATAATGTTGATATTTGAGTTTTAGAATGAATTATTTGTTTTCGACGTGCAAAATTAGTTTATTTTTGTTAGAAATGCGAAAGAAATCAGGGTATTTTGTGCATTTTAATATTTTTTGGGGACGAAAGACTTGTTATCTCGGGAATTTTTCTTATCTTTGCTTACTGAATATAACAAAATCAACCCAAAAGGAGGAAATTTATGGCAAACAAAAGAACACTAAAAAGGGGTATCCAACTGATCTGTGAAGATCTGTTCGCAGAATGTGTAGCCGTCTCACTGTACGGGCCTAAAGCAAACAAGGAGAATGCAGAGACCCTGCTCCCTGTCATTGTGAAGATGCAGGATGATTTCATCAACCGTATCTCCCACCCTGAGCCTGGTATCAGTGCTGAGGCTTATTTTAAGGATCTGCGAGAGAAGTTCACTTCACAGGTCAACGAGATACTCGATCAGATTAATTCATAAAATGATGTGGAAGAGATTCTGTAACTGGTTTTTATATAAACGATGGGGGTGGACGGCTGACGTGACAGAGGCCCACCCCGATAAATTTATCATCTGTCTGGCTCCTCACACCAGCAACTGGGACTTTATCTTAGGGCAACTTTATAGTGGTGCCCTGGGGATGAAGATCAATTTCCTGATGAAAAAGGAATGGTTTTTCTTCCCCCTCGGAATCCTATTCAAACGTCTCGGTGGGATTCCTGTTGTCAGACAGAAACATACCAGCATGACGGACAGTATGGCAGAAACGGCTAAGACGGTCAAGACATTCCATCTTTGCATCACGCCGGAAGGGACACGTTCACCCAATCCCGACTGGAAAAAGGGATTCTATTTCATAGCCCTCAAAGCTGGCATCCCGATCCTGCTTTATGGTGTGGATTATGAGAAAAAAAATATTCAGTGTACAAAGACGATCATCCCTACGGGGGATTTAGAAGCAGACATGCGGGAAATCAAACTCTATTTCAAGGACTTCAAAGGGAAGTATCCTGAGAATTTTACCATTGGAGACATATCATGAAAAGAATCACAACACTCGTCCTGACTGCATTGCTGCTAATGCCGGCAAATGCACAGAAAGACATAAAAGACAAATTAGACAATTATTTTAAGAACTATCGCCCTGTTGGACAGCGGATTCGTTCCAATGCCCGTCTGAAAAGCTTCGACCAAAACGACTCTCTACGTACCATAGAGGTGATTGCCGACACACATTTCGGAGAACAGACCTTCACCCCTAATTCAGTGGAAGACATTTATAGTGACGTCAAAGCCCTGATGCCCGACTCCTGCCAAGATTACAAACTGACCATCAAGAGTGGAGGCAGGGACTTGAGACTATTGATACCTAACAGACTGCTCAGTCGAGACGACCCTAGTCGTGTGTGGGGGGATATCGACTATCATGGTAAACCTTGGGTGAGCAATGTTTCCCTGCCCTATCAGATAACTAGAGGACTTCAGAACCGCCACCTATCCATCTGGGCCAGTCATGGTATCTATTTCCATATCAAGGACAGTATATGGAAATGGCAGCGTCCTCCCCTTTTTGGCACACGTGAAGACCTTTTCACCCAGACGATTGTCGTGCCTTATCTTATCCCCATGCTTGAAAAGGCGGGAGCCGTGGTATTCACTCCGCGTGAACGTGACTGGCAGCGACATGAGATCATCATTGATAATGACACACCACGAAAAGGCGGCATCTATGTCGAAACACAGGGACAACATCACTGGGGAAAAACGGATTCCGTTGGCTTTGCCTATCACGATGGTGTCTATGTAGATGGGGAGAATCCCTTTAGAGTTGGCACAGCCCGACAGATACAGACCGTGAAGCACAACCGAAACTCGAGTGAGATATCCTATCTGCCAACGATTCCTGAAACTGGCAAGTATGCCGTCTATGTAAGTTATCAGACTGTTAGGGGCAGCATCGACGATGCTCATTATACCGTCTGGCATCAAGGAGTTCCGACCGAGTTCCGAGTGAATCAACAGATGGGAGGTTCTACATGGGTGTATCTGGGTACCTTCGACTTTGACAAGGGCAGCAATGCCGACAACCGTGTGGTGCTTGACAATCTAAGTGAACATAATGGTATTGTCACTGCTGATGCCGTCCGTTTCGGTGGTGGTATGGGCAATATCCGTCGTGGTTATACCACTAGTGGCATGCCCCGTTATCTGGAAGGAGCCCGCTATTATGGTCAGTGGGCAGGTATGCCCTACCATGTCTATTCCTCTAAAAACGGAGAGGATGACTATGGTGATGACATCAATGTCCGTTCTCTGATGACAAACCATCTGGCAGGAGGTTCCTGTTATATGCCTGATACCATCGGTTGCCAAGTCCCCATTGAGTTATCATTAGCGATCCATAGCGACGCAGGCTATACACATGATGGAAAGAGTCACACAGGAACTTTGGCTGTTTGTACTACCTATCTGAATGATAGTATATTAAGCACTGGACGCTCAAGACTTGCTTCACGAGATCTGGCAGACGAACTACTCTCTACCATTCCCAAGGAGATACAACAGAAATATGGCAGTTGGCAGAAGCGGGAAATCTGGGACAGGAACTACTCAGAGAGCAGAGTACCTGAAGTGCCGAGTGCCATTCTGGAAACCATGTCTCACCAGAACTTTGCCGATATGCGCTATGGACAGGATCCGAACTTCCGTTTCGACTTTGCACGAAGCATCTATAAGACACTGCTTCGCTATATCTGCAGGATGCACCAGATGCCTTATGTCGTCACCCCTCTCACCCCCAATCATCTGAGGGTAGAACTGACTGATGCAGGAAAGGCCAAACTTAGCTGGAACCCCATGAAAGACCCTGACGAACCAACCGCAGAACCAACAGGTTATGTGGTTTATACGGCCATTGGGAAGAATGGTTTTGACAATGGGCAGTATGTCAAGGACGGGAATACCAGTCTGACGATAGACATTGAACCAGAACAACTTTACAATTTCCGTGTAGCTGCTGTCAACAGTGGTGGAGAGAGTTTTCCCAGTGAGGTGGTTTCCACCTTCTATGTTCCAGAAGCTCAGAAGACCGTCCTCATTGTTAACGGCTTCCATCGTCTATCTTCCCCTGCCGTTCGTGACAACGCTGCGGAACAGGGATTTGACTTGAAATATGATGCAGGTGTGTCATACGGCAAGACTGCTGGATGGACAGGTTATCAGACCTGTTTCAACAAGGCCACCATGGGTAAGACAACACCCGATGGATTGGGCTTTACCAATGATTCGTTGGCAGGACAGATCATCGCAGGAAACGATTTTAACTATATCCATACCCACGCTGAGGCCATCGCCTCGGCAGGACGATATAGCATCGTCAGTTGTTCTTCTGAAGCACTGGAGAGCAATGAGATGCGTCCCACCCAGTATCAAATGGTGGATCTGATTCTCGGACTGGAGAAGAATGACGGATGGTCGTTGCGCAGGTATCAGGCTTTCTCTCCGATGTTGCGCCAACACTTGCAACTCTTCACCTCCAGAGGTGGTGCTCTTCTGGTTAGTGGCTCATACGTTGGAGCTGATATGACGATGCCATCAGAACGAATGTTCCTGGAACAGATATTAAAATGTACCTATGATGGTGTAGATCGGGATAGTCTGGAACGGGAGACCATCTCCGGAATCGGTACGACCTTCGAGTTCTATCGCCATCTCAACGAGGTTCATTATGCCGCTACACATCCAGATGTCCTACAGCCTGTTTCGCCAGCCTTCCCAGCCATGGTCTATGCTGATGACTACAGTGCCTGTGTGGCCTATGACGGCAAGGATTATAAGGCAATGACACTTGGATTCCCCTTCGAGTGCATTAAGTCGGAACAGAAACGGCAGACCCTCATGAAAGGTATCCTGAAATTCCTATTACAGTCATTATAAAACAATCAAAAAAGTAACCATTATGAAGATTCAGACCAATTCATCAGGAACGCGGAGCATCGAAGTCTCCGACGATCATCTGTTAACCATTGAGAAGTACCAGCTTTTCCGTGACCTCATTGATTCCAATGGCTATGTGGATGAGCAGGTGCTCGACAAACTGAAACTGAACATCCGCAGTCTTCTAGAGGGTCAAGCCGGCAAGGACAAGACCCTGTTGGATCTCTGTCTCGACGTGATCTATCATCCTAACATGAAGGCCTTTGGACTGCAACAGCTCGTGCTGCTCTACATCAACTGGAAGAATCAGGGCAACGAGAACCTCGGTTCTACGACACGGGCTATACAGGGCACACCGTTTAATTAATCAATGGAGTATAGGCTGACGGATTTCCTGCCAACGACGAAAAAGGAGTTGGAACTACGGGGATGGGATGAAGTGGATGTCATCCTTTTCTCTGGAGATGCTTATGTAGATCACCCTTCGTTTGGAGCAGCAGTCATTGGACGCACCTTGGAAGCAGCAGGCTATCGGGTGGCTATTGTGCCGCAGCCTGACTGGCACGGCGACTTCCGTGACTTTAAGAAACTGGGACGCCCTCGTCTCTTCTTCGGCATCGCTCCTGGATGTATGGATTCTATGGTGAATAAATACACTGCCAACCGTCGTCTGCGTTCTGAAGATGCCTATAGTCCTGATGGCCGTCATGACATGCGGCCAGAATATCCCACCATCGTCTATTCGAGAATCCTTAAACAACTCTTCCCCGATGTACCCGTCGTATTAGGCGGCATCGAGGCATCACTCCGTCGGCTGACCCATTACGACTATTGGCAGGATAAACTCCAGAAGTGTATCCTCTGTGATTCTGGTGCCGATATGATCACCTACGGCATGGGTGAGAAAGTGACCCTTGAACTGGCTCGCCGACTCTCTGAGGGCAAAACCATCCGCGATATCCGTGACCTGCCTCAGAGTGTCTTTCTCTCTAGAAAGGAAGAGATTCCCGGAGGCATCCGACCAGATGATATCGTACTTCATAGTCATGAGGAATGTCTGCGCAACAAACGAGCTCAGGCCGAGAACTTCCGACACATTGAGGAGCAGTCTAATATGATGCACGCCCAACGACTATTACAAGGTGTGGATGGGCGTTTTGTCATCGTTAATCCACCCTACCCGCCGATGACCACCGCAGAGCTCGACGCCTCCTTCGACCTGCCCTATACCCGTCAGCCCCATCCCAAATATAAAGGCAAGCGTATTCCTGCCTACGATATGATCAAGTTCTCGGTGAATATCCACCGAGGTTGTTTTGGAGGTTGTGCTTTCTGTACCATCTCCGCCCATCAGGGCAAGTTCATCTCCTGTCGTTCGAAGGAGAGTATATTAAAAGAGGTGAATCAGGTCATAGAGATGCCCGACTTCAAGGGCTATCTCAGTGACCTTGGAGGTCCTTCTGCCAATATGTACGGCATGGAGGGCAGGAACAAGAATGCCTGTGAGAAGTGTCGCCGTCCCAGTTGTATCCATCCGCAGATATGTCCTAACCTGAATACAAATCACGGCAAACTCTTGGACATCTATCACGCCGTCGATGCTTTGCCTGGCATCAAACGCAGTTTCATCGGCAGTGGTGTCCGCTATGATCTGCTATTACACAAAAGCAAGGACGAGGAGACCAACCGTATCGCTATGCAATATACGCGTGAACTGATTAGCCGTCATGTGTCTGGTCGTTTGAAGGTGGCCCCAGAACACACCAGCGATCGTGTACTCCGGCTCATGCGAAAACCCTCCTTCCAACAATTCTATGAGTTCAAACGTATCTTCGACCGTATCAATCGTGAGGAGAACCTCCATCAGCAGATCATACCCTACTTCATCAGTTCTCATCCTGGTTGTCGGGAGGAAGACATGGCAGAACTGGCTGTCATTACGAAAGGGCTCGATTTCCACCTCGAACAGGTGCAGGACTTCACCCCCACACCACTGACCAACGCCACAGAGACCTGGTACTCCGGATATGATCCCTATACGTTGGAAGAAGTCTTCTCTGCCAAAAGTCCAAGAGAGAAACTCGCACAGCGGCAGTTTTTCTTCTGGTACAAGCCAGAGGAGCGTCGAAACATCGAACAGAGTCTCCGTCGCATTGGACGTCCGGACTTGATCAGCAAGCTATATGCAGATTCTCGCGCAGAGCATCACTCCGAGAAGCCACGACAAGAAAAGCGAGGGCGGAATCACCGTCATAAATGATTTTCTGATGAAAATTTGGTGGTTTCGCAAAAAGTATGTACCTTTGCACGCGATTTTGAGAAATCACAAAAGGTCGGTTCCGTAGCTCAGCTGGATAGAGCAACTGCCTTCTAAGCAGTAGGCCTCGGGTTCGAATCCCGACGGAATCACTTAAAGTCTCAGAGATACTCTGAGGCTTTTTGTTTTAAAACCTCCGTTTTTAAAGGACTTGTGAGGTTTTCAATGATTCCAATTACCACAGAGATCGATTTCCTTTAAAACTTTGGATTTCTCAAAATCAGCGCATTTTTAACCAATTGTTGACCGCATGTTGACCGCTGGAACACTACCTATATACTATAGGTTCAGCCTAAATAGAGGCGAAATGTTGACCGCTGTTGACTGCTGTTAGCACAAAAAACAAAAATCGCTATGCTGACAATTAAAGCAGAAGTCCAAAAGGACAGAAAGAGAATGGATGGTACGTACAACGTCAAAATCCGATTCACCAAAGATCGCACTGTGAAACGTATTTCGACAGACTTATTCGCAACAGAAGCCGACCTTACAGCTGGTTTTAAGCTGAAAGAGGAATCTGTTATTAAACAGGAGGCAGACCGTCTTGTACTACACTACAGGATGATGTTCAATGCCATGCATCTTGATTCTGAGAATTATGATGTGGGCGAAATCGTGAACCACCTACTTAACAAAGAAGAAGCGGAAAAACCCATTGACTTCATAGCTTTCTGTAAAGATTGGATTGCCACTTCTTCTGGTAGGAGTAAGGATATATACACAACTGGCCTTAATGCCTTTATAAAATTTATAGGTAAAGAGGAATTAGACATAAAAAAAATAACAGTTGACCTGTTGGAGCAATACCGTGATTATATAATAAATGAACGCGCGAATAGAGTTAAGAGATTGATAGAAGAAGGAAAACGCATACCGTCCAATCGCTGTCTATCACTCTATCTTACGAATTTACGCCACCTATATAACGAGGCTCGTAATTTCTACAATAAGCCCGATAAAGGACTAATACGAATCCCCCACTCTCCATTTGATTATTTCAAGATCCCCAAAGAAGAGGTTACACGAAAGCGAGCTATACAGCCTCAACAGATCAAAGCTATATGGAATATGCCCTACCTGAATATTTACAAGGGACATAAAGGGACTTGCCTTTTTGACCTCGCTAAAGATTGTTTTATTCTCTCATTCTGTTTAATGGGCATAAATTCTGCTGACCTCTATAATGCTACAGAGTTAAGAGGCAATCGACTTGTTTATTGTCGTACAAAGACCAAAGACAGAAGACTTGATAAGGCTAAGATGGAAGTGGTTGTACCAGATATTATATTACCTATTATTGAAAAGTACCGAGATACCACAGGTCAAAGGCTATTCAGGTTCTACAAGGACTACCGAGATTCAAGAGCATTTAACAAGGCTATCAATAAAGGGCTGAAAGAGATTGGTAAACAGTTGAATATAGATGATCTGGAATACTACGCAGCCCGTCACTCTTGGGCTACTATCGCCCTCAACAAATGTAAAATAGATAAGTACACGGTTCATGCCGCCCTCAACCATGTGGATGAATCCATGCGAGTGACAGACATCTACATTGAACGGGACTTCGTGAATGAAAATAAGGCCAATGCCAAAGTAATCAAATATGTATTTGGTAAATGAAAAAACTCCCCTGCCAGATGTGAGCAGGGGAGAAATACTTTTTAATCTGTAACGGTATCTGTTTCTTCGGACATCACCTTATATTTATCTAAATCCTTCAATTCTGCCATTTCGTATATTGGCTTTCCACAGGATATGACCTTTTCAGGTAATAAGTCCATATTATTAAGGACTTCTTTTCGTTGAGCGATAGTCATTGCTGCTAAATGTGTAGCTACAACGTATGGAGACCATTTGCGACTTCTACATTCTGTATTGAAAGAATTTCTATCCATCAAGTCTATAACAATCTCAGCAAAACGTGTCTTGAACTCGACCTCAGTAATACCTTCTGTTTTCATAATCACTTTCTGTATGCAATCACGATATAGGTTGCATGAAGTCTTATCCAACTGGTCATCATATAATTTTCTTGCTCTTTTCAGAACAATATAAAAAATATTCTTCTGACCTTTTTTTACGTTCTTTCTACTTACTCCGCTCTTGGAGATGTTAAATACTACAGTACCATTACTGTTTTTTTGATTTTCTAAATTATCCTTGTTCATTTTTTTGTTTTTGAACAATAAAAGATAACTTATCTGAAATCTGATTGAACTGACACCTATAACCCTTGGCAACAACTCTCATCTGAATCTTGGATAACTTCAAAGGGGGTGAAGTCAGAGCCTCAGCCACTCACCGACAGGCCGTCCCCGTCGTCTGGCATAAAACAAAAAGCAAACACCATGCCAAACCATTAGTTTATGCTAAAAAAGTAACCTTACGTCAAACTGACATACACAAAACAATGGTTTGCCTCTATTTTACATCGAGAAACATCGTTTTAGGCATCATTTTACATATCGACACCATATTCTCGGGTTTATTTTACATAAGAATGCACACCTCCTGACGTAAAATAATCCGTGTATCACGTCACTGTCAGTATGGCACGCCAAAAGACTATGTATAGCACTGACAATTTCAATACTATTTTTCCAGCAACAAACATAATCAACACCTGACGCCAGATCCTTCGCCTGACAGTAAAACTAAAAATCACCTATCCATACCTTATATATAATATATAGCCTCAACCATTCGTGCCCCCCTCCCCTTATGCTCCTGAAATGTTTTTTGAAAGACATGTGCGCAACGGCTGACTACCACTTTAGCCCCTCCACCCTTATCTAAAGTAAAAGAATGCTTAATCTCCAATATTAGGCAATCCCATTAATTCATTTATTATTCACACATTAAATTTTATCATTATGGAGCAAATTTTATTGCCTACCGTTTCCGGTAAAAGATTCGATTTCTCTGATGCAGAGATTATCGAGCCAGTGAGTGAGGTGCAAGTTAATGCTGTTAAGCGTACAAAACACTTCATTGAAGCTAACACAGTCGAGGTGACTTTAGACCAGCTAAAGAACGACTGCATCACTCCCGTATTTGCAAAAGATAATGAACTTACAATTTCTCACCCTCTCTTTATTGAGACAATTGGTGAAGCCACAAAAGACTTTTTCAGGGGTGAAGAGGTTGAAAGTCCAATTATCAGAGCGTCACACGTTATCAAGGGGCGAATCCCTTCCGCCATTCACAAGCCTGCAAACCAACTTTTAGAGAGTGACAAAACTCAGTATTTTGAGCGTTGTGCTTTCTCTATTGACGTACCCACAATCTATCAGGACATCAATGGCAACCGTCTTTATCTCTCAGTAACAGGCGTAAGAGCCTATAATCTGCAAAATCTTCACTCTAAGAAAGTTCCCGAATTATTCAAATTGGCAATTGGATTTAAAAACACCGTATGCTGCAATTTATGCATTTTCACTGATGGTTACTTGGCAGAACTGAGAGCCAGCAGCCCTAATGATTTATATCGACAGGCTCTTGAACTCTTCCACAGCTTCAACCCTGCGAAACAGATTCATTTGATGCAACAACTTTGCAATTCTTCACTTACAGAACATCAATTCTGTCAGATAATTGGAAAAGCAAGACTTTGGCAGCATTTACCTATGAGACTCCAAAGAGATATACCTCAACTATTGATAACTGATACCCAACTCAACAACGTGTCGAAATCTTATATAAATGATGAAGATTTTGGAAGTTATGGCTGTGACATTAATCTCTGGAAATTTTATAATCTTCTTAATGGCTCTGTTAAGTCCTCTTACGTGGATTCTTTCTTGGATAGAACAGTAAATGCAACAGAAATTGCGTTAGGAATCAATGGAGCGCTACACGGAGAACAGCGTTATCAATGGTATATCGATTAATATTCACATTAGGGGGTACTTTCGGGTACTCCCTTTTCCCTTTTTAAATATGGAGAAGAAAATAAGACTTTATCCCTCAGACTATTGGAAATACGAAACGAGAGCATATCTTAACGCATATTTCCACATACAAGACGGTGACGCATTTCAAGGTTGGGCAGAAATAAGAATCTATCCTATTATAAGGAATAAAATAGTGATCTTAATGAGGACTGTTGACGTACAATATAATAAGCAGATTCTGAAAGCTAATCCCGATAAGCCTTGGAAAAGTTTCTATCTGGTGAAATATGAGGTACAAAAGAATATCTGGGGTATTGAATCAGTTGAATATCGACAAGGAGACGGATTCTTCGCTATTGGTAAGAATATAGACTTACTTGCCAGCACAACACCTTGGTAAATTAGAATAGGGATAGGGGCACATGCCTCTATCTCTTTTTTTATACTTGTAAGTAGGTGGTTTTAGTAAAAATGATGATTAAAATGCAGATTTTTGAGTAAAACCGCTTGTTATGTGAAATATTATTCTTATTTTTGCCACTGAGTTTCAAGTACCCTACGTGTAGGAGTGCGTTTTAATGACTCTATTTAGAAGAGAGCGATTGATGCTTATCCCAGTACCGAAATCTGGACAATTTCGACCAATGGGGAGAGTAGCAATAGGCTCACGTATTGATTATTGTACCCTTATGGGCATAATATATCAGGTCGTGGGCACTGTTGTTTATTATCCATTGGTAGGTAGTCCAGAACCTCGGTCTGATAGTATTCAATAGTCCCACGCTTCTTTAACTAATAATCCGCTATTCATCTTGGGAACTGATAGCACAAAATGATATTTGCATGAAAAAATGGTTTATATTTATTCTATTATTGACCCCAATGATTGTAATTGGGGCAACAAAAGTTAAGATAAATGGGATATACTACAATTTGAGTAAAGGCGATTATTCTGCTAGAGTTACTTTGTGGGTTGGGGATAAATATGAAGGAAAAATTTCAATTCCATCACATGTAGCCTATCAAGACGTTAATTACGATGTAGTGGAAATTGAAGCTAGAGCTTTTTATGGTTGTTCGGAATTGACATACATATCAATACCTAGTTCCGTAAAGGAAATAGGTGCACAAGCTTTTGAACACTGTGAGAAATTAGAAACTATTAGTGGATGCCTTAACCTGTGGAAGCTTGGTAGTTATGCTTTTCACTATTGTATAAGCTTGAAGTCGGTTTGTATTTCATGTGAAACAATCCCTGAATATACATTTTCATCATGTGAAAAATTATCTGACGTATATGTTGTTTATTGTTCAAAAATAGGTCGTTGTGCCTTTCAAAGATGTATTAGTTTAGAAGAAATAGAGTTACCTGAACAAATTGAAGACATTGAAGAAGACTGTTTCTCTGGATGTGAAAAAATAAAGACCATTATTTGTACTAAAGAATCTGTTCCAACTATGAATAATAATTCTTTTGATCTCTCTGTTTTTGAAAATGCCACTCTATATGTTCCTGCATTATCTTTAGATGCCTATAAGAGCTCCATACCTTGGAACCAATTCAAAAATATTGTTGCTATCAAGGAAACAGGTATTAGCTCCGTCCCACTAGACAATTATATTAAAGAGGTACATTCGATAAATGGTAATAAATTGAAATCTCCATCTAAAGGTATTAATATTATTAAACTGAAGGATGGAACAATAAAAAAAGTATTAATTAAATAATTATTAAATGTATGAAAACATTAAGATTAATTGGTGTTGCACTTTTTACAGTGCTTATGAGTGTTAATTTAACCGCTTGTGGAGGTGATGATAAAGACGAACCAAGTGGAGGTGGCAACCCACTTGTAGGTACTTGGGTGGAAAAGGTTACGGATGATAGCTTTCGTGACTATATAACATTTAAAGCTGATGGTACAGGTTTTGCGGGTGACTGGGATAAAGGCGATAGATATGAAGATATAGAATCATTCAGATACAAGTACACCAATACAACTGTTACGCTTGATTGGGGTGATGGCTCTCCAAAAGAATATCAATATTCGATTTCAGGAAAAGACTTGTCACTTTCAAGGGGAGGTGAAACAACAATATATACAAAACAATAAAATTGAAAAGGCAGCATGATAACTGCCTTTTCTTTTTGGCTCCAACTCTCAAAAGGGTAATTAAGTAGAATGGGCTTTATGCTCATTCTCTTTTTATATAGTGCAACTCCAGACGAAAAATCGGACTTTAGGGGCACTTTTACTCGATTATTCAAGAATTTCCAACATGACTTTGAACTGTCGAAATAATCACTTATATTCGTATCGGAAGAATTAAGATAAGCACAGTCCATAAGAGGTGAATCAATATATCCTTGCTAAATCCAAAATAGGGCATAGTAAGAAAATCAAAGGATGCGAAGAAATGCGTCCTTTATTTTTGGATTCATTTGTAACCGAAATCAGCAAAATATTCTCTTTATTATAAGGATAAAAAGTCAGTTACATAACCTCGATTCTGTAATTCCGAGATTACACCCAAAAAACGAGATAAAACATGTTTCACCTCTTATATTTATTGATTATGACGAGAGGAATAAAAATCGACTCAGCAGACGGGTACTTACACATGAATGACTTACCCCATAACTGCATTTTCAACAAGGTTGTGACAGGATGCGGTGGCACAACCATCGCATTACAAAACGATGAAGATTACATTATCGCAGTTCCAACAACGGAACTTATCATTAACAAGATTGGCAGAGCTGATGCGGGCGTCGGGATTGTGAAATTCCATGATGGTAAAAGCAGAAAAGTTTATGGCTTACATGGTAGATATAACATTGTCGTTGAAAGAGATTTATTAGAATATATTGCCACGAACGATACGAAGAAGATAATATGCACATACGATAAGTTACCCAAATTATGTGAACTTGTAAATCCGAGCAGATACAAATTATTGGTTGACGAGTATCACAGACTATTGAAGGATTATTCGTACCGAGAACGCGCTATAGATGGGGTATTGGATAATTTCAGACGCTTCAAGTCATTCTGTTTCATGTCAGCAACACCGATACAACCGTTATTCAAGCCCTCATGCCTTGAAGATGTCGAAGATGTCATAGCAGAATGGAAACATAGAGAAAAAATGAAAGTAAAGCTATTACAAACTAACAAACCATATACAATGGCTGCCAACATAATAGAGAAATATTTCACTAATGGATATGTCACAGTAAACGGTATCAAAAGCGAAGAGGCTTATTTCTTTATCAATAGTGTGACTGATATTGTCGCTATTCTTGAGCATTGCCGTCTCAGTAATGATGATGTACGTATTATATGTGCAAACAACGAAGAAAACGAGAAAAAGTTAAAAGGGTATAAGATAAGTAGTAGCCTGTCTGAAAGCAAGCGTTTCAACTTCATTACATCTAAATCTTTTGAGGGCGCAGATTATTATAGCGAAACAGGATTATGCTTTGTCGTCAGTTGTGCTTCTAATAAACACACATTGGCGAGTATAGATACTGACATTCCATAGATAGCAGGGCGCATACGTACAAAATTCAATCCCTTTAGAAACACTTTAATTCATATTTTCAACACCAGTCATAGGCGATTAAATCTTGATGTGTCATTTGACGAAATGAAAGCTATTACAGAGCTGTCAATATCAAATGCCAGAGAAACAGTAAAACATTTTAACGATGCACCTGCCAACGTAAAAGACTATTTGCGAGATAATATAAAACATGACCTCAACAATTTATATATGAGCTATGACAAACAGAATGATACTTTTGTTCTGAATGACAGACTTCCCAAATTAGAACTATACAATTATATGGTGAATTAGGAAATCTATAAGAACGGCCTTAGCGTCGCCAACGGTTATAACGCCAATGGAATAGACACAGTTAAGTATAAATACCAGAGAATAACCAACAACATAGATTTATCTGCAAATAAAATAACCTTCAAAGAATTGTTCACAAAATATGTAGATTTAATGATGAACCACCCTTTTTCTCCTTCAATTACGACTATGGAAAAGAGTGAACCACTATTAAGGGAAGCATATACGAAACTCGGAGCAGGCAAAGTAAAGTCATTAAGATTTACCAAGAGAGCCATACAAGATGCTTTAATTGGCATAGATAACACAAAGGATGCAGAACAAAAGATTGCCAGAATCATGGTAAAGAAAATTCCTACAGGCGAACCAATCACAGTTGCCAAAGCCAACCAGATAATAACAGAAGCATATACAACAGTTGGTATTAAACACACAACCAAAGCCAAGGACTTACATAAGTGGTTTGAATGTTCTGACCCGATAAGTAAACGTGTTAATGGCAAGGTGGTTAAATGCGTGGATATTTACAGAGTAAAGTTTATTTTCAAAGATGAATCAAATGATAAACCTCAAAACAAATGATTATGAAACAATTAATAAAACGTGGCGAAAAGCCAATTAACATTGCGGAAATTATCAATTAGAAAGGAGATATAACCTACTTGAATCTTATGAAGAAAAAGATAGTCTTTAAATAATCAGCTATATGGCGAAGTGGCTTTATCCAAAATCAGGAGAGGTCGCTTCGCTTTTTTATTACTCATACAAGAAAACTGCAACAAGGTCGGTTCGGTAGCTCAGTTGGATATAAGACAGGAAAACCGCAGGTTTTCATGGCGATGCAACTGCCTCCTTTTCATCTTTATAGTAATATTGGACATATTCAAAATGGACAAGCATATCACTTTATATGGAATGAAGGAAACAAAAATATTACATGATCAATAATAAGAGATTATTATTTTCGATTTCTCATTTTTTAACTCGATTTATATTCGTTATTCAATATAAATATATATTTTTGTCGAACAAAAGACAGAGAAGTTGACCTATAGTTGACCTCTGACTTTTAGAGAGTTCAATAACATGCTGATAATGAGACTTCTATAAGGCAAAAGGTAACTGCCTTCTAAGCAGTAGGCCTCGGGTTCGAATCCCGACGGAATCACAAAACAGGCATATGAAGAATACACTTTTTACAATAACAGTACCTATGCTGGTACTGATGATCACCAGTTATATTCTTCCCCCACCCCGACATGTGGGCATGAGACTCTCGCCAGCATTTCACACATCGACTGTGGTTAAGGAGAAAACGACAACAGTCGGTCCTCTTGTACAAGAAGAACTCAATTATTATCTGGACCGCCACAATGTGGAAGATGAAGGCTATGAGATGGTTGTGGCATTTGCCAACGGTCAGCGTCTTCAGATAGAACCCGACGATTATCTCCCTGTAAGGAACGTTGGAACATGGAAAGGGTATCGTCGTAAGGGAAATGTCATTATTCTGGACTCCCTAGGACGTACGGTCATCGCCACCTGTCGTGACGATTCCTTGATGACAGGCATCCGTCCAGACTCTATCGGCACTTATTTAGGAGACTTCCTGCTCGACAAAGCCCAGGGACATGGTGCCTATATTACCCCAGACGGCAGTTATTCCGAGGGCCACTGGGATAACGACCGCCGTCATGGTTTCGGACTTGAGCTGCTGACACCCGTGAATCAGGATCCCCGTTTGAGAGTCGGCGAATGGAGCAAGAACAGATACCAGGGTGAACGGATGCGCTACACCACAGAACGGATCTATGGTATTGACATCGCCCGTTACCAGCATGGTAAAGGACGCAAGCCTCTCCCTATCCAATGGAACAAACTGCGTATTACCCATGTCGGCAAAAGAGGCAGTCACAATGTCAGAGGTACGGCTGATTATCCCGTGTCATTCGTCTATATCAAGAGTACAGAGGGAATCTCTATACGTAATAAGTTCTATTTTGGCGACTATACCCAGGCCCGTAAGCATGGCATCCGCACGGGAGCCTATCATTTCTGGTCTGTCCGTACCAGTGGAGCCTCTCAGGCAGAGTTCTTCCTGAAGAACACCCGTTTTAACCATGGTGACTTGCCTCCTGTGCTCGACATCGAACCCAGTGATGCGCAAATAGCCCAGATGGGTGGCGCGGAAAACATGTTCCGTCATATCCGCACTTGGCTGAAGATGGTAGAAAAACGCGTGGGCGTGAAGCCCATTCTCTACGTGAACCAGAGGTTTGTCAACAACTACCTTGTGAAAGAGACTGATCTGAAGCGTGATTATCGTATCTGGATAGCCCGCTACAGCGAATATAAACCAGACCTCCACCTCATCTACTGGCAACTCTGTCCAGACGGACATGTGGCTGGGATCCTGGGTGATGTGGATATCAATGTCTTTAACGGCTATAAGAGTCAGTTTGAAACCTATCTGACAGAAGAAACCATCAGATAATCCTTATTTCTCCTTCGCAGTAACGACGGTGACGATGTAGGCACTGAGAAGGACGAGAATACCAGCCACCGGCTTATCCCATGTGAGGACATCCTGTCCTAAGATAATCGCTACAAATGAAGCAATGACAGGCTGCAGGTTGGTGTAGATGGAAACGGTCGTAGCCTGAAGGTACTTCATGGCAAAGGGGATGAGGAAATAGCCAAGGGCCGTCGCACAGATAACGATGAAAGCCATCTCCAGCACACCATCCCAGTCCCATGCCGCCGTGTAAAGCGCATTGACAGGCAGTTCGGGAATGGCGATAGGCACTGTCACGATGGCAGAGATCAAGAAGACATACTTCATCTGTGTCACAGGCGAATACTTCGATGCTACATTACGCGTAATAATAAGGTATATAGCCCACGTCAGCACACTCAGAATAGCCAGCGAAATACCTATCAAGTCGTTCTTGCCTGATCCGAGTGTCTGACTCATCAGCACCATCAACACAGCACCCGCAATACCAAGGAATACACCCAACGACTTCATAGGCGTAATCTTCTCCCCAATGGTGAGGGCAGCACAGAGCATCACAGCCACTGGCGTCAGCGTGGCGATCAACGAGAAATACACAGGACTGGTATAGTCAAGTGCCCACGCCGTCAATGATTGGGAGATGACAAAGCCAAGAAGTCCACCAAAGAGGATCGTGATCAGATCTCGACGTTCCACCTTTTCCTTGGGCATGAAAGCAGCAATGATCCAGAACAGAATACAGGCACCCAGTGAGCGCGAAGCCATATAGCCCATCGGTGTAACCCACTCGTCGAGCAGCAGTTTGGTGACAGGGACGCCAAGTCCGAAAATCGTATTGGCAAGGAAAATAGCGCTATGCGCCTGCAGTTTCTTGTTCATATATTGATACTTGTCTGTTATTCGGTCGCAAAGGTACAAAAAAGATGTGAAAAGCCGATAACGAAAGGAAAAAAAAGAAAACTCAGTGTAAAAAAGGAGAATTATGATTAATAAATTTGGGACGTTAGAATAAAAGGAATACCTTTGCAGCCGGATAACTAACTATTAAAAGATATGAATATGAGAGAGACAAAACTAATTATGACGATGTTCTTGTTGCTCTTTGTTGCAGTTTCCTGTACCAAGGAAGACAGTCTGACGAGCGAGAACATAAACCTGACGAATACCTCTACGACAACGGAGAGCAATGATGACAACTCGACGACGACCAACACCAGCGAGGATGTCATCAACGGTGTCTCCAGCGACGGTGACGTGACCTCGTTCAAGGTGGCTGTCAACAAAAATGCCATCGCTGAGTCGCAGACGGTGGATGGCAATGATGACGACTATATCGAGAATACTTCGTTCGACAAGACCATCACTATCACATTCAGCACATCCGACATGGCCTCTGTCAGTGGAGATGATGCAGGAATCGTCAGTGTCAACGGCAATGACGTGGTCGCCACAAACACGACAGATCAGGTCATCAAGTACGTGTTGACAGGAACCACCAACGACGGCTTCTTCAAACTCTATTCGTCGAAAAAACAGGCCATCGTACTCAACAGCGTCAACATCACCAACCCCGATGGAGCAGCCATTAACAACCAGAGCAAGAAGCGTACCTTCGTCGTGCTCAACGAGGGTACGAAGAACTACCTGACTGATGGTACGACCTACAATGACGCTACGAATGACGAGGATATGAAGGGTTGCCTCTTCACTGAGGGACAGCTGATCTTCAGCGGCTCTGGTTATCTTGAGGTCAATGCCAACTGCAAGGCTGGCATCCGCAGCGATGACTATGTGCGTACCCTTCCGAAGAGCAATATCTATGTCAATGCCTCCTCTGGCAACGGTATCCGGGGTAACGAAGCCGTCATCGTGACGGGTGGTGTAATCAATGTGAACGTCTCTGGAACAGCCGACAAAGGTATCTCTACAGATGGTGAAGCCAGATTCGACGGCGGACGTACGACCATCATCACCACAGGTGGCTACGAATACGATAGTGAAGACAACGACTATACGGCATGCTCTGGTGTAAAGGCCGACAGTATTATCACCATCAATGGCGGAGAATTGAATATCATGAGTACAGGTACAGGTGGCAAGGGTTTGAACTGCGACGATAAGATCAACATCAACGATGGCGTCGTCCGAATCATCACCACGGGTAATCGTCAGAAAGACTCCAAGGGCAGTGTCTCACCCAAAGGTATCAAGGCCGATGGAACGATCACTTTCAACGGCGGACAGACACAGGTGCGCCTTGAAGGCTCTGGCGACGGAACGGAGGCCATCGAGAGTAAGGGCGAGATCTTTATCGAGGCTGGTACAGTCGAATGTTACAGTTACGACGATGCCATCAACTCAGCAGGCAATTTCAACAGCAACGGAGGTTATGTCTATGCCCGCAGCTATAATAACGATGGCATCGATACCAACAAGAACCTTTATATCAACGGTGGTGTGGTGATTGCCGAAGGTGCGAGAGAACCTGAATGCGGCATCGACGCTGCAGAACAATACAGAGCCTATATCAACGGAGGAACGGTGATCGCCGTTGGCGGTGGTATGCAGGCCATCGACTCTTCATCCAAACAGGCGAGCATCGCCGTGACTGTGAACATGGGAACGACCATCGGTGTGCTCGACGGCTCCACCGCGATCCTTGGCTATACAACACCCAGCAACAACTGTGGCACAGCCCTCATGATCTCCTCACCATCCTTCAAGAACGGCAACAGCTACACCCTCCGTACAGGATGCGAGATCAGCAGCGGCACCTCATTCTACAACCTCATCACAGGCTGTATCATCGGCAGCGGTAGCCAGTCTGTCGATGTCACGGCTTCCACGGCCATCAATGGTTCCATGGGCGGCGGAGGTGGCGGCCCCGGCGGTGGTCCTGGCGGACATTGGTAAAAAAACGATAAAAGTGAAGTGTCATAGCAGATACTTCACTTTTTTTTCGTATCTTTGTAGCCAAATAAGAATATGACGATGGACGAAAGACAACGCATAGAACAACTGCGCAAGGAACTGCACGAGCACAACTACAGGTACTACGTACTGAACCAGCCGACGATCGGCGACCAGGAATTCGACTTCCTGATGCACGAGTTGCAGGACCTGGAGGCGAAGCACCCCGAGATGGCCGATGAGAACTCACCGACCCAGCGTGTGGGTAGCGACCTGAATGCCGAGTTTGCGCAGGTGGAGCACAAATACCCCATGCTCTCGCTGGCCAACACCTACAACGAACAGGATGTGGCCGACTGGTATGA
This sequence comes from Prevotella sp., assembly GCA_017965475.1. GTDB lineage: Bacteria > Bacteroidota > Bacteroidia > Bacteroidales > Bacteroidaceae > Prevotella. The sequence goes on from JAGCPV010000007.1 coordinate 28,657, forward strand.
GAGTGTGAAGAAGGGCCTAGCCGGTGAGGATTTCGAGGTGTGCTGCGAGATGAAGTACGACGGTCTGTCGATCTCGCTGACCTATGTCGATGGTAAGCTGGTTCAGGCTGTCACGCGTGGCGACGGTGTGCATGGCGACGATGTGACGGCGAATGTGAAGACCATACGTTCGATACCCCTAGTGCTGACGACGCCCGCGAGCAACGATCTGTTTGCTGCGCCCCCCTACCCTCGTGAGTTCGAAATCCGTGGTGAGATATTGATGCCCTGGGCCGTGTTTGAGCGTCTGAACAAGGAGCGCGAGGAAGCAGAGGAGCCGTTGTTCGCCAATCCGAGAAATGCCGCGAGCGGTACGCTGAAAAGTCAGAAGTCGAGTCTGGTGTCATCAAGACAGTTGGATGCCTACCTCTATTATCTGCTGGGTGAGGAATTGCCTGCGGAGGGACACTACGAGAATCTGGAAGTAGCCCGCAGTTGGGGCTTTAAGATATCCGAGGGTATGAAGAAGGTGAGGACGTTGCAGGAAATCTACGACTTTATCAACTACTGGGACAAGGCGCGTAAGAACCTGCCCGTGGCTACCGATGGCATCGTGTTGAAGGTGAACTCACTGCGCCAGCAGCGCGCCCTAGGCTTCACAGCCAAGAGTCCCCGATGGGCCATTGCCTATAAGTTCAAGGCGGAGCGTGTCTGCACCCGTCTCAATGAGGTGACCTATCAGGTAGGTCGTACGGGTGCCATCACCCCTGTGGCGAATATGGATCCCGTGCAGCTGGCCGGTACCACCGTGAAGCGCGCCACCCTGAACAACGAGGACTTTATCAAGAGTTTCGACCTCCATATCGGCGATTATGTTTATGTGGAGAAAGGCGGTGAAATCATCCCGAAGATCGTGGGAGTAGATATCGACCAAAGACCCATCATCGCACAACCTGTGCAGTTCATCAAGCGCTGTCCAGAATGCGGTACGCCACTAGTGCGCTACGAAGGTGAGGCAGCCTGGTACTGTCCTAATGATACAGGTTGTCCACCACAGATCAAAGGACGCATCGAACACTTCATCGCCCGTAAGGCCATGAACATAGACTCATTAGGTCCTGAGACCATCGACGACTACTATCGTCAGGGACTCATCCATAACATCGCCGATCTCTACGATATCGATGTGCAACAGATCAATGGCGATGGCAGTCGCACGAAATCAGCCCAACGCATCGTGAACGGCATCGCTGCCTCAAAGGAAGTGCCCTTTGAGCGTGTGGTGTTCGCCCTCGGCATCCGCTTTGTGGGTGAGACCTCAGCCAAACTGTTGGCGCGTCACTTCAAGAATATCGATGCCCTGATGGATGCCGGACTCGAGGAGTTGCAGGAGATAGAGGGTATCGGTGAGGTAATGGCAAAGAGCATCATCACCTACTTCCACGATGAAAAGAATCAGGAAATTATCCGAAGGCTGCGCGACTATGGTTTGCAGATGGAACTCTCTGAGGCTCAGACGGCTAACCTCTCCGACAAGCTTGCCGGGCAGAGCATCGTGATCAGTGGGGTGTTTGCGCATCACAGCCGCGATGAGTACAAGACCATCATCGAACAGAACGGTGGCAAGAACGTAGGTAGCATCTCCAACAAGACATCCTTTATCCTCGCTGGGGAGAACATGGGTCCCTCGAAGCTGCAAAAGGCCGAAAAGCTCGGGATTAAGATCATGAGCGAAGAAGAATTCCTGCAAATGCTGGAATGAATTACTCGTCCCAGTAGCTGATGATGCGCGTCTGCTTCACCTGAACGATCTGCGTACGCTGCCCCTTCTCCCAATAGGTGAGTTGCATCGTGTTCTCCGTCCAGTTGTCATTATCGTCACGTTCTGAGAGATCATTCTTCATCGTGATCGACAAGACACACTCGTTGTTGTTGTCAAACACCTTCTGACTCTGCTGGGTGATCTCAAAACTCGTGTTATAGTGGTATTCGTTGACGGAACGGATGCCCGTTGCTGGATTGATCAGCGTCCGTTTCGTCAGACAGTTATCAGAATCGTATTCATAGGTCAACAGGCTTTTCCCACCATCCTTCTCCAACATAGAAGCACTGATCAGATAGCCTGCCTGATTATAGTTCCTGTCAACCAGTTCATCGGCAACCAGCTTGCCTGTCTCGTCAAAGTGGTTGATATCATTCTCAGCCACAGGATTCTCTGTGATCACCTCCTGCACCTGTCCCTTCAGTCCCATGTTCGCTGCATCTTTATAATAAGGTGTGGAGTTCAGGTAGAAATAGCGGATGGAGTGTGAGCCGTCCTCATGCAATGGGGTCGTCTGCTGAATATAGCCATAGTCATTGAGCAGATAGAGTGCCCCCGTACCGTCACCCTTGGCCTTGAAGTTACCCCACTCCCGCTGGAGCTTACCCAGCAGGTATTTCTGGTTGCGGTCGTAAAGCTCCCTCGTGCGATAAGGCCCGCAGACGAACAGAGCCGACGATAACAGTTTCGTCTTCTCATCGACATTCACCATCAGATTCGATTTGATGCCATAGAAATCACCTGCGAAGTAATAGGTGTCAGGCTCCGCATCCTGAGGATGCGTCTGCACCAGTCCTGCCTCCTTCAATGCCAGTATGAACACGGTATCGGGACCTTCCAAGGGCACCCCCATCACAGAGATACACTTTGCATCGGTGAAGTCCTCGCCCCAGACAGTCATGGCCAGAAGCAGCAAGACCAGCAAAACGTTTATTTTCTTTCCTGACATCAGCGTGCAAAATTACGCAGAATAGTCGAAACAGCCAAATTATTTCATATTATTTTGGTTTTTCACTCAATTTGCACTACCTTTGCAGCCATGAAAAAAGGACTTGTACTCGAAGGTGGCGCGATGCGCGGACTTTTCACGGCCGGCATCATCGACGTGATGATGGAGGCCGGTATCGAGCCCGATGGGATCATCGGTGTCTCTGCAGGGGCAGCCTTCGGATGCAACTACAAGTCCCGACAGCCAGGCCGTGCCGTTCGCTACAACACACGTTTCGCCAAGGATCCCCGTTACAGCGGACTATGGTCGCTCCTCAAAAGTGGCGATTACTTCAATGCGGAATTCGGCTATCATATCATCCCCAAGCAGTACGACGTGTTCGATGACGATGCTTTCGATAACAACCCAATGGCGTTTATCGTGGTGTGTACCGATGTGGAGACGGGCAAGGCCGTCTACAAGCCCCTGACGAAAGCCGACTACGACTGCTACGAATGGATTCGGGCCTCGGCCTCGATGCCCCTGGCCTCAAAAGTGGTCGAAGTGGAAGGCTATAAGTTGCTCGACGGCGGTGTGGCGGACTCCATCCCTCTGGCATATGCCGAGTCGGCAGGCTACGAGCGCAACCTCGTGATCCTCACCCAACCCGAGGGCTACCAGAAGCACCGTACGAAACTGATGCCCCTGATGCGGATAGGTCTCAGGAAATACCCCAACATGGTGGAGGCGATGGACAAGCGTCATCTGATGTACAACAAGCAATTAGAATACGTCAGAGAGGCAGAGCAGGCAGGCCGTTGCATGGTGATCCGTCCTGAGGCGAAACTGCCCATCGGCCATATCAGCCACGATCCCGAGGAGATGCGCCGAGTGTATGACATCGGCCGCGATACGGGGCAACGCTATATTGACAGAATCAAAGCATTTTACGAATGAGAATAGATATTATCACCGTACTGCCCGAGATGCTCGAAGGCTTCGTCCACGAGAGCATCCTCGCCCGTGCAGAGAAGAAAGGACTGGCAGAGATCCGTCTGCACAACCTGCGTGACTATACCCTCGACAAGTGGCGCCGCGTTGATGACTACCCCTATGGCGGTAGTGCAGGCATGGTGATGCAGTGCGAACCCATCGACCGCTGTATCTCCGCCCTGAAGGCCGAGCGCGACTACGACGAGGTGATCTTCACATCACCCGACGGCGAGCGCTTCGACCAGCATATCGCCAACGAGCTCTCGCTTATGGGCAACATTATCATCCTAGCAGGCCACTATAAAGGTATTGACCAACGCATTCGTGACCATCTCATCACCCGCGAGATCTCCATCGGTGACTTCGTACTGACGGGCGGAGAACTCGTAGCCGCGATGATCGCAGATGCTGTAGTAAGAGTCGTGCCAGGAGTCATCGGCGATGAACAGTCTGCCCTCTCCGACTGTTTCCAGGATGATATCCTCGCCGCACCGATCTATACACGACCTGCGGACTATAAGGGTTGGAAGGTGCCAGAGATACTGCTCAGCGGTAATGAGGCGAAGATACGGGAGTGGGAACTGGACCAGGCGATGGAGCGCACCAAGCAACTGAGGCCTGATCTTTTGGAAGAAAAATAAAGAATCCCCGCTGGTTGGCGGGGATTCTTTTATTTGTTTGCAAAGCGTTCAGACTGTTGACGAATAAGCTCGGCATCGTTGAAATAGTCGATGCGCATGGCCTTGCGGACTTCATCCATCGTCTGGGCACCCACCTCGCGGGCCTGTTCGGTACCCTTCTTCAAGATGTTGTAGATCTCGGGGATATCCTTCTCGAACTCCGCACGACGCTGGCGCATGGGCTCCAGGAACTTATTGAGTACCTGATTGAGGAACTTCTTGCACTTCATATCGCCCAGACCTCCGCGACGGTAGTGATCTTTCAGCTCGTCGAGGTTCTGATACTCAGGCCAGAACTCAGCAAAGTCAGCATCGCAGGAGAAAGCATCGAGATAGGTGAAGACGGCATTACCCTCCACATGACCGGGATCGTTGAGGTTGACATGCTCCGGATCGGTATACATCGAGCGCACCTTCTGCCATACATCTTCGGCGGTGTCAGAGAGGTAGATGCAGTTGCCCAGCGACTTAGACATCTTCTCCTTACCGTCCGTGCCTGGTAGACGACGGGCCGTCAGGTTCTCGGGCAACAGGATGTTCGGTTCTACAAGCACCTCCGCATAGGTCTGGTTGAAACGACGCACCAGCTCACGGCATACTTCGAGCATCGGCTCCTGGTCTTCGCCAGCAGGAACGGTGGTTGCCTTGAACAGGGTGATGTCAGCCGCCTGTGACACGGGGTAGCAGAAGAAGCCGAGAGGAATACTCTCGCCCTCGAAACCACGCATCTTGACCTCGGTCTTCACCGTCGGGTTACGCTGCACACGACTCACCGACACGAGGTTCATCAGGTAGGTGGTGAGCTCTGCCAGTTCAGGAATCTGACTCTGGATGAACAGCACGCACTTCTCGGGATCGAGACCTGCTGCAAGGTAGTCGAGTGCCACCTCGATGATGTTCTGACGGATCTTTTCCGGATTATCAGCATTATCGGTAAGGGCCTGTACGTCAGCCATAAACACGAACATACGATCATAGTCGCCCGCATTCTGCAGTTCCACACGACGACGAAGCGAGCCTACATAGTGGCCCAGATGGAGTTTACCTGTTGGACGGTCACCCGTCAGAATTACTTTTCCCATGTATCTTTTAGTCTTTGATTCAAATTTGGCTGCAAAGGTAGTTATTTTTTCTGAGACAGAAGAACATCTGCACAGAATTTTTCACCGAGGGTGAAGCCTTCCTCATAGAGCCGTTCGAGCTTCTCGACATCACGGCAGAGACGATCCACCTCCATTGGACGTTCCGGACGGATGCAGATGATCTCACCCCAATCCTCCATCCGCTCAATCAGTTCCAGCTGTTCATTATAGACCTGCACATGATGGCTCAGAGCTACGCGCAGACGGGGATATTCGCCATAGAAAAGACGGGGGATCTTAAAGTCAGGTTCACTTGAACGAAAACCACGATTCCTAGTGAGTATCACCACATTAGGCGAGAAACCGCTATCGATGGCACGCACCACGGGAATCGAATCAACGATGCCTCCGTCGAGCATCGGGATGCCATCGACATACGTGATCTGAGCCACATACGGCAGGGAACTCGACGCCTTGGCAATAGCCGTCATCCGTTTGGCATCATCCTTCTCAGAAAGATACATCGCACGGCCCGTCAGACAGTTGGTCGTCACCATCTCATAGACAGCAGGATTACGACGATAGGCATCGTAGTCGAAGGGCACGATCTCGTTGGGGAAACGCTCATAGAGGATATCCGGATCGAAGATGCTTCCCTGCGTCAACAGACGCTTCAATGAGATATAACCATACTTACGCAACATGTCGATATTGGAGAAACGTGCCCGACGGGGCTGACGGCTCATATACGACAGTCCGTTGCAGGCCCCGGCACTCACCGCCACCACATAAGGGAAGTGGAGATCATGTTTCATGAAGGCATCGAGCACACCTGAGGTGAAGACACCACGCATACCACCACCTTCCAAGACCAGTCCAGTTTTTCTGCCAATCTGCATAAATATTGCAAAAATTTTCCGCAAAGATAATGCTTTTTCGCAAATAATCCGTAACTTTGCAGACAATTAGACTAATAATCACGAAAACTTGACAAATGTTTAGTAAAGAAACCTATATCAAGCGTCGTACAGAGCTGAAGAGACTCGTTGGCAACGGGATGATCATCCTCTTTGGCAACAACGAGGCTCCCGCCAACTATCCCGCCAATGCGTATGCGCCGATGCGACAGGACTCATCGTTCCTCTATTATTTCGGACAGCACCGCGAGGGACTGGTGGGTGTCATCGATATTGACAACGACACGGAGATGCTTTTCGGTGATGATATCGACGTAGAGGATATCGTGTGGATGGGCTATACACCGTCGGTGGCTGATCTCGCCGCTGAGGTAGGTGTCACGAAGACCGCCCCGCTGGCGGAGTTCCGTTCCGTATGTCGCCGTGCCACGGCGGCAAATACGACGGTACATTTCCTACCGCCCTACCGTCACGACACGAAGATCATGATCATGGACCTGCTCGGCATCCATCCCTCCCAACAGAAGGAAAAGGCTTCGCTCGACCTCATCAAGGCCGTGGTGAAGATGCGTTCTGTCAAGGAACCTCAGGAGATTGCCGCCATCGAACAGGCCTGTGATGTGGGCTATGCCATGCATACGACGGCCCAGCTGCTGATCCGTCCGGGTGTGACGGAGCGGTTCATTGGCGGACAGGTGGATGGGGTCGCCCGCAGTCTGGCACAGGGTGTGAGCTTCGCCACAATCTTCTCCCAGCATGGTGAGATCATGCATGGCAATCCGTCGGATGCCAAACTGGAGGCTGGCCGTCTGACACTCTGTGACGCTGGTTGCGAACTCGATGACTACTGTTCAGACAATACCCGCACGATGCCCGTCAGCGGCAAGTTCACCCAGCGACAGCTGGAGATCTATTCAATCGTCGAGGCCTGTCACGACTACGTATTGGAGGTAGCCAAGCCTGGTGTGAAATATCAGGACGTACACTTCGCCGTCTGCCGTCTGATGACGGAGCGTCTGAAGGAACTCGGACTGATGAAGGGCGATACTGACGAGGCTGTCAAGGCTGGTGCCCATGCGATGTTCCTACCGCACGGACTGGGACATATGATGGGTATGGACGTGCATGATATGGAGGGGCTCGGACAGATCTATGTCGGCTTTGACGAGGAGACGCGTCCGAATCTGGAGCAGTTTGGAACCAACTGTCTGCGCATGGGTCGCAGACTCGAAGAGGGTTTCGTAGTCACCGACGAACCTGGCATCTACTTCATCCCCCACCTCATCGACCTCTGGCGGAAAGAAGGTCACTGTGCAGAGTTCCTGAACTTCGACTTGCTTGAGACCTACAAGGACTTCGGCGGTATCCGTATCGAGGACGACCTACTAATCACCAGCGACAGCTGCCGTTTCCTCGGCAAGCAGCGCATCCCCTATCATCCTCAGGAACTCGAAGCCTTTATGGCAGATAATAATAAATAGTTTATAGTTAATAATTGATAGATATGAAGAAAATTCTAACTCTCGCACTCATGGCGATGATCGCCCTCAGTGCATCGGCAGCAAACAAGAAGGAAGCTGCCAAAAACGCGAACAAGCCCGTCTTTACGACGATCAAGGAGAATCCCATCACCAGCGTGAAAGACCAGAACCGTAGCGGTACCTGTTGGGACTACTCTACCCTCTCGTTCTTTGAGTGCGAGATTCTAAAAGCCACAGGTAAGACATACGACCTCTGTGAGTCGTTTGTCGCCAACAAGACCTACATGGAGCGCGCCATCCAGGTGGTCCGTTACCATGGTGACTGCCAGTTTGCACAAGGTGGTTCTGCTGAGGATGTCCTTCAGACCCTGAAGACCTACGGTATCTGTCCAGAGGATGCCATGCCCTTCCCCGGCTCCCTCTATGGCGACTCCCTGAACAACTTCAACGAGTTCTTCGGTGTGCTGGAGCCTTACGTGGCTGCCATTGCCAAGAGCGATGCCAAGAAGATCAGTAACGCTTGGAAAAATGGTATGCAGGGCATCCTCGATGCCTACCTCGGCAAGTGCCCCGAGAAGTTCACATACGAAGGTAAGGAATATACCCCGAAGAGTTTCATGGCCAGTCTCGGCATCAACCTTGACGACTATGTGAGTATTACCAGTTATACCCATCATCCTTTCTACACCACTTTTGCCGTAGAGGTACAGGACAACTGGCGCTTCCCTCAAAGTTATAATGTGCCCATGGACGAGATGATGCAAATCATCGACAACGCCGTTGAGAATGGCTACACCGTGGCCTGGGGTGGTGACGTGTCAGAGGAAGGCTTCACCCGTCAGGGTTTGGCTTACGCCATCAATACGAAGGCAGCGCTGAGTCTCGCCGGCAGTGACATGGCCAAGTGGTTGAAACTCGACAAGCAGAAGAAGACCAACATCATCGACTCTATCGGCTGTATCGTTCCTGAGATCACACCGACCCAAGAGATGCGCCAGGAGCGTTTCGACAACTGGGAATTGACCGACGATCACGGCATGCTGATCTATGGCATCGCCAAGGACCAGAACGGCAAGGAGTACTACATGGTTAAGAATTCCTGGGGTGAGACTGGCGAATATAAGGGTACCTGGTACATGACCAAGGCCTTTATCGCCGCCAACACAATGGACTTCCTGATCAACAAGAATGCTATCCCCGCAGAGATCAGAAAGAAGCTCGGCATCTAGGGAAAAACCATCCTAATTAGGTAAAATAACGGCATAATATGCATTTTTTTCGCAGATTATGCCGTTATTTCATTTTTTATTCGTACCTTTGGGCGCTATATTGCCGTAATAGGACCTTTTCGGGACAGACAAACAGGCATGAATAGCCACTAAAGCGACAAGAATAAAAAAATATAAATATTAATGCATTTCAAATGGAATTACGAACCACCTACATCAGAACAACAGACGGCGGCTAAGGAGCTGGGAGAGAAGATCGGCATGAGTCCGATCCTCGCAGACCTGCTCATTCAGCGCGGCATCAAAACGGAGAGCGCAGCCAAGCGTTTCTTCCGTCCGATGCTAAACGAGCTGATAGATCCGTTCCTGATGAACGACATGGACGTGGCTGTCGATAGGCTGAATGACGCTATGGGACGCAAAGAGCGTATCATGGTCTATGGCGACTACGATGTCGATGGATGTACGGCGGTAGCTTTGGTGTATAAGTTTCTGCAGCAGTTCTATTCCAATATTGAATACTACATTCCCGACCGTTATGAGGAGGGTTACGGTATCAGTATCAAAGCGTTGGAATATGCAGCAGAGAAAGGTGTCAAACTGATTATCGTGCTTGACTGTGGCGTAAAGGCGATCAAGGAGATCAATTATGCCAAGTCATTAGGCATCGATTTTATTGTGTGCGATCATCACGTGCCGGATGATGAACTGCCACAAGCCGTGGCCGTCCTCAATCCTAAGCGTGAGGACTCCACCTATCCCTTCAAGCATCTCTGTGGCTGTGGTGTAGGCTTTAAGTTCATGCAGGCTTTTGCCAAGAACAACGGCATCCCCTTCTCACGGCTCATCCCCCTACTCGATTTCTGTGCGGTGAGCATCGCCGCCGACATTGTGCCTATCATGGGCGAGAACCGCATTCTGGCCTTCCATGGTCTGAAGCAGTTGAATACCAGTCCATCGGTAGGTCTGAAGTCGATCATTGAGATCTGCGGACTGACGGGGCGCGAGATCACCATGAGTGATATCGTGTTCAAGATCGGTCCCCGTATCAATGCGTCGGGCCGTATGCAGAACGGTACGGAGGCCGTCGATCTGCTCGTGGAGCGTGACTTCGACAAGGCATTGGCCGAGGCGAACCACATCAATGAGTACAACGAGCAGCGCAAGGATGTCGATAAACAGATGACCGAGGAGGCCAACCAGATCGTGGAAAAGCTGGAGAGTCAGAAGCACCATGCCAGTATCGTGCTCTACGATGAGAACTGGAAGAAGGGGGTGATCGGCATCGTGGCCTCGCGTCTGACGGAACTCTACTACCGTCCTACGGTGGTACTCACGAAGTTCAACGGCATCGCCACGGGTTCTGCCCGTAGTGTGGCAGGCTATGATGTCTATGATGCCATCAAGAGCTGTCGTGATCTGTTGGAGAACTTCGGTGGTCATACTTACGCCGTGGGGCTCTCGCTGAAGATCGAGAATATCCCGGAGTTCCGTCGCAGGTTCCAGAAATATGTCATGGAGCATATCCAGCCCGAGCAGACGGAAGCCACTCTCGACATCAATGCCGTGATCGACTTCAAGGATGTGACCAAGAAACTCCATAACGACCTGAAGAAATTTGCGCCTTACGGTCCTGATAACCCCAAGCCCCTGTTCTGTACGCGTAACGTCTATGACTATGGTACGTCGAAGGTGGTGGGCCGTCAACAGGAGCATATCAAACTGGAGCTTGTCGATTCGAAATCGAGCAATGTACTCAATGGTATTGCTTTCGGACAGAGTGAGTCTGCCCGTTATATCAAGTCCAAACGTTCGTTTGACATCGTCTATACCGTAGAGGATAATATCTACAAGCGCAGCGAGGTTCAACTTCAGATCGAAGACATCAAGCCCTCTGAGGAGTGAAAAGTGAAAAGTACAGGGAGATTCTCCGACAGTATTGGGGCTATGATGACTTCCGCGGGATTCAGCGGGAGATCATCGAGTCGATAGGCAGTGGACACGACACACTGGGTCTGATGCCGACAGGCGGAGGCAAATCCATCACTTTCCAAGTGCCGGCACTGGCTCAGGAAGGTACCTGTATCGTCATCACCCCCCTCATCGCCCTGATGAAAGACCAGGTCGATCATCTCCTCCGCCGGGGTATCCGTGCCGCCGCCATCTACTCAGGACTGACACGCGAGGAGATCGTCATCACCCTTGAGAACTGTATCTTCGGAGACATCAAGATCCTGTATGTCTCTCCCGAGCGTTTGTCCTCGGAACTCTTCCAGACCAAACTCCGTCACATGCGCGTGAGCTTCATTACCGTGGATGAGGCCCATTGTATCTCGCAGTGGGGCTATGACTTCCGGCCCTCCTACCTGGAGATCGCGAAGATCAGAAAGATCGTTCCTCATACGCCCGTACTCGCCCTCACCGCCACTGCCACTCCCGCCGTGGTACAGGACATCCAGGATAAGCTAAAGGCCAGTCAGGCCAGAGAGGCCAACTTCCAAGTCTTCAAGATGAGCTTCGAGCGAAAGAACCTCGCTTATGTCGTGCGGCAGGCTGCCGACAAGCGCGAGCAGCTCATCCATATCCTCCGTAGCCTCCAAGGCTCTGCCATCATCTATGCCCGCAGCAGGCGCCGCACGAAGGAGTTCGCCGACCTTCTCAACGAGGCAGGCATCCCCGCCACCTTCTACCACGCCGGACTGGATGGTGCCGTCAAAGACGAGCGCCAGCAGACCTGGCAACAAGACAAGGTGCGTGTGATGGTGGCCACCAACGCCTTCGGCATGGGTATCGACAAACCCGACGTGCGCCTTGTCATCCATATCGATTGTCCCGACAGCATCGAGGCCTACTTTCAGGAGGCTGGTCGTGCTGGCCGTGATGGCCGGAAATCCTACGCAGTACTGCTCTATAACAATTCTGACCAACGGAAACTGGAGAAGCGCATCGCCGACACCTTCCCCGAGAAAGACTATATCCGCCAGGTCTATGAGCATCTCGCCTATTTCTATCAGATAGGCGTCGGCTCAGGCTATAACCATACCTTCGAGTTCAACATCGATAAGTTCTGTCACGCCTTCCACCATTTCCCCATTCAGGTGGATGCCGCCCTGAAGATCCTGAACCGTGCAGGCTATATTGAATACACGGAGGAACAGGACAACCAGGCCCGCGTGATGTTCATCCTCAGCCGCAACGACCTCTACCGTCTGGAGAACACGTCGCCCAACGAAGAGAAGATCATCACGGCCCTGTTGCGGAATTATGGTGGGCTCTTCACGGACTACAACTATATCGACGAGGGTTTCATTGCCTCGCAGACAGCGCTCCAGCCCCATCAGGTCTATATGACCCTGAAGAGCCTGAGCGAGCGCCATATCCTGCACTTCATTCCCCAGAAGAAAACACCCTACATCCGCTATACCCAACGTCGCGAGGACATGGAACATATCCAGTTGCCGCCCGCTATCTACGAGGAACGGAAGGAGCAGTTCCGTCAGCGCATCCATGCCATGATCGCCTATGCCACCAACGATCAGGTGTGCCGTAGCCGCCAGTTGCTGCTCTACTTCGGTGAAGAGAACGATCATGACTGTCGCCAGTGTGATGTCTGCCTGAGCCATCGTCCCGGTGGCATGGTCTCGGAACCCCGTTTCAACACTGCCATCGAAAAGATCCTGACCCTGTTTGATGACGGCCACCCCCACCCCATGACAGACTTACGCGACATCCAGTTGCCTACCGACGAACTGGATGCCGCGCTCGAATATCTTCTCAAGGAGGAAAACCTCCGCCAAGAAGACGGTCTCCTCTATAAACTATAAACTAAAAGTCAAACTTCAGTTGACGATGATCCTCATCATCATGCTCATGACAGTAGCTACTGCCATCGAAGCAGTGCGTATAGAGTTTGCACTTCGGCATACCGATGGCCTCCACCAGTGTCTCCAACTTCGCAAACTTCAGCGAGGTCAGTCCCAGACGCTTGGCGATCTCATCCACCATCCGCTTATACTCCAGAGAGTCCGTCGTGGCGTACTTCTCCAGATTACGCTTGTCATCACCCTCGAAATCCTTGATGATACGACGCGTGATCAGTTCCATATCACTCTTCGACGAGGTGAAGCCGATGAACGGACAACCATAGACCAGCGGCGGACACGAGATACGGCAGTGTACCTCTTTGGCACCATACTCGAAGAACGTCCTCACATTATCCTTCAGCTGCGTGCCGCGTACGATGGAGTCGTCGCAGAAAACCACACGCTGATCCTTCAACAGCGAAGGATTGGGAATCAGTTTCATTTTAGCCACCAGTGAACGACGCTCCTGGTTACCCGGTGTGAAGGAGCGCGGCCATGTCGGCGTGTATTTCAGGACGGCACGCTTGTAGGGCACGCCCTTACCCTCGGCATAACCCAGAGCCATACCGACACCTGAGTCAGGCACACCACAGACGCTATCTACCTCCGTATTATCCGATTCACCCATCTTCTTACCGTTCAGCTCGCGCACGGCCTCGACGTTAATGCCGTTATAGTCTGAGGCGGGGAATCCATAATACACCCAGAGGAATGAACAGATCTGCTCGCGCTGGAAGGGTTCCTGCAACACCTCCATGGTATCTGCCGTCAGATAGACGATCTCACCAGGTCCCAGATCTCTCACACGATGGAAGTCGAGGTTCGGGAAACTCGTCGTCTCACTCGACACAGCGAATGCCCCCTCCTTCTGTCCGATCACAATCGGGGTACGTCCGAGGAAGTCACGGGCAGCAATGATACCCTTCTCCGTCAGGATCAGCATCGAGCACGAGCCTTCAATCTTTCGATACACCAGGTTGATACCTTCCACGAACGTGCGACCCATATTGATGAGCAGTGCCACGAGTTCTGTCTGGTTGATGTTGTTGGCAGACAACTCACTGAAATGCATCCGTCGTGCCAGCAGTTCATCGGCGATCTCACGCAGGTTGTTGATCTTTGCCACGGTGACCACGGCATAGCGTCCCAGGTGGGAGTTCACGATGATGGGTTGCGGGTCCGTATCACTGATGACACCAATACCCTGATTGCCGGAGAACGAGTCCAGTTCATCCTCAAACTTCGAACGGAAATAGTCTCGTTCCAGATTATGGATCTTACGGCTGAAGCCCTTCTCCTTGTCGAACATCACCAGTCCCGCACGCTTCGTCCCCAGATGCGAGTTATAGTCTGTACCGTAGAACAGATCATTGACGCAACTCTTCGTACTAATGGTTCCAAAGAATCCTCCCATACTTAAATAAAATAATACAGGAACGAGGCGATGCCTTCGAGTGCCGGCTTGCGCTGTCCCTCAATCTCAATCTTGAAATCAATCTCTACCTTACAGATGCCGCGCAGGTTCTGGATGTTGTGGAGCTTCGTCGTCATCCTGACACGGGAACCTGTCACCACGGGCTGTCCGAAGCGCATCTTATCCATACCGTAGTTCACGAGCATCTTGATGTTGTTCACCTCGATAATCTGCTCCCACAGATAAGGCAGTATGGAGAGTGTCAGATAACCGTGGGCGATGGTGCTGTGATACTGGCTCTCAGCCTTGGCACGCTCCACATCCACGTGGATCCACTGATGGTCGAGTGTGGCATCAGCGAACAGGTTAATACGGTCCTGGTCGATCTGCAGCCAGTCAGAGACACCGAGTTCCTGTCCCAGATGGGCTGCAAATTCATCATACGAATTAATAACTAATTTTCCCATATACTAATTAAATAAGTACGGGGGTGCGCGCATGCACACCCCCGTTACCTTATATTATACATCTTGGTTCTCAGGACGGAGCTTGCGTACGGTCTCACCAGCGCGCCACATCTCCTGGTTGCGCATGGCCTCCAGCTCTTTCTCCAGACCAGCACGGTAGTCGGGCTTTGAGTTGGCATCGATGGTGATCTGTGCCTCATTACCTGTCTGAACAGAGTAGTACAACCACTCCATCACGGGCTTGATAGCGTCGTGGAAACGGGGAGCCCAGTCGAGGGCACCACGCTGAGCGGTGGTCGAACAGTTGGCATACATCCAGTCCATACCCTTTGCACCGAAGAGCGGGCCAAGGCTCTGGGTCAGCTCCTCAACGGTCTCGTTGAAGGCCTCCGAGGGAGAGTGTCCATGCTCACGGAGCACCTCATACTGTGCCAGCAGCAGACCCTGGATGGCACCCATCAGCGAACCGCGCTCACCAGTCAGGTCAGAGGTAGCCTCACGCTGGAAGGTGGTCTCGAACAGATAACCGGCACCGATACCGATACCGAAGGCGATGGTCTTCTCCTTAGCCTTACCAGAAGCATCCTGATAGACGGCATAAGAGCAGTTCAAGCCACGACCCTCACAGAACATCGTACGGAGAGAAGTACCAGAACCCTTCGGAGCCACCATGATCACATCGACATCCTTCGGGGGGATGACACCCGTGCGGTCGCTCCAGTTGATAGCGAAGCCATGAGAGTAATA
>JAGCPV010000076.1 GCA_017965475.1 Prevotella sp.
TCACGGTAACTGTCAGTGAGAGCAAGCTGATCTTCCCCAATGCCTTCTCACCCAATGGCGACGATCACAACGAGGTGTTCAAGGCCATCGAATACCAGAGCATCGTCGAGTTCCATGCCTATATCTTCAACCGTTGGGGACAGAAACTCTTTGACTGGACAGACCCCTCCAAGGGCTGGGACGGCACCTACAACGGCAAGGATGTGAAGGATGGTGTCTATTTCCTGCTCTGCAAGGCCAAGGGAGCCGACGGCAGGGAATACAACATTAAGAAAGATGTCAACCTGCTTCGAGGATACGACGAAGAAGTGACTAACAGCTATTAAGGATGACAAACGAAAAGATCCGCGTCTTTGGGGCGCGCGTACATAATCTTAAGAATATAGATGTCGAGATACCGCGCCAGTCTCTGACGGTCATCACTGGCCTCAGTGGCTCGGGAAAGTCCTCACTGGCCTTCGACACCATCTTCGCAGAGGGCCAGCGCCGCTATATCGAGACCTTCTCGGCTTACGCCCGTAACTTCCTCGGGGGTATGGAGCGTCCTGATGTCGATAAGATCACAGGTCTCTCACCCGTCATCAGCATCGAGCAGAAGACCACCAACAAAAACCCACGTTCCACCGTAGGCACCACGACGGAGATTTATGACTATATGCGTCTGCTCTTTGCCCGTGCAGGACGGGCCTACAGCTACGCCACTGGCGAGGAGATGGTGAAATATACGGAGGAGAAGGTACTCGACATGATCCTGCACGACTATGCGGGCAGGAAGATCTTCATCCTCGCCCCACTCGTCCGCAGCCGTAAGGGCCACTACCGTGAGCTCTTCGAGTCGATGCGTCGCAAGGGCTACCTGAATATCCGTGTCGATGGTGAACTCCTGGAGATTACGCGAGGGATGAAGGTGGATCGTTATAAGAACCACGACATCGAAGTGGTCATCGACAAGCTGGCCGTGCCCTCACTCCCCTCCTCCGGGGAGGCAAACGACCGTCTTAAGAAGTCCGTCTCCATCGCCATGAAGCAGGGCGAAGGTCTCATCATGATCCTCGACAAGGACACTGGCGACATCAAGTATTTCTCCAAACGTCTGATGTGTCCGACTACAGGCATCAGTTACTCAGACCCTGCGCCCAACAATTTCTCATTCAACTCCCCCCAAGGAGCCTGTCCCCATTGCAAGGGCCTGGGAATCATCAACCAGATAGACCTCGCGAAAGTCATCCCGGATCGCAAGCAGAACATCCACGACGGTGGTATCGTCCCTCTCGGCAAGTACAAGAACCAGATGATCTTCTGGCAGATCGATGCCATCCTGAAGAAATACGAGTGCGACGTGAAGACCCCCATCGAGGACATCCCTGAGGAGGCGCTGCGCGAAGTGCTCTACGGCTCATTGGAGAATGTGCGCATCGACAAGGAACTCGTCCATACTTCCAGCGACTACTTCATCGCCTTCGACGGCATCATCAAGTACCTGCGCAACGTGATGGACAACGACGACTCTGCCGCAGGACAGAAATGGGCAGACCAGTTCCTCGCTGAGTGCGTGTGCCCTGAGTGTCACGGCCAGCGCCTGAACCGTGAGGCCTTGTCATATAAGGTGTGGGACAAGAACATCGCAGAACTCGCCTCGATGGACATCTCCGAACTGCGCGAGTGGATCGACGAAGCAGAAGGACATCTCGACCGTCAGCAACAGCAGATCGCCCATGAGATCCTGAAGGAGATACGCACTCGTCTCGACTTCCTGCTCGAAGTGGGTCTCGACTACCTCGCCCTGAACCGTCAGTCTGCCTCGCTCTCTGGTGGTGAGAGCCAGCGTATCCGCCTCGCCACGCAGATCGGCTCCCAACTCGTCAACGTGCTCTATATCCTCGATGAGCCCAGCATTGGTCTCCACCAGCGCGACAACGAGCGTCTCATCCACTCCCTGAAGGCCCTGCGCGATCTGGGGAATACCGTCATCGTCGTGGAGCACGATCAGGATATGATGCTCAATGCCGACTATATCGTCGATATCGGCCCCCGTGCAGGGCGCAAAGGCGGCGAAGTGGTCTTCCAGGGCACACCAGAGGAAATGCTCAAGACGGATACCATCACCGCCCAGTACCTCAACGGCCAACAGCAGATCGCCATTCCAGAAAAGCGGCGCAAAGGTAATGGCCAGAGCCTCATCCTTAAAGGCTGCACAGGAAACAACCTCAAACATGTCGATGTGGAGTTCCCCCTCGGCAAACTCATCCTCGTCACTGGCGTCAGCGGATCCGGCAAATCCACGCTCATCAATGAGACCCTGCAGCCCATCCTCTCCCAACACTTCTACCGTTCGCTGAAAGCCCCCATGCCCTACGACAGCATCGAGGGTCTGGAATATATAGATAAGGTGGTGAACGTGGATCAGTCGCCCATCGGACGCACGCCGCGCTCCAACCCCGCTACCTACACAGGTGTCTTCTCCGACATCCGCAGTCTGTTCGTGAATCTCCCAGAGGCCAAGATCCGAGGCTACAAACCAGGACGTTTCTCTTTCAACGTGAGAGGCGGACGCTGTGAGACCTGCGGCGGCAACGGCTATAAGACCATCGAGATGAACTTCCTGCCAGATATCCAAGTGCCCTGTGAGGAGTGCCACGGTAAGCGCTATAACCGTGAGACGCTCGAAGTGCGCTATAAGGGTAAGTCAATTGCCGACGTGCTCGACATGACCATCAACCAGGCTGTGGAATTCTTCGAGAACGTGCCCGATATCCTCCGCAAGATCAAGACTATCCAGGACGTGGGACTTGGCTATATCAAACTCGGGCAGCCCTCCACCACCCTCTCCGGCGGAGAGAGCCAGCGCGTGAAACTCGCCACGGAACTCTCGAAGCGCGACACGGGAAAGACGCTCTATATCCTCGACGAGCCCACCACGGGCCTTCATTTCGAGGATATCCGCATCCTGATGGACGTGCTCCAGAAACTCGTGGATCGCGGCAACACCGTCATCATCATCGAACACAACCTCGACGTGATCAAACTCGCCGACTGGATCATCGACATGGGTCCCGAGGGCGGCCGCAAAGGCGGACAGGTTCTCTCCGTCGGCACCCCCGAACAAATCGCGAAGTCCAAGAAAGGCTACACCCCCAAGTTCCTTAAGCCCCTGCTGAAATAGAAGTCAATTTAATAGACACACCTATCTCCTCCTACTGGGGCCATATCAGACATAGATTACATCTCTTTGAATGATTGACTGCCCCAACTTCTTATTTAAGAGATTGTTAATGGCCTGAATTTCAACTTTTTTACTGAAAAATTATGTGGTTTCAATAAAATTCTTATCTTTGCACCGTCAATCAGGGGAATTCGCAGAAAGGATGACAACCTTTATGGCTCATTAGAGTCGTTTCGAGCCCCAAATCTACAAGCCATCGCTCAAACATGAGTTGATGGCTTTGTTTTTTTGACTCCTGTGGAACTGTTATACAATATTGTACCAGATTTTGATTTGAACGTTGGAGTCCAACTGTCAGTTTGATGTTCTGGTATTGCATAACAAGAAGTTTCTCAAACTGTTTCTGATTACGGGTATTCCGTTTAGCTGGTAGTTCTTCTACAAAGGTTGCATTCTGGAGAATCTCAGTCAATCTAAAGACAGCCATCGTCGACTCATAGCTACGAGCTGCCTTTTCTTATCATTTTTTGATAATGTTGTAATAATACAAATTTTATAGTCTCCACCCCTTTTTGGCGGAAAAGCCTTTAAACACAGGGGAAAAGGTAAGAGGGAGGTCCCCCATAGGTCCCCCTTTGCACCCCCTTAACAGGGAAGGGGGACCTATGGGGGAGGTATGGGGGACTATTTTTTGCGATTATTCCAGTATTTAAAGGCATTTCCGACGATTTGGGGGTGGAGCAGAAAAAAATTGGTGCATCTTTTTCTCAATGCCACCTCACACTGTGCCTACCCCTATTATTATCCCCCTATCAATAAGGGGTCCTTTTCATAAATTAAGGAGTCCTTTTCGCGCGAAAAGGACTCCTTAATTTATGTCCCAATGGCTGGGACAAACCAATCCAAACTGTACCCCATTCAACAAAAGTGTCATGACAGATGATAGGGTGTCTTGTACTGATATAGTGAACTCTTTATTATATCCTTGGTTCTGGGATCTCGTGGCCGCGACAGAAGCGGTGTGTGATCTGGCGATCATCGCCCAGATAGATGAATCGCTCCAGACGGTGAAGCAGCGTATAGTGGTCGTGGTTCAGGTCGTGGTCGTCGATCAGCAGCGCATCGAACTCATAGCCGGGTTCGAAACTGCCTACCTGTCCGAAGAATCTGCCTGCCGACTTCGTAGCCATCCAGAAGACCTCCGACAGCGTCAGGGGACTACAATCACGATTCTGCAGGTAGTACATCTTGCTGACCTGTATCGCATAGACCATCATCTGGAAGATACTCAGCTCATGACCACCACTGACGTCGCTGCCAAGACCTACCTTGATACCCTCCTCCAGGAACATACGGACAGGTGCCAAACCAGAGGCAATATTCAGATTCGACGTCGGACAATGGGCCACCATCACACCGTTTTTCTTCATCAGCTTCAGTTCCTCGCCTGCCGTCCACACGCAGTGTGCCATGACCGTAGGCGTTTGGCCGAAGAGTCCATAGCGATTATAGGCATCGCCGTAGCTGGTACTCTCCTTCTCCAGCTTATGCACCAGCACGATTTCATCCTTATTCTCCGAGAGGTGCGACTGTACGGGCATCTGATATTTGTCTGCCAGTTCGCCACAGGCCTGAAGCATCTCTGAGGTACATGAAGGCACGAAACGCGGAGTGATGATGGGGCGCACCAAGGCATCGGGCTTTTCAAACTCAGCGATCAGCGCCTCGTTGCCCTCGACCATCTCCTCCACCGTCTCCATAAGCTCGGGCGGACAGTTGCGGTTCATCGCCACCTTACCCACCAACGCCCCCATGCCAGCCTCCTGGAAGAGGTTCATCAGCAAGCGGGTGCTGTCGGTATGGATGGTCGCGAAGACACAGGCCCGCATGGTGCCAAAGCGCCACAGGTCGTGGATGAAACGGCGATACATCTGCTCAGCATAGGTCGTATCGACATATTTCTTCTCCTCTGGGAAGGTGTAGTTCTGAAGCCAGGGGAGTAGTTCGAGATCCATCGCGAGGCCCTGATTACGATACTGAGGCGCATGCACATGCATATCATTCATCGCGGGGATCAGCAGACGGTCGCCAAAGTTCGTCACTTCTGCTCCCTCGCAATCCAACGTCTTCAGGTCTGCGGCGACACCTGCCACACGACCATCCTCGACAGCGATATACCCATTCTCTAACACCTCGAAGCGACTCCGCTCCTTGGTGTAGAGAATATGTGCTTTATATACCTTTCTCATCTGTTTCCGTTATAGACCTGCAGCAGCAATCCACTCGTAGATGCAGCTGACAACGCCGAAGAGGGCGATGCCGACTGTGCAGACGGCAAGAGCGGTACGGGTGTAGCAGTCGCTCTTAAATGTCGGCAGAGGCTCGTCTGTCTTCGTGATATACATAGCCTTCACGATCAACAGGTAGTAGTAGAGTGACACCACCGTGTTGATCAGGGCGATGAACACCACGAAATAGGCAGCGAAACTACCCTCCCCTGCAGCAGCCATAAACACGAAGAACTTCGAGAACATACCAGCAAACGGGGGAATACCTGCCAGCGAGAACAGGGCCAGCGTCATCAGGAACGACAGTTTGGGGTTCGTCTGGTAGAAACCGTTATAGGCGGACATATCCGTACGACCTCCATTCTTCTGTTCCACGATGTTGATGACAGTGAAGACTGCCATGTTGGCAACGATATACACGAGCACATAGTAGGTCAGTGCTGCTACGCCCAACTGGCCGTTGCCCACCACAGCTAGCATGATATAGCCGGCCTGCGAGATGGAACTGAACGCCATGAATCGCTTGAGTTCGCTCTGACGGATGGCAAAGAGGTTAGCCACCGTGATCGAGAGAACGATGACGATATAGAGCAGATACTCCCAGTACTCCACCAGAGGCTGGAACACCTTCATCAGGATGATGCACAGCGTGAGGGCTGCAGCACCCTTGGAGATGACACTCAGATAACCCGTCACTGGCGTGGGCGCACCCTGATAGGTGTCAGCCGTCCAGAAGTGGAAGGGCACGAGTGAGATCTTAAAGCCAAGACCGCTGAAGAAGAACACCATTCCCATGATGGTCAGGGGCGAAACGGTGATCGCAGCAGCCACATCGTCGAAGTAGAGCGTACCTACAGCAGCGTAGATGAACGAGATGCCATAGAGCATCACACCACTGGAGAACGTGGCCACGAGGATATACTTCGCAGCACCCTCGGCTGAGTCCTTCTTCCATTTGTCGAAGGCAACCATACAGGCCAGAGGCACAGAGGCAGTCTCAAGTCCGAGGAAGAACAGCAGGAAGTTACCGCTCGACATCATGATATACATACCCAGCAACGTGCTGAGAATGAGCATGTAGAACTCACCAGCGAGGTTCTTGGTCTTCTCCACCCAAGGCTTTGCCATGATACATACAATCAGGGTACCAAAGGCGAGGATAGACTTCATCACGCCAACGGCCGGAGTCTGCACATAAAGTCCGCCAAAGATATTGACCGTCTCGGGGAAGAGCATGGCCACTGTGAGATAAATCAGGAAAGCGATGGCTGGGGCACTCACCTTGGTCACCTTCTTCGGGTCATCGTTCTTGACGAAGAAATCCACAAAGAATGTTGCGATAAGTGCTATAATCAGCTCCGTCTCAGGCAGCATTTGTAAGAATTGTCCGTAATTCATATCTTTTGTCCTCCTTTTTTACATGACACCAATAGACTCTAAGATCGTACCTGCGGCAGGCGAGATCATATCACTGAACAGGAACGGGGCGCAACCCAGACCTGCCACACAGAAGATCAGGCAGATCACGGCGACGCGCTCATCCCACGTAGCATCCGTCAGTTCGAGATAGTGCTTGTTCTCCACCTCACCATACAGGATCTTGCCGACCACGCGCAGGATATAGACTGCCGTCACGACAATCGACGTACAGGCGATGACCGTTGCCACCATACGGAAGGATGCACTCGGGTCAGCCTCCATCGGCGCAGCGCCAAAGGCTCCCACGAAGATGGTCATCTCAGCGATGAAGCCAGAGAAGCCGGGAAGGCCGAGGTTGGCAAGACCAGCAATCACGTAGCCCACAGCAAGGAACGGCATGATCTTCATCAGACCAGCGAGTTCGCGGATATCACGGGTGTGGGTACGACCGTAGATCATGCCGATGAGGGCAAAGAAGAGAGCCGTCATCAGACCATGGGACAACATCTGGAGGATAGCACCCGTCACAGCCGTCTGACTCATCATCAGCAGGGCGAAGAGCACCAGTCCGCAGTGAGACACAGAACTATAGGCGTTGATATACTTCAGGTCGGTCTGTACACAAGCACTCAGAGCACCATAGACCACAGAGATCGTGGTGAGAATCAGGAAGATCCAAGAGAGATCCTGAGCAGCCTCTGGCAACAGGTACATCGCCACACGGAAACAGCCGTAACCTCCGAGTTTCATCAGCACACCAGCATGGAGCATCGAGACAGCCGTAGGCGCAGAGGCATGACCATCAGGAGACCATGTGTGGAACGGGAACAGAGCTCCCAGCACACCAAAGCCAATGAAGATGAAGGGGAAGAAAATGTTCTGGATATCGCTCGGGATCTTATGGGCAGCAGCAATCGCCGTCAGCTCGAAGGTGTAGGTGCCGCTGTAAAGACCATTGAAGAAATAGATACCCAGCAGGCCGAGGATCAGCAGGGCGGATCCTCCCATCAGCATGAGCGTCAGCTTCATGGCCGAGTACTCCTTACGGCCTGAACCCCAGACACCGATCAACAGGTACATCGGGATGAGGGCCACCTCGTAGAACATGAACATCGTGAAGAGGTCGGTGGAGATGAAGAAGCCGAACACACCCGTCGAGAGCAACGTGAACCAGAGGAAGTACTCCTTCGTCAACGGCTTCAGTTGCCATGAGGCGAAGGTTCCCGTGAACACGATGATGCTCGACAGAAGCAACATCACCACGGAGATACCATCGACACCTACAGAATAGGCGATATTCAGCGGCTTAAACCAGGGCACACTATACGTCAGCAGCATCTCTGCCGTGTTACCAGCCGAGCGCTCCTGAATGAAATAAATCGTCAGCCATATTGAGAGGGCCAACAGACAGGAAGCGCCTGCGACCATCACACCACGCACCTGATTGAGATTCTTGGCAAGCCATAATCCCAGTAGCATCAGGGCGGGAATTACTACGAATAAAGTTAATATACTCATATCTTTAGATGCATAAAAGGATTAATGTAAATGCGACCGTACCAGTGAGGAACCACACGGCATACTGACGGACATCGCCACTCTGCCAGGGACGGATAGACTCACCAGCCTCATTGGTACCCCATGCCAGGAAGTTGAACGTGCCATCAACAATATGACGGTCGAACCATGCAATCGGCGTGGAGACACAACGGAAGATGATACGGTGGGTGACGTACTGCCAGATCTCGTCCTGATAGAAACGCTTGTAGGCAGCACGGTGCAGCTTCGGGAACGTCTTATATAGACGATCGGCGATGGGCTGCGACTCACCCTTGTAGATATAAGTAGCCAGACAGATACTCAGGATGGCGATGATCGTCGAGGTCAGGGCGATCTGCGTATCGAAATGGATCGTGTAGTCCTTGCCGCTGGCAGAGACGAAACTGCCAAACGAACCACCCCATCCGAGGAAGCCACCCAGTGTGGAGTAAATACCCACACCAACGGTGATTACACAGAGCACGATCAGAGGAATGGTCATCGACAGAGGTGCCTCGTGCGGCGTATGGTGCTCGTGGGCCTCCTTGTTCTCCGTGCCCCAGAAGATACCGTAGTACAGACGGAACATGTAGAAGGCCGTCATGGCGGCGATACCCGTCATGATCCAACCCACCACAGGACTGTACTGGAAACAGGCCGTGATAATCTCGTCCTTCGAGCTGAAGCCAGAGAAGAACGGAATACCAGCAATCGCCAGACAGGAGATGAGGAAGGTGATGTGAGTCACAGGCATATACTTACGAAGACCACCCATCAGCGCCATCTCGTTAGAATGGACGGCATGGATGATACAACCAGCACCCAGGAACAGACAAGCCTTGAACATAGCGTGGGTGAACAGGTGGAACATACCAGCCATATAACCCAACTGTGTGTGATCATCATAGAGTGCCCCATGACCTGGCAGACTGACGCCAAGAGCCACCATCATAAAGGCGATTTGCGAGATGGTCGAGAAGGCCAGCACACGTTTGATGTCGCTCTGGGCACAGGCCACGGCAGCGGCATAGAAGGCGGTGAAGACACCCACCCAGACCACGATGCTCAGCGTGTGGGGCGCAAAGGCCATCCACAAGGGGAACATACGGGCAATCTGGAACACACCAGCCACCACCATCGTAGCAGCGTGGATCAGTGCACTGACAGGGGTTGGACCCTCCATGGCATCTGGCAGCCAGATATGCAACGGGAACATCGCACTCTTACCAGCACCACCAATGAACATCAGCGTGAGCGCCGTGGGGATGACCAAGAAACCAGCAGCAATAGCCCTGCTGTAATCAGGCTGGATAAAAGGCGTCACACCCTCGCCCATGATGATCTCCGTACCGTGTCCAGCGAAGTTGAAGCTGAACGAATGGGTGAAGTAGCCGAACATCAGGATACCAACGAGGAAGAACATATCGGCAAAGCGCGTCACGATGAACGCCTTCTTAGAGGCTGCGATGGCGGGCTTCAACGGATAGTAGAAGCCGATGAGCAGATAAGAGCTGACACCCACAAGCTCCCAGAACATATACATCTGGAAGATGTTGGTGGCGAGCACCAAGCCCAGCATCGACATCGTGAAGAGACTCAGGAACGCATAATAGCGCTGGAAGCCCTTCTCACCATGCATATAGCCAAATGAGTAGATATGGACCATCAGCGAGACTGTCGAGATCACGATCAGCATCACAACGCTGATGGGATCCAACAGGATACCGAGGTCGAAGTGCAGACTGCCCAAAGGCAGCCATGTGAAATTATACGGAACAATCGTCGGATAGATATCGTTCACGCGGTCAGCACCGAAATACTGGAACGCGCAGAGATACGACAGGATCGTGACGATGCCGAGCGAGGTAGTACCGATAAGTCCGGCCACCTTATGCTGCATCTTCATGCCAGCCAGTCCCAGAATCAGGAACGACAGTAGCGGCAGAAGCATGATAAAAATAGTGTAGCTATACATAATCTTACCTTTTTTACTTTTACTATCGTTTCATATTCTGAATACTATCCACATTATCGCTGTTGAAGTTGCGATACACATTGATGATGATGGCGATGGCCACAGCCGTCTCCGCAGCAGCCACACCAATACCGAAGAGCGACATGAAGAAGCCCTCCATCTGGCCAGGATACAGCAGACGGTTGAAAGCGGCGAAGTTGATCTCCACAGCATTGAGAATCAGTTCCACAGAGATGAGCATCGCAATCAGGTTACGGCGAGAGATAAAGCCATAGACGCCGATGAAGAACAGCAGTGCGCTGAGAATAAAATAATATTGTACAGGTACCATAGCTTATTCCTCCTTTCTTACTGAATCCTTTCTTGCGATGGCCAGACCACCGATGATACATGCCAGCAGGAATACCGAGATGAGTTCGAAGGGAAGCACATACTGGTATTTGTCAGCACCCACAAGAGCGTGTCCGATCTCATTCATCGGCACCTCCACGTCACTGACCTGACAGGCAGCAAACATAAACTTATTCTTGAGCAGAACGACACAGACCGTCGCCAGTCCTATCAGCGAGATAATCGCACCAAAGGCCACACGACTGCCCTTCAACCGCTCAATAAGTCCCTGAAGAGAACGCTTGCCCACCAGTTGGATGGCGAAGACATAAAGCATCGTCACACCACCAGCATAAATCGAAATCTGGGCTGCGCCGAGGAATGTATAGTCGAGCAGGAAATAAAGACCTGCCACACCAAAGAGCACAAACAACAGGAATGTTGCGGCCCGCATAATCCGCTTGGTTGTCACACACAACACGGCAGAACCGAGTATGACAACAGCGAGAATACAAAACATCACATAATTTGCCATATCTCTACTTCGTTTTGGTGTTAAACTTTCCGATCTCGAACGGTGCACCGCCTTCGATCAGGTTTGGCAGGGAGCCTCCCTGATAGACCTCCTCATTGAGATGGAGCACCAGCTTCGAGCGATCAAACACAGCGTTCTCGAAATCATTCGTAAACTCGATGGCATCGAAGTTGCAGGAGTTAGTACACAACTGGCAGAACATACAGTCGCCCAGGTCGTACGCATAATCGTCGAGCACCTTCTTTTTCTTGCCCGTCTCAGGATCCTCAGCCATGTGGGCCGTAATCTTGATGGTTCCATTCGGACAGGCCTTCTCGCACAGGGTGCAAGCCGTACACTTGTAGCTGCCATCCTCGTTGCGCTTGAATACCAGGCGCCCACGATGACGCTTAGCCACATGGAGTGTGGTCTTGCGGTTCTCAGGGTACTGCTCCGTTGACTTGTTGGTGAAGAAGTCCTTGAAGTATTCCTTCCAGGAGGTCTTCATGCCCACAGCCAATGTCTTCAAGCCGTGCCCGATTTCTCCGAAATATGTTTTGTTATCTTCCATTGCTATACCTTATTTAATATATAGGCCGAGGGCCACAACAACAGTCATAATCACCACGTTGATCAGTGCCAGCGGCATGAGATACTTCCACTCCAGCTTCAGGATCTGGTCGATACGCAGACGGGGGAACGTCCACTTGATCCACATCAGAATCCACACCAGGAAGAAGGCCTTGCCCATGAACCAGAAGATGCCGGGGATGTAATCCATCACCTCGTCGAAGCCCTCGATACCGATGTTCACAGGTGCCCAACCACCGAGGAATACTGTAGCGGCGATACCTGCGATGATAAAGAGGTTCAGGAACTCAGCGAGATAGAAGAAGCCAAAGCCCATACCAGAATACTCCGTATGGTGTCCGGCTGTCAACTCACTCTCAGCCTCAGCCATATCAAACGGACCACGGTTTGCCTCTGCGTTTCCTGCGATGAGGAACACAAAGAAGGCGATCAGTGCCGGAATATGCCCCTGGAAGATGAGCCACTTCCAAGGACCCGTCTGGGCCTCCACGATCTCTGACATCTGCATCGTACCCGTCAGGATCACCGCAGTGATCAGACAGAGGCAGAGCGACATCTCATACGAGATCATCTGAACGGCACCACGCATGGCGGAAACCACAGAATACTTGTTGTTGGAACCCCAACCTGCGAGGAAGATACCCACCACACCGATTGAAGAGATGGCGGTGAGGAGGAACACACCCACGTTGAAGTCGAGCACCGTCGCGCCGTTGTTCCAAGGGAGGAACGAGAAGGCACCCACGGAGCCGATGATCACCAAGAGCGGAGCCACGAGATAGAGCAGTTTGTCGGCCTTGTCAACGATGAAGATCTCTTTGATGAGCATCTTCAGCACGTCGGCAAACACCTGCAACAAGCCCCAGAAGCCTACTCGCATCGGGCCTAAGCGGCACTGGAAATAGGCACAGACTTTACGCTCCATAAATATCAGTACAATCGCGATCAGCGCATATCCAATGAGGATAGCCGTGCCAACCAAGATGCACTCAATCAATATCGCCAACCAATCAGGACATCCTGCTGACACCCGGAGCAGTTGGTCGAACCATTGCGTAACTATAGAAAAGTCGAACATAATTATTATCTGTCAATATCAGGAATAACAACATCAATAGCAGCACACGTAGCGATCAGGTCAGCGATCTTCTGACCACGTAGCATCGGATCGAAGGCACCAACGAGTGAGAGACCCATCGGGCGCATCTTCATACGGTAGGGACTCTTGTCACCACGGGAGTCGAGATAGACACCAAACTCACCAGCCACACCCTCGACAGAGTAGTACCACTGTCCCTCTGGACACTTGATGATCGGCTTCTGCTTCACGTAGAAGTCACCCTCAGGGATATTGTCGATGAGTTGTTCGATGATATTCAGGCTCTGGTACATCTCGTTGATGTGAACCAGATAGCGTCCCATCGAGTCACAGCTGTCAAGCGTGCACTGCTCCCACTCCACCTTGTCGTACATATCATACGGGTGGTTCTTGCGCACATCGTTCTTCCAACCAGAAGCACGGCCGGCAGGACCTGTCACAGCGTAGTTGATACAGTCTTCGAGACTCATCGGACCACAGTTCTCCAGACGGTTGTGGGTGATGATATTATCACCAAAGATATCCATATACTCCTGAATCATCGGACGCAGGTACTTCACCAGATCCTTACAGTTCTTGACGAAGTTCGGATCGATATCATCCTGCAGTCCGCCGATCCTGTAGTAGTTCTGGATTAGACGACCACCAGTGGTTTCCTCCATACAGTTGAGCACGTGCTCACGGTCGCGCATGCCATACAGCATACCAGTGAGGGCGCCCAGGTCCTGAGCCACACAAGAGGTGTAGAGCAGGTGGGAATCGAGACGCTGCAGCTCGTCCATGATCGTACGGACGTACTTGATACGGTCTGTCAGTTCCACCTCTAAGGCCTCCTCTATGACACCCACCAGCGCATGACGATGCTGCATGGCTCCCAGATAGTTCAGACGATCCGTCAGAGCCAGTGTCTGAGGATAGGTCATATCCTCCCACATCTTCTCGATGGCACGGTGGATATAACCGAGGTGCGGATAGACATGTTTCACCGTCTCACCGTTGAGCACCGTCTGCAGACGGAGCACACCGTGCGTGGCAGGATGCTGAGGACCGATATTGATCACATAGTCGTCAGCACCAAAAAGTTTGTTCTGCTTAGTCTGCAGATAGCCGTCCTTGTCGAGATAGTACTCCAGACCATAGTCAGGCTCCACATCATCCTCAAGGGTATATTGATCATCAAACTTCCAGTCCTTGCGGAAGGGGTGTCCCTTGAAATCACTACGCAAGAAGAGACGGCGCATATCAGGATGACCCAGGAACACGATACCGTAGAAGTCATACACCTCACGCTCCAACAGATCAGCCACTCGCCAGATCTTGGAAACCGTGGGGATATAGGCTACCATCTGGCCATCCATCTCACCCGTACCGTTCGATGACATACCGTCGCCACAGACCTGTGTCTTGGCAAGCATCTTCACGGAGCAACGCTCGTGGGTCTGGGTATTCTCAAGAATATAGATACAACCTAAACCTTCTTCTGCTCCAAAGTCCTCGCCCACGATGGTCACAAGATAGTCGAAGCCTTTCTTGTCCTTCAAGTTCTGCATCTCAGAGGCGAACTTGGAAAAATCGAATGATAAGAATTCTAATTTCATGCCTTGGCCTCCTCTACTTTTACTTCTGCCTGGGCAGACTTCATTTCCTCAACAAACTCCTGGGGTACCTCGGTAATCACCATCGGCTCACGACGATGGTCACCATGCTTCTGACGGAATGTCAGCTCCTCGTTGGAAACGCCCAACTCACGCTCAGCCTTTGTCTGCTTGTGGTTAGCGCCGCCGAAGAACTTCTCGATCTTCACCTTACGCTGCAATTGCATCATGCCGTACATGATAGCCTCTGGGCGCGGGGGACAACCAGGGATGAACACATCGACGGGCACGATCTCCTCAATACCCTTCACCACATGATAGCTCGACTTAAAAGGACCACCGCTGATGGCACAGCCGCCAACGGCGATGACGTACTTAGGCTCTGCCATCTCGTCATAGAGACGCTTCAGGGCGGGGGCCATCTTATGGGTAATCGTTCCGGCACACATGATCAGGTCAGCCTGACGGGGGGAGTTACGCGTCACCTCGAAACCGAAACGGGCAAAGTCATAGCGGGCACAACCGCAGGCCATGAACTCGATACCGCAACAGGAGGTGGCGAATGTCAGAGACCAAAGGGAATTGCTTCGTCCCCAGTTGATCAGCTGGTCGAGTGTACCTGTCACCACATTGACGCCGCCCTCATGGAGCTCGTCAATGATCTTCTCCAACGAAGAGTTGTCATTCCACTCCTCGTAGGGAATACTCTTGATCTTGGGCTTTCTTACTTCCATTCCAAGTCTCCTTTCCGCCAGGCATATGCCAAGCCTAATACCAGAACTACCAGGAAGAAGCCGATGCTCAGGAGAGCCGTCGCACCGAAATCCTTCACAACCACTGCCCACGGATACAGGAACACTGTCTCCACGTCAAACATCAGAAACAAGATGGCGAAGAGATAGAATCCCACAGAGATAGGCAGCCACGAACTGCCTCGGGTGGGGATACCACTCTCGTAGGGCTCACCTTTCACCTTCGCGTAGGACCTCGGGCCTATCAGCTTGGCTACGACGTAAGCCGCCACCACCAATGTTAGTGCCGTCAACAGGACGGTAATTAACAAAGTAAAATTCATAAACAAATTATAATGTTATAACAATATTGTTCTCGTTTCTAAGCAGTTACTAGCAAAAAGAATGTACCTTCGCCGCTAATGTGCTGCAAAGGTACAAAATTTTTCTGTAAATAAGTGGAATATTTATTTATTCTTTAATAATAATTGTTAAACCCTTAGGGATGCTCTTCTATTTCACCACTTCACCTATCGCCTCACCCACACAGGCATTTGTCTGCTGGATGTGTAACATCTGACAGACCGTGGGGGCGATATCCGTAATGTGAACCTCGCGCGACGTACTGCCATGCTCCACCTTCCAGCCATAGAACAGCAGGGGAATGTGGGCATCATAGGGGTTCCATGAACCATGGGTCGTGCCTACTGGCGAGGAGGACGGCCAGAAGTCATACCATCCGGTCTCCAGCACCAACAACAGGTCGCCAGAGCGCTGGGGATGATAGCCCAAGAGTGCCCTGCTCCTGATGACATCAGGCACACTCCAGGTGTTCACCTTCTCAAAGTCCATCACGAACTGCACATGGGGCAACCGACGGGCATAGGCAATCAACGTCTCCTTTACCTTCTCCAGATCAAGGCCCAACTGGGCGATACGACTATGATTCAGATAGACCCGATAACTGTTAATGCCGTTGATGATGGAGAGGTCGGCTCCCAGTTTCTCCTTCAGGTAGTTCTCAAGATCCGAGTTCAACACGTCCTCTTTGACTATCCAGGCACCTGCAGCCATCTGATGGTCAATCATCCACTGATAATTATGAGCACCTCCGTGATCGGCAGTGAGGAAGAGCAGATAGTTTCCTTCACCCACCTGTTCGTCAAGTGCCTTGAGAAGTTTGGCAATATCCTTATCCAATTGCAGATAGGCGCCGTCGGTATGCTCCCCACGCGTGCCCCACTCATGGCCGATGACATCCGTCTGGGAATAACTGATGCAGAGCATATCCGTCACTTCCCCCTTGCCAAGTTGTTCACCTTTAAGGGCCGCAATGGCCATATCAGTCGTAATGGTACCGCACAAAGGGTCAAGAGCGATACGGGAGTCGAGTTTCTTGAAGGCTTTGTTCTTCTGCAATGTCTCGTTGAATTCCTCAGCCCACTCCGGCAGTTCTTTCATATAATAGGTACTGCTGATGAAACAGCCGTTATTGGTATCCAACCAATAGGCACCGTTGGCAGAGCGTCCTGCAGGCAGGATGGCAGCACGATCCTTATAAGAGACACCAATCACCTTCGAACGGAAGTCGGTATGCATCCTGAGCTGGTCGCCGATGGTAGTGGAGAGCAGGTTACGGGGTGACATACAACCTTTCTTCCGATTGTCACTGCCCACGGGATCCACCGTCTTATCGTCACAGCAATAGACTTCTTTATCGTCCACAAAGTAGTTATTGCCACAGATGCCGTGAAAGGCGGGAGTGGTACCCGTATAGACACTTGTATGACCGATAGACGTTACCGTAGGCACGTAATTTATCAGACAATTATCACACGAATAGCCATCGTTGATCAGGCGTTTGATACCGTCGTTACCAAACTGATCATAATACCTGCTGAGATAATCCCAGCGCATCTGATCCACCACGATTCCAACAACTAATTTCGGCTTCTCTCCAAAACCCGTATGCGCCAACAGCCGGATGGCTGGCATCACCATCATCACGACCAGAACAAACCACTTCTTCATAGACCTTTTATCTTTACATTTCCTTAACTCGTTCCAGGATCTCCAGACACATCCGACCATTATGGTAAGGACACTTCCAGAAACCCGCCTTATCATCAACGGTGTTCAACGAGCCATCCGGATGACGGCTCCAGTGCCACTCCCCATGGTCCCAGTCAATGATCTGGGTCTTGATATAGTCCCAACAGCGAAGGGCCCTGTCCAGAGCCTCCTGATCGCCGAAGTGCTGGTAGAGGTTGAACCACCCCACGACATTCTCTGCCTGTACCCACCAATGGAGATCATCATCGACATGTCCCGTCGAGAGGTTCGCCTCATGGATCATCGACCCGTCAGGACGCAGTCCCTTCTCCGAGGCCTTGGCCACCATCCGTACGATGGGCTCCATCTTCGCCAGCACACTCGGATCACCCAACACCAGAGCCGACTCATGCATCAGCCACGAGCACTCGATATCATGACCGTAGCTCTCCAGATGTCCGGCCCCACGCGTCCAGTCCATCTCAAAGAATAGATCCAGATGGTGGGTCTCTGGGTTCAGAATCCTGTCCGTGAAGATACTGATGATATTACGCAGAGAAGCCTCCACTGCTATGATCGTCTCCATGGGGATGGTGACGCCAATGGGCAATACCGACCCGATGGCAGGCACGTAGTCGCAAGACTCCTGAGCCTGCAGCTCCTTGAGACATCTGAGCAGGTTGGTATAGGGTTCGATGATGTGCAGATGGGTATTCTGTGACTTGGGGAAGTTCGCATCGAGCTCCGACAGCCGCATATCGGCGATCTCGCCCCACTCACGGGTACAAGCCTCGATATAACCGTTATGCTCACGGTCGAGCGCATGTTCCTCGATACAGTCATACAGGTCGAGCGCACATTCCAAAGCCTCCCTGTCACCCGTGGCACGGGCATATTCCGACATACCGTAGATCGCGAAGCCGATGGCATAGAACTGCTTCTTCGTGTCGAGCGGCTGTCCCTTGTAGTCGAGGCTCCAATACACACCACCATATTCCTTGTCGAGGAAATGGTCGATGATATAGTCCTTGGCACGGGTGGCCATCTCCAGATACTCCGGACGTCGCAGCACACGGTAGGCCGCAGAGAAGGTCCAGAGGATACGGGCGTTGAGGATAGCCCCCTTCTCAGCCTCGGGATGGAGCACCTCCTGAGCATCGATACGGCCGTAGAAGCCGCCGTTCTCACGGTCAACCATCTTGTCCATCCAGAATTGCAGGATGTTCTTCTGGAGAACATCCTGCATCTCTTTCTTCAGTTGTTCCAGCATTAATCTATTATCGAACGTAAATTCTTCAGTTTACCATTGATCTCCTGGATGCGCTCCGTCGTCAGCGGGTAGAACCAGACGACGATGATTGCCAACAGGGCGACGGCGGCAGGGATGAAGCTCATCAGCCAACGGAGGGCCAACAGTGCACTCTCGGGCTGTACGACATTCTGCATCTCTGTGGCCTCCGTGACATAGCCGAAGCCGGAGAGGAGCCAGAGCACGGCAGCACCACCGATGGCACCACCAAACTTCTGGGCCATGGAAGCAGAAGAGAAGATCAGACCCGTAGAGGCCGTCTTGAACTTCAGCTCGGCATAGTCGCTGACGTCGGCATACATACTCCAGATCAGCGGGGACATGATACCCGTGAAGACGCTGATGATGATCTGCAGGATGAGCATCGTCCAGAAGCCTCCCGGTGTGCAGGGCACGAAGAAGAAGGCAACACTCAGCACCACCAGGGCGGCATTCACGAAGATAAACGTGGATTTCTTACCTAACACATTGGCGATGGGCACACAGAGGGCCACACCCACCATGTTCGACACCTCACCAATACCCAGGAACAGACCTGCGTAGAAGAGGAAGCCCAGGCCGAAGAATACCAGATTGACATCGGGACCGATGATATCCTGGAAGAAGTAAGCCACCGTCGCACCACGTACCGTGTTGAAGAGGTTCGAACACAGGGCGGCACCAATGAGCAACCACCAAGGCTTGTTGGTGAGCAAAGACCTGAAATCGTCGCCCACACTCACCGTCGAGAAGGTCTTCAGGTGCTCCCTCGTCAGGAGGAAGCAGAGGATGAACATCACGAAACAGGCAGAGGCGATGACGACCATACCCCAGAACCAGCCTTCCTCCGTGTTGTAGCCACCGAACATGTTCGTCAGCGGTTCCCAGAGGAACAGTGCGAGGAACGAACCGCCGTAGGCGAAGAACATACGGAAGGAGGAGAACACGGTCTTCTCGTTCGAGTCATCCGTCATCACACCCAGCATGGCACCATAAGGCACGTTGATACCCGTATAGACGGTCATCATCATGATATAGGTGACATACGCCCAGATGAGTTTGGCACCGTAGTTCCAGTCGGGTGTGGTAAACAGCAGGATACCACAGATGGAGAACAACGGGGCCACCCACAACAGGAAGGGACGGTACTTACCCCAGCGGGTGTTGGTACGGTCAGCGATGATACCCATCATCGGGTCTGACACCGCATCCCAGATACGGGTGACGAGCACGAGCACACCAGCATCGATCAGCGAGAGGCCGAAGATGTTGGAATAGAAGAAGGGCAGATAGTAGGAGAATATCTTCCAGAAGGTGGAGGAAGACATATCTCCGAAGCCATAGCCGATTTTCTCAATCAATTTAGTCTTTACCATAATTATATCATTTTGTTTTTAGTGATCAATCGTTTGATGGTCTCTACGCTGGCGGCGGTGGTCAGACCGTCCTCCGGCGTGTTCATGCAGTAGTCGATGAGCTTATCCACCGTCGAGGTGGCCACATGCATACGGGTGTCGGCAGAGGCATAGTAGATGAACACCTTCCCGTCCGGGTCGGCGATCCAGCCGTTGGCGAAGGCCACGTTCATCACGTCACCCAGATACTCGTCGCCCTCGGGCACGAGGAAATAACCGCCGGGCTTCGCGATCACCTTCGTGGGATCGTCGAGGGCCGTCATATACATATAGAGCACGTAGCGCAAGCCGTCGGCCGTGGCACGTACGCCATGGGCCAGATGGAGCCAGCCCTTCGCCGTCTTGATGGGATGCGGACCCTCACCGTTCTTCACCTCCGTGATGGTGTGGTACTTACGCTCATAGATGATCGTCTCCTCCTTGATCTCCGCATGGGTGATATCATCGACGAGTGCCCAACCGATACCACCACCAGAGCCTGTGTCGATGAAGCCGTCCTGCGGACGGGTATAAAAGGCGTACTTCCCATCGACGAACTCGGGATGGAGCACCACGTTACGCTGCTGTGACTTCGTCTTCAGGTCGGGCAGACGGTACCACGTCTTCAGGTCCTTCGTACGGGCGATGGCGGCTGTCGCTGTGGCGGCAGAGAGGTTACCCGGCTGGGAGTCATCATGACGCTCGGCACAGAACACCCCGTAGATCCAGCCATCCTCATGCTGTGTGATTCGCATATCATAGATGTTCGTGGCGGGGATCACGTCGTCGGGCATCGTGATCGGCTCCTCCCAGAAACGGAAGTTGTCGATACCGTTTGGCGACTCGGCCACGGCGAAGAAACTCTTTCGGTCAGCACCTTCCACACGTACCACAAGCACGTACTTGCCGTTCCACTTGATGGCCCCTGAGTTCAGGGCGGCATTACACATGATACGCTGCATCAGGAAGGGGTTGTCCTTCTCGTTGAAGTCGTACTTCCACTCCAAGGGGATATGGGCAGCGGTCACCACCGGGTTCTTATACTTCTCGTATATCCCATTCCCCCACTCCACGGGTTCATTCTTTCTCGTCAGCAGCTCCTCATGATGCTTTCTCAGGGCTGCCACTTTCTGTTCAAATTCTGTCATATCGTATTTACTTGATTTCGTTCAGGAACAAAGACTTGTCGGAGTTGTAGTACTCCATGAAATAGGGAGCGTCGGGCTTCGCGGGCGAAGGACCGAACCACTCATGACTGGCGTTACGCCATACGAGGAGGTAGCTGATGGGATACTTCTCAACCACGGCGTTAAGAGCCGTCGTCCACCAGTCGGGTTCCGTCAGGTTCTTCAGACCGCACTCCGTGAGGGCTGCGATCTTACCATGCACCTCGGCAAACTTCGTGAGCATCGCGAGGTTCGCGTCGAGCTGTGCCATGAAGTCCGCACGCGGACCCCACTGGTAACCGTCGATACCCACCAGTGAGATACGGTCGTCACCAGGATAGCGCTCCAGATACTTCTCTTCCGTCAGGTCGGCAGCCATACCGGGTGAATAGGCCCAGAGCAGGTTGTCGAAACCATCGGCGGTGAGTTTGTCCTGCAGCATGTTCCAAAGGGCCTTATAGTCATCTGCCGAACAGAGCCTCTCTCCCCACCAGAACCACGAGCCCGTGTTCTCGTGCCAGGGACGGAAGATGATGGGGATCTTCTGACCATCATCCGTCTTCAGCGTGGCGAGGAAATCACTCACCTTCTGCATCCAGGTCTGGAACAGGTCGTATTTCGTGCCACCAGGCAACACATTCTTCACAACGGTAGTGTCTGAGATATCCCAGGCCGTTCCCTCAGGGAACTTCTGTCCGGCATTACCGCCGCCCTCGATGGTGGTGAGGGGGTTACGCGGGTGCCAGCTGATGGTGATGACACCACCACGGTTATAATGGTTGATGATCTCTGCCGTCATACGAGTGAAGGGCACACTGTCGAGGTTCTTCGCGTCACCCATCTCGATGCCGCCGATCTCAAAGCCCATCACGGCAGGCCAGTCGCCGCAGACGTTCTTCACGTCGCTCGAATCATTCTGATACTCCCAGGTCAGTCCGTAGAACGGATCATCCTGATGGCCGAACATGATGCCCTTCTGCCGGAGGGTGTCCAGACGGTCAAACAACTGCTGTGCCCGGGTCTTCTCCGGCTCAGCCTGTTTC
The DNA here is from genome assembly GCA_017965475.1 of Prevotella sp. Taxonomy (GTDB): domain Bacteria; phylum Bacteroidota; class Bacteroidia; order Bacteroidales; family Bacteroidaceae; genus Prevotella. The sequence goes on from JAGCPV010000076.1 coordinate 22,188, forward strand.
TGTGTCGTGCACGCAGCCACTGCGATGGTTGCCAGTGCCATAGTCAATAGTTTTTTCATTTGTCCTTAATATGCATTTGTTTCAGTAACCAGTCTTCCCATTCGTCCCACTGCTCCTGGAACCAGAAGTGCCAGGTGGCCTGATAGGGCGAGATCTCCTTGGGATCCTTCACGGTGTTATAGGTGGCCCACGCCGTCGTCGGCGGCACCACGTCGTCGTTGTAGCCGAAGGAGAACCAGCCCGCTTGCTGATCCATGATCAGACGGGCGAAGTTCACGCCGTCATAGTAGCGCGAGGTCTCGATCTGTTTCTCCTGTCCCTTGCCTTTGTTCCAGTAGAAATAGTGCGGCCAGCCGCAGGCGACGCCCCTGAGCGAGTTCGTATGGTCGCAACAGGCGGCATGTACGGGGGCGTAGAAGGTGATGCGCTTGTCGAGACCCGCCGTGGCGAGCGACAGGAAACCACCTTGCGAGGAACCCGTCACACCCATCTCCTTTCCGTTCCAAGGCGTGTATTCCTCGATATAGTCGAGGGCACGGATACAACCGATCACCACCCGTTTATAATAATGTTTGTCACGATCGTCCATATTGAATTCCCAGTAGCCCATCAGGGCACCGTTGAACACGTCGTCATATACCTGCTGCTCCATCGTCACGGGGATGCCGTGGATACCAATCTCCAGGGTGATCGCACCCTGTGCAGCCGTCCAGATATCACCACCATAGGGACGTACGCCAGCCCCCGGCACACGCAGGAGTGCAGGATACCGACCCTCTTTCACGGGCACACAGAGGATGCCATAGGTACGGTAGTTCGGCAGGATATTCTGGAAACTCACCTCATAGACATTCACATCCTTCGTGCAACGCTCGGGCAGGAGCCGTTTCGTGGGGTTGAGGTCTGTCTTTCTGGCTTCGGCGATGGCGTTCTGCCAGAACGCCTCAAAGTCCTTCGGCATCACCGTCGAGGGCTGCAGTTGCTCCGGGGAGAAAGCCGCCCCACAGGCACCCTTGTAGTCCTTGCCACCGATATGGGCCGTTACATCGACACGGTAGAAGCCCGGCTGCTTCATCGTTCCGGAGAGCGTCAGCGTACCGTTCTTCAGCACCATGCTCTTCTTCACATCCTGGTACATCTCCGGTCCTGCGGCGTAGTCGATGCTCACGTCATTGAGCAAGGTGCCCGACTTCAGCACGCTCACCGTGAACGACGCCTTCTCACCGGTCTTGTAGGTCCAGTCCTGATGGTCGGGCTGCACCAGCACCTCGATCTCACTGCCGCGGATCTGTGCCCAGAGGCCCGTCACGGCCATCACACAGAGGAATAGTGTCAGTAGTCTTTTCATATCTAGTCTTTCTTGATGTTTGCCATCCGCTCCACCTGGGAACTGATGATTTTCAGGGTTGTCGAATCACTGGAGAACACGGAGTTAAGCCCCTGTGCCTCCTGGGCGGGATCACCCGTATAGTCGTCGCCCACCTGCCACTGCTCGTGTGTGGGCTTCGCGAAACCGCCCCAGCCCCAGAAGTTACAGCCGGCGAAGTAGCCACCCTGTTCGGCATTGTCGCCCACGAGGGAGAATACATACTCATAGAAGCCGTCACGCCCCTGCGTCGGGGTGTCCAGGGCGAACTGGAAACAGTCGCGCGGATAGCCGAACTCCTCCATCACCAGCGGTTTCCTGATCTTCTCGCAGATCTGCAGGTGACGGTCGATATACTCCTTCGTGTTCGCCTTGGCACGGGGCAGGTTCTCGATGAGCGAGTCGGGCTTCACCCAACTCCAGTTATAGGGCCACAGGTGGATATTGGCGTAATCGACATTCTTGTCGGCACAGATACGCTCCCAACAGTCAAAGTCACCCTCACAGCCCCACGCACCCTCCGAGCCGATGCTGATCAGGTGGTTGGGATCGAGCTCACGGATCAGGGCCGACGTCTCGGCGAGCCATTTCTCGAAGGCGGGGATCGCCTCACGCGAGAAAGCACGAGGCTCGTTGCCGATCTGCCACGACATAATGGCGGGATCGTCCTTGTAGGCCAGACCCGTATAACGGTTCGTACGTCCGATGATGAAACGCACATAGTCGTAGAACAGCTGGTGGGCCTTCTCGTTGGTGGCATACTGCGCCATCGCGCTCATGAAGGCGGGATAACCCACGTCGTCAGGACGCGGCTGCTTACCCGCTCCCGCCTGTTCGAGGTAGAAGCCGTAGCCCCCGCTCCACTCCCACGAGTTGTTCAGGTAGAGCACGGCTACCATCTTCCGTTTGCCCATTTCCTGCAACAGGTAGTCGAGACCGGCAAGGATCGTGTCGTTATATACGCCCGGGGCCTCCTGCAACGTCGGCTCCACCTTCGTCTTCACCCCGCGCTCACCGTCGGAACCCACGAGGATACGGAGGTTGTCGATGCCAATGGACTTCATGTAGTCGAGCTCCTTTACAAGCCGCTCGCGGTCGCCCCCCTGCCCTTCCGAACCCAGGATGGCACCGTACCAGAAATTGGTACCCACGTAATAATAGGGCTGACCGTCCTTCACGAAATGGCCGTTCTCCACCCGCACGAAATCCTGCGAGACCTCCTGCTTCTGTTGACAGGCCGCAAGCGCGGCTATCATGATGATGACTGCAAAGAGTTTTAGTTTCATCAGTTGTTGGATGTTAGATTTCATGTGTGCAAAGTTACAAAAAAAAATTCGAAACCACCAAAGGTTTCCAAGTATTTTTGCAGGAAAGTATTATATAATGGTATAGAAAAACCAGACAAAAGACATTTCAACATTTCAACAATTCAACATTTCAACATTTCGGTCATGAAAAGGACAGAATGAGTAACAGGAATCTCTATTAAATTTTATATATTATATTATAATATATAATATAA
>JAGCPV010000077.1 GCA_017965475.1 Prevotella sp.
CCATTGGGACTTTTGTAAAGGAGCCCTTTAGAATCGTAAAGGGCTCCTTTAGCAGCGTGAAGGTCAACTCTACAACTCCAAAGGTCTCCTTTACGGATCAGGTGTAGTTTACAATCATTATGTGACACCTATATAGGTAAACCATTTGCCTACTATGCGTATACGCGTGGAAAACCTCCTATCGGGGCCTGACCCCAGCACTAAATTTCTTGCCGTTTCTGATATAGATGCCCTTGCGAGGCTGAGCGATGCGGACACCACCAAGGGAATAACAAGGTGTATCCTCCGCCCCTATATCCGTCCTGACGTCTCTGATGGCGGTCTCCCCGATGGCCTCGATCCTGCCAAAATCCTTCCAGTTGTACGCCGTGCGATAGTCCTCTATGGCGGAAGCAGGTACATGCAAGACGGTATAGTTGATATAGGAGCCCTCAAAAGTATTGCTGGATACAGGAACCGTCGTGGCATAGCAATAGACATCCAGAAGATTCTTGCAATCTGCAAATGCGCGATCTCCAATCCAGTTTACACCACTCCCAATCGTCAATGTCTCCATATTCGTGCATCCCTCAAAACATCTGACTTGAAGTTCAGTCACGCTATTGGGAATCACAACCGATTCGAGTGACTTGCAACCTCCGAAAGCATAATCACCAATACTTTTCAGATGATCACCCAACGCGATGTCCTTGAGGGATATGCAACCATCGAACATAAATCCATTCAGGGTTTCAAGACCTGAAGGGAGTTGAACAGAGGTAAGCCCCGTACAGTCCCGGAACAATCCATATCCGAGTGCTGTTCCTTCGGGAATCAAGACTGACGTCAGATGGCGACACCCCTGAAAAGCATAATCTTCGATATTGATGACGCCTGACGGAATATCGATAGCAGTAATGGCTGTCCCAGCAAATGCGTTCTGCCCGATGGATGTTACGCCTTGAGGGATGGCAACCTCTTTCAGATGGCTGCACCCAGAAAAAACATAACTTTCCATCTTGGTCAATTTCTCTGGAAGCCGTACTGAAGTAAGTTGCTCACATTCCATAAAGGCACCATAGCCTATGTACCTGACCGTCTCTGGTATGCTGATCGATTTCAGTCCGCAACGATAAAAAGTCGAATTCCATATCTCCTCTACGCTCTCAGGTATCTCAACCGTCTCCAGACTGCTGCAATCATAGAATGTGTATTCTGAAATCAAACGGATGCTATTGGGAAGATGCAGGGAGACCAGCCCCGTGCATCCACGGAAGGCGCCTGCATTAATTTCTTCCATCCCGTCAGGCAGATCAAGCGACGTCAGTGAGGTGCAATTCTCGAAACTTTGGTGCGCAATGAGTATCAGCGACGATGGAAAAGATATATCCTGCAACGCCGTGCAATTCTGGAAAGCAAAGTCCCTGATGGCTCTCAGATTCCGAGGCAGAACGACAGATTTAAGATTCTGGCAATTCTTGAAGGCATTCTCACCTATCTCCCTGACTTCGTCGGGTAAGGTGATCGAAGTGATGCTACTACCACTGAAGATACCATCCGTGATGTAGGATACCGTATAATCCATCCCGTTGTAGGTGAACGTCGATGGAATGTTCACATCCCCTTCATACGGCTCGTCACCAGCCACCACCTCGGCGATATTCGCCTTCCTTACCAAATTGTAATAGATGCCATCGATCCTGACATCATAGGCCCCTGCCGCCATCGGCAGCAGCGCCAGCAGGAATGCCATAACAGATTGTTTCATGTTTGCTGTTTGTTTTATTATACAATGTCTTTTATCTATAAGACGGTTGAGACGCCTGTTTTCCTACCGCAAAGTTATAGGATTTTATTATTTCGTTTATACCAAATCTTAAATACAGGATCTTCCAGATAGACAGTGTCTTTATCGAAATCTATCATTTCTTTGTTTTGCAGTGCTGTCTTTATGCGTGAGATGTTCGACTTGCTTCCGAGGTTGTAATTTTCAAGGATGGCTTTGCTGCCAAAGTCTGAACTAACACCATCGCATAACGCACGAATAAAGTTCAACTGATAACCTGTCAGCCCCTTCAACTGTTCTTCAAAGAGGGCGGAGCACTGGGCCAGTAAGGCATCGACTCCACAGCAGAAATCTTCTTCAGTAGTCGTTTGCTCCGTCTCTGCCAATACATTCCAGGCCAGCTGTTGAACATACGACGAATTGCCTTCTACTGTCTCACATATCCTTTTTGCAAGTTCCTCAGAGATATGCTTTCCTTGGCGTTCGAATCTGGAACAGATAAAGGGCACCCAGTCTGCTGTGGGAATCTTGTCTAAAAACATCATCTCGCCAAACTGATAGAAAGGCATCCTGCGATTCTGGAAGAGTTTGGTCATCAGGTGTTTCTTACTGCCGAAAAGACAATACGACACATTACGCTGATGCTGCCAGATTCCACGAAGACGTTTCTGAATAGTGATCGTATCTGGCATCTCACCAATCTGCTGGAATTCGTCGATGCAAACTACGATATGCACACCTTGGGCCTGTCCTATTATCTCTGGCAACTGCAGGATTTCCTCTGGCTGATAATTATGGGGCGTTATTCCCAAAGAAAGCGAAAACTCAGACATTGGCTCAGGCGAAAATGCAATCTTGGGTGTCAGTCTGATCAAGAATTTCTTAACATTATCAATTACTTGTTCCGTCTTGGTTGCAGTCTGTTTCATCAGTTCGGAGGCAAAGCGATTATAGAAGTCATACTCGCTACGACAATCATAGATGTCCATAAACACCATCTTGATTTTTGGATCGGTCATCTCCTTCATGACTTTCCGTACGATAGAACTCTTTCCAATTCGGCGAGGTGATACCAGGATGACATTGATGCCATTCTCTAAGTCCATCTTCAACCGTTTAGTCTCTTTCACCCTGTCCGTGAAGTTTTCACCCTCAACAGACATACCATATACAAATGCCTTTTCCATATCAACTCATTTCTTTTTGGGTGCAAATATAAACAAAAAAAACAAAGTACACAAGTTTGTGGACCACAATTTTGTGTACCAATGAAATTTTTATTGTTTATTCCGCTGAAGCCCTGGATATCAGTCCCCCTCAATGGCCTCGATCTTGCCGAATTGGCTCCAAGGGAATGTCGTACGGTAAGCCTCGATAGCCGAGGCTGGCACATGGAGTGTGGCGTAGCTGACATACGAGTCCTCGAAGACATTATCCACGCAATAATCAGGAAGACGATCACGATAATAATACACATCCGCCAGATTCTCACATTCGGCGAAAGCCCTTGTTCCAAAGGTGCCAACAGTACTGGCAATCCTCACAACAGCGAGATTCTTACAACGAGTGAACGCATCACTACGGATCTCCTGAACGCCTTCTGGAACGGTAAATTCCGTCAGGCCCGTACAATCCAAGAACGTGCCCGGCATGATGGAAATAGTTGACCAATCAACGGATGTCAAACCTGTGCAACCCTCAAAGATTTGATCTCCCATCTTTATAACACTCGATGGCAAAGACACATATGTCAAGCCAGTACATCCAACGAACGCCCTGGATTCTATAGAAGTCAGACTTTCTGGCAGTGACAACTTGGTCAAAGATGTACAGTAAGCGAAAGCATTAGGCTCAATGGAAGTCAAGCCATCAGGAAAGTTAATGGAGCGAAGATTTGTACAATGCGCGAAGGTCTCCATGTAGATATGTTGCAAGGACGATGGCAATCTAACGGTTTCCAAATTCGTGCAGCCTAAGAATGTAGCCCAATCGATGAGTTCCACGCTTTCAGGAATAATAATAGAGGGAAGCGAAGTACATCCTCTAAACGCCTCCTGCTCAATTGTCTTAACGCTTTCAGGAATAATTACATGATCTAATGCAGAACACTGATAGAACATTCTGGCGGAGAGATTCTCAAGTCCATCAGGCAGCGTAACAGTCTTCAATTGGCTGCAATCCTTGAACATCCACTTGCCAATCTTCGTAACAGTATTAGGGATGAGAACGCTGGTCAGGTTCTTACAACCGCAGAAGGCACTATCAGCCAGTTCCTCAACGCGATAGATTTTTCCTTCGTTTTCAATGGTTTGTGGAATTACCACATTGCCAGCATAATACACGTCACCAGACACGACTCTGGCAATCCCAGACTTATGAACCAGTTGATAGCAGATGCCATCGATCTTCACATCATAGGGAGAGGGATTGGGCCTCAGTTCTTCCTGCTCCTTAGGATCAACATTATTGTTGTCATCGTCATTACTGCATGCCGTCAATAATCCCATTGCCAACAAAAATAATGCTATTACTTGCTTCATATTACTTTCATCTTTATATGGTCTTTTATCTATAAGACGGTCGAGACGCCTGTTTTCCTACCGCAAAGTTATTGTTTATTTATGAAACAAACAAAAAAACACCCAAAAACTTAGTGTCGGGGCCTGACCCCAAGATAAAGTTTTTAGACGCTGGGGACGGGGCTCTTTTACTTTGTGATCGTCAGGACACCGGCGGAGAGGGCGGGGACGGCGAGGAGGACATCGCAGCCATCGGTAGCAGGAGTGGCGCGCTGGAGGGCTACGGCCTGTTTGTCGGCCATGCTGTTGGCCACGGTGAGTGAGCCGGGGGCGTAGTACTCAAAGAGGGCTCCTGTCACGGCAGGCCAGTCACCCCTGACACGCAGGGTTGCAGGGGCGTCGGAGGGGTTCACCACCTTCACGATCACCTCTCCTCCATCCTCCGACAGCGTGGTGCTCACGCTGAGGTCGCCAGTGTCGCCACTATAGGCCAGACGGTAACGGGAAAAATGGTCGTACCAGAGTTCCGTGACCTGACAGTTGGGTGCCTTGAAGAGATCCTTATAGTCGAAGTTGATGAAGGCATTGTTCCAGTCGGGCGCGTCGGTACGGCGCAGGAACAGGGCAGCGGCTCCCATCGCCACCACGTCGCGCGCCTCGCACATGTTGAGGAATCCGCCAGCGAAGAGACCTGTGCGCCAGTCGATGCTGTTGAGGTTCCACTCCGAGATAAACAGTTTGATGTTGGGGTTCGGCCCCTCGGCAATCATCCGGGCATAGCGGTCGTACTGCTGGGCGAGGCGCAGGGGACCAGTGGCGTAACCCTCCTGCCGCTCGTAGTGGTGCAGGCTCAGGTAGTCGAAGTAGCGGCCACTGCGCTGGATGAACTGCTCGTCTTCCTGGAAGCCGCCGCAGGCGATAATCTTGATGGATGGATCGATCTGGCGCATGGCGGTGCTGAAGTCACGCACGCACTTCTCATAGCGTTCGATGCCCATCTCCCACATCTCATTGTCGATCTCCCAGTATTTCACGTTGTAGGGCTCGGGATGGCCGTTGGCAGCGCGCTTGGCGCCCCACTCGTCGGTGGCTGGGGCGTTGCAGTAGCGCAGCCAGTGGAGAGCGTCCTGCAGGATGCTGTCGTACTCCTCGGCGGGACGCTCGAACTTGACGCTCACCACGATGATGGGCTCTGAGTTGACCTCGCGGCAGAAGCGGATGAACTCATCGGTGCCGAAGCAGTTCTGGTCGTAGTCCATCCACATCCAGTGGGCCCAGCGCTCGCGCTGCTCCTGAGGGCCGACGCCCCACTGCCAGTCGTACTGGGCGACATAGCCGCCTCCCGGCCAGCGCAGACAGGTGGGGTGTAACTCCTTCACGGCCTGCAGGATGTCGGGACGGAAACCGCCGAGGTCAATGCCGGTCTGAGTGGTCATCGTGGCCATATCGACCTGTACGGTACCGTCTTTCACGATGATGGCGAAATCGCCGTCGCAGCTGGTCTTGGGGGTGAGGGTGAACGGGTATTTCTGCCACGTCTTGCTGACCTTGCCGAGTGACTGACGGGCGACGAGCTCTCCCTTCGTATTGCGCAGTGCGACGATGAGCTCACCCTTTCCCTGGGCATAGATCGAACCCACGTATTTCTCGCCAGCGATGATGTGCTGCGGACCCTGGAAGATGCCTGCCTCTGTCTTGCCGGCGGTGATCTCCTGCGAATAGAGCATGTTCACGGCATCGTCCTTCACGAGACGATATTTACCGCCCTCGCCGAAGGCCGTCCACTGCTGGGCGACAGCGGGGATCTGTACATCGCCAGGAGTGCCCTCGAAGAGCGTCTGGCCATCAGCAGCCATCAGGCGGATATGACGATAGGTGGCCTCGGTATAGTTCACCCAGAAGGTCAGGAAATGGCGGGGGGCCTGCTCCAGACCGTCATAGGTGAGCACCTGCTGATCGTCCCAATAGACAATGACCTTGCTACCGCGGCTCGACAGGCGCAGCTTGTGCCACTGCTGGGACTCATTGACCTGCTCCTTCGTGGCGAGGGCGGAGACCAACGGCACCAGCGTGTTCACGCGACGGGTACGTCCGCCCCACCCTGCCACTTCGCGCTCTTCCATCGTGCAGATAGAAAAATCGGCCGTGGTGGCCTGTTGGAGTTTGGCACGGGCCTCTGCTTCCTTGGCGGCATCGATCTGTGCCTGTGTCTGGGCGGGGGTGAACATGCGGCTCTCGTAATAGGGATCGTGGATGCGGAGATAGTAAGGTGAGCCGTCGGCTTGGTTGCGGAAGGCGAAACGGATATCCATCAGACCTCCACTCCAGGCGCGTCGTGCCAACTTATAGGCCCGCCAGTTCACGTCCATCGTCAGGTCGAAGTCGCTGGTGTCGATGCTGTCGATCCTGAGGGGCTGTTCGTAACGGGTCGGCGAGTGGAGCACCTGATTATCGTCCATGTACCAGCCGTCGAAATATCCGTCACGCGGAGGGATGCCCGGATACTGCTCGGGCTCGAAGGAACGCTCCTGTATGAGTTCCTGCCAGACACCGTTGTTGGCACTGAAATAGATATGTTCGAAGAGCTGTCCGTAGAGCATCTCGTTGATGGTTCCTGAGGGCTGTTTGCTCTCGACAGTGATCTCATACTCTTTCTGGGCGCTGGCAACTGTTACAATCACCAAGCATACTGACAACAGGATCTTTTTCATCTGATGGGTGGATTTTATGTCCGCAAAGATAGAAATTTTTTTCGAAACAAAAAGGTTTTTCTTTGGGAATTTACATAAATTACCGTACCTTTGCAGCCATGAAACGGATTGCGGTATTCTGTGTGACGTTCAAATCGGACGTGGAACTGGAGCGCTACAAGGCCTCGCTGCGGAAGGCAGCGGAGAAGGCGGGGGACGAGATAGAGCTCAGCATCTTCGTGTCTCAGAACACGGAGGCGGACAACCCTGGCTACTTCGGCGGCATCAGACGGGCGATGCTGCAGACTAACGTCCTGGACTATGACTACGGTATCATCAGCAACGTGGATCTGACGGTGGAGGAGGACTTCTTCGTGAAGCTCCTCGCCTACGACTGTGCGGAGGATACGGGCTGGATAGCCCCGCAGATATGGTCGGCACAGGAGGGCAGGGACCGTAATCCGAAGATCCTGAGCCGTTACCCCCTGAAGACACTGAAGATCCTGAAGACGATCTTCCGTTTCCCGCCCGTCTGGGCCCTAAAGCGCAGCATCACCGCCCGTCAGAAGAGGGGGGAGACCCACCCCGCAGGCGAGATCTACGGCGGTCATGGGTCGTTTATCATCCTGACCCATCAGTATTTCAAGCATTGTGGCGTGATCGACTACCCCGTGTTTCTGTTCTGTGAGGAAATCTGGCTGGGAGAACAGTGCCGGAAGGCGGGACTGAAGGTGATGTACGAGCCCAACCTGTTGGTGAGCGACGCGGAGCATGCCTCCACGGGGCGCATGAGGCTCCGCTACTACTGCCATCTGAACGAGATGGCCCTCGACTATATCATCCGGACTTTCTATTGAATCCGCATCACACAGAGGCTGCGGCGACCCGTATGGGTGGAGTCGAATGACACCAGCGTGCCATCGGCACTGACGCGTGGGTGCAGGTCACACTTCCAGTTGTGGTCGATATCTGGATTCACGAACTGCTTCAGACTCTTCACATCGGCCAGCAGCGACACCTCATCGCTCTTGACGCTAACCTTCCACAGTTTGCAGTGACGGTATTTGTCGGGATAGGTATCCACGACGAAGGTGTCGTCGTCGATGAAGTGGTGATGACCGTCGGAGTTGAGCTGGGGATAGCCGCAACGTTTCCACTGACGCATCGTGGGGTCGGAGAAGAAGACGTGGGAGTCGATATCCTCCATCCGGCAGTAGGCGACAATCGCGTTTCGGGCGTTCCAGACGTAGTGGGACACCATCCCCGTGGTGGGCGAGACATGCATCTCGCGCGCCTGCAGATCGAGGACGATGAGACGCGTGCGCTTGAAGGTGCCCTTGAACCAACGGTGGAGGAAGGCCACGTAACGGCCGTCAGCCGAGAACTCGGTATGGGTGACGAAATGATAGGTGTCAGCCATGTCGGCCTCGGGCTGGAGGGCAGCGAGCTGCTGGAGGGAGACCAACAGCCGGCGCTCGTTCTTGTCGAGGTCGATGAGGTAAAGTCCCGTCTCCTCAGGGGCATAGGCATCCAGAAGGGCCTTCTCATCGCCGATGGCATAGCCATAGCCCGGCATCAGACGTTCCAGACGGCCGTAGCTGAAGGTGGTGGCCCAATGGCCATCGGCACTCACGCTGTCGATGGGCCAGTTGAAGAGCCTTTTCTCGCCCGTGGTGATGTCGCAGACGGTGGCATTCAGCACGCCGCCCTCGCATGTATTATATATAAGGTGAGAATCGTCGAGCCATTGCAGCCGGCAGCCCTTATGGTAATTCCAGGCGCGCGTCTCGTCCAGACGGTGCCACCCGGCATAGTGGTCCCCGTCGTAGTAGCCCACCTCCAGGGGGTCATCCTTCGTCGGCATACGGAGGGGGATGGTGAGACGGCAGGCCAGCAAGCGGCTGTTGTCGCGACTGAAGGGCTTCACGTCGTGGAAACCGAAGAAACTGTCTTCGAGAACGACGGGCTCCTGCTGGAACCGCGACTCGTAGTTGGGCAGCAGGTCATAGAAGGCCTGATAGATGTTGCGGACAGCATCCTTGAGAAGATAATTGTTCTTGACGCGCTGATAGACAAATGCCTCTAATTTATTCATTTTCCTCGATTTTTGCTGCAAAAGTACAAAAAAAAATCAAAAGGTGCGTATATCTGAAATAATTATTGTACCTTTGCACCCTGAAATTTTTCAGGGTTTGTCAAAGATATGAGTCAGGATTTAGTATCAGTCATCATGCCAACGTTCAATGCAGGCCGGTTTCTGTCCAGCAGCATTGATAGTATCCTGGCTCAGACCTATACGAACCTGGAGTTGGTCATCTCGGATGACGGTTCGACAGACCCCACCACCATCAGCACGCTGAAGTACTACGCCACCAAGGACCCGAGGGTCAAGGTGAAGTTCCTCGAAAAGAACTGCGGTCCCGGCTTTGCCAGGAACGAGGCCATCGAGCGTGCCCAAGGCCGCTATATCGCCTTCTGCGACAGCGACGACAGGTGGTTTCCCGACAAGTTGGAGAAGCAGTTGGCCCTGATGCTGGCGCGCGACTGTGCGTTGGTGTGCTCCTCCTATATCATCTGCGACGACAACGACAAGGAGACGGGTATCAATATGGCGCCTCCGAGGATCTCGTTCCAGATGCTTAAGCGCGACAATAAGATCGGCTGTTCCACGGCGATGTACGACATCCAGAAGTTGGGGCAGAAGTTCTTTATGCCTGACCTCCGGAAACGTCAGGACTGGGGACTCTTCCTGACGATCATCAAGAAGTGCAGGATGGCCTACGGCATCGAGTTCCCCCTCGCCTATTACAGGAACCGCAAGAAGTCGGTGTCGAGCAATAAACTGTCGCTGGTGAAATACAATATCCGCGTCTATGAGAAGGTGCTAGGATTTTCCAAGATAAAGGCTTATCTCTACTTCCTTTTCCTCTTCCTGCCCACCTATTACATCAAGGTTCAGAAGCGGAAAATGGACAGTAGGAAGTATCTTGAAAATAAAATAATACCATTAGCACAATAAACGCAGAAATTCTGCGTTTAAAAAGAAAAAACGGCTTATCGATTAATGACTACCCCTCAAGAAAAGGTCCAATCTTCAGGTATGGGCCGGATACAGAATAGCGTCAAAAGGGTCATCGACTTTTTTGTGGCTGTTTTTTCTATGATCATCTTCTCCCCGCTCATCGTCATCTGCTATATCCTGATCAAGCTGGAGGACGGTGGACCTGCCATCTTCAGTCAGGAACGCATAGGCCGTTACGGTAAGCCATTCCGCATCTATAAGTTCCGCACTATGGAGGTGGACGCCGAGAAAGAAGGGCCGCAACTTTACCAGCACGAGAACGACCAGAGGATCACCCGTATCGGGAAATTCCTCAGGAGCCATCACCTTGACGAGCTTCCCCAGTTGTGGAACGTGGTGAAGGGCGACATGGCCTTCATCGGTCCGAGACCAGAGCGAAAGTATTTCATCGACCAGATCATGGAGCACGACCCGCGCTACGAGCTGCTCTATGCCTTGCGCCCGGGTGTCACCAGCTATGCCACCCTCCATAACGGCTATACCGACACGATGGAGAAGATGCTGAAGCGTCTGGAGATGGATCTGTACTACCTGGAGCACCAGTCGTTGTGGATGGACATCAAGATCCTGTGGTACACCTTCGCCAACATCGTCTCTGGAAAGATTTTCTAACAACCTATGAGATATCAGAACATCCTACTTATCACCGCCAGTCTCTTCTGTTCTGCTTTCGTCAAGGCACAGGATACACTGGCGACGCATGTCACCTACGACCTGACAACGGAGGCTGCCGTGGGAACGGGCGACTATACGGCTTTCCAGCTGACGGCCAACCGTCACCATGTGCTGGCAACGCGTCCGAATACCGCCTACCTGCGTGGAGCCGTGAATGTGGAGCACGCCTTCAACAAGAACCTGTCGCTGGCGGGGGCCGTGGATCTCATCGGTGCCGTGCATGCCGACCATCGGGTGTATCTGCAGCAGGCTTACCTCAACCTGTCGTGGAAGGGATTCTTCCTGGAGGCTGGCAGCAGGGAACAGAAACAGGTGGTGCGCGATGACCTGCTCTCTACGGGATCGTTTGTGAAGGGTACGAACGCGAAGCCCATCCCACAGGTGCACTTCGGCACCAACGACTTCTGGACCGTGCCCTATACCAAGGGTTGGCTGCAGGTGAATTTCGACTTCGGCTACGGCAAGTTCATGGACAGCGGCTATCGTGAGGACCAGTTTAATGACCACGAGGTGAACAGACAATACGCCAAGGGCATCTGGTACCACCAGAAGCACCTGTATCTGCGCAGTAATCCCGAGAAACCTATCTTCATCACCGTCGGCATCGAACATGCCGTACAGTTTGCTGGTGAGAAGTTCCAGTATAAGGACGGCAAACTGGTGGGTAATAAGAAATCCCTTGACCTGAAGTCGTTCTGGAAGGTGATCCTGCCAGGTGGCGACAGCCAGTATTTCGAGAACGACGCGATGGAGGACTGGGTATGGGGTAACCACGTGGGTGTGATGACCGCTCAGATCGGCTGGAACATCAATAAGGACCATCAGGTACAGGCTTATCTGGACAACCCCTTCGAGGACGGCTCCGGCATCCGCAAGGGTAACGGCTGGGACGGTCTGTGGGGCATACAGTACAGCAACAAGGCAGCAGGCAGACAATACGTGCGTGGTGCCGTGTTCGAATATTTCCAGAGCACCAACCAGTCAGGGCCCCTGCACTGGGACAGTGGTGACTACCCGAAGCCCATCCGCGACCAGATCACCGATCTCGTGACGGGTAAGGACGAGTATTACAACCACTCCTTCTACGGCAGTTATGCACACTTCGGCATGACACCCGGTAATCCGCTCATCCCCTCACCTATTTATAATAAGGACGGCTATCTGGCCTATCGCGACAACCGTGTGAAGGGCTGGTCGCTGGGTGTCGATGGTGAGATCACGGATCATCTGTCCTATCTGGTGAAGGGTGCCTACCGTGAGGGATGGGGCACGTATGACAGGCCTCTGGCCACCAGGCACCACTCTTTCGACGCCCTGCTGCAGGGTATCTACCACACGGGTCCCTGGCAGTTCAGTGCTGCCTACGCCTTCGACAAGGGGAACATCTTCGGCGACTGTTCTACGTTTGACTTCAAAATCAGTTATCATGGCAAGATTCTTTAAATCGCTCCTACTGCTCTCCGTGATCCTGCTCTTCTCCTGTCAGGAGGGGCACGAGGCTGGTGACCTGCTTGGACAGTGGCGCCTGAAGGGCTCGGACACGAACTATCTGAGTTTCTCGGGTTCCGTGACAGAATTTCGCGACATCTCGTTCTCTGATATCGCCTTAGGACAGATCTACGGAAACTTCCAGCACAAGGGCGACAGTCTGTTCATCCAGTGCTACTCCGCGAGGGAGACGGCCTCAGACACTGCCGTCATCGAGAACAACTTCGGCTTCAGGCCTTTCAACGATATCCGCGTGAAGATCACGGTACTCGACAAGGACCAGTTGGTGCTGACGAGAGGCGACAAAACCTGGAGTTTCGAGAAGTACTAAAGACAACGTTCCGACATTCCTGAAATCCACAAATAGGGATTTCCCCCACGCTGTTTAGGGGAAATCCTTTTTATATCCCTGTATTTTGCCCTATCTTTGCATCGTGAAACAGAACAAAGATTGTCTAACAATTTAAACGATACGAAGATGAAGAAGATGTTTTTCGCACTGATGATGTTAGCAACTACCATCTCAGCCAAAGCAATGAGCTATGAGCAGGCCCGCAACGAGGCCCTGTTCCTCACCGACAAGATGGCGTACGAGCTGAATCTGACCGAAGAGCAGTATGAGGCTGCGTACGAGATCAACCTCGACTACCTGATGGGTGTCACGGGTCGTGCAGACGTGTTCGGCACCTACTGGGAGCGTCGTAACCTCGACTTGAGCTATATCCTCTACGACTGGCAGTGGAACGCCTTTGTGGCAGCCACCTATTTCTACCGTCCCCTGTATTGGGAGGCAGGTTACTGGCACTTCGGCATCTATCTGCGCTACCCGCATCGTGACTACTTCTATTTCGGACGTCCTTACTTCTATGCCACCTATCACGGAGGTCATGCCTGGCACCGTCATGGTGAACACGGCTACTATCATGGTCACAGCAACCACTACCGTGGCGACCACAGGCATCACGTAGGTATGCACGACCGTTGGGATCGTGGTGACTACCGTGGCCCGCGCAACAGCTCTACCCGTGTGACGGGCAACCGTCATCACGACGGAGGTCATCGTGACGGAGGTCGTGTAGATAGGGATCGCAGGGACAATCGCCGTCACGACGGAGGAGGCCATCGTGACAGTCGTACGGATCGCCGCAGAGACGGTCAGCAGGGCCCGTCGAACAATAGTCACGGTAACCGTGGAGGCTTCTCTGGCAGATCACACAGTGGATCACATAGTGGCGCCCACAGCGGCTCTCATAACAGTGGATCACGTCATAGCGGCTCATACGGCTCATACAGCAGTAGCCCACGCCATAGTGGCTCTTCGCACAGCAGTGCCTCACGCGGAGGATACTCTCGCAGTGGCGGCTCTTCACACAGCAGCGCTTCACGCGGTGGATACTCTGGTAGTTCGCACAGCAGTGGTTCTCGTGGTGGATTCTCTGGTGGATCACATGGTTCTCATGGTGGAGGCTCACACGGTCACGGAGGAGGTTCACACGGTGGCGGTTCCCACGGAGGCGGTCATGGTCACGGCGGCCATCGCTGACTCAGAGTTCCAGCACCCTGACCTCAGCATTCATCATACGATGTACTTCGCTCATTGATTTTCCATAATATACTGCCTGGATGGCCTTGTTCATGATTCCATGGCCTACAGCCAGCACCTTCTTTCCTGGGAATGTCGCCCTGACATAAGCGATGAATTCGCCAGCCCGGGAAAGAAGGTTTTCTAATGACTCCACGTTATCCGGCCACACCTCACCCTTCAGGCTGGGGATGAAACGCCCTGTGAAATCTCCCCAGTCACGTTCCCTGAGCAGAGGAGTCGTCACCACTTCCAGATGATGGGGCTCTGCAATGATCCTCGCGGTATCGATGGAGCGTTTCAGATCACTGGCAATCACGGCATCGAGCGGACGATCCCGCCACGCCTCACTGACCTCCTGAGCCTGACGGATGCCATTCTCATTGAGTTCACCCTGGGTCTGTCCCTGCATGATCTGGTTGGCATTATCCACCGTTTCACCGTGTCTGACTAAGTATAAAGTTGTCATTATCCTTTAAATTTTGTGCAAAAATACATAATTATTTGTGATTTACGCCATATTTTATTATTTTTGCATCGTAAAATAAGATTATCAAACAACATGAAGATATTACAGAGTTCTATTTTCCGCGCCCTTTGCGCCATCGCCATCGGTATTCTCCTGATTAAGTTCCCCGACAATACCGTTACGTGGATCACCGTTGCCATCGGCATTCTGTTCCTTCTCTCAGGCATCATCTCCCTCGTGGTTTATATGCATGCCAGGAAGAACGTGTCCGAGTATAAGATCACGGATGCCCAAGGCCGTGTGGTGGCTGGTGAGAAGCCTACTTTCCCGATTGTGGGTGTGGGTAGCATCATCCTGGGATTCCTGCTGGCACTGACGCCCAACATCTTCATCACGGCCCTGATGTATATCATCGGCGGCATCCTGATCCTGGGAGCCATCAACCAGTATATGAACCTTGTCAGTGCACGTAAGTACGGCAAAATAGGCTTTGGCTACTGGATTTTCCCCTCTGTCATCCTTCTTATTGGCCTCTATGTCATCATCAAGCCCATGGCCCCTGCCAGTATGGCGATGTTGGTGCTGGGCTGGTGCTCCCTGCTCTATGGTGTCACGGAGATGATCAACTCCCTGAAGTTCTATTCCGACAAGCGTAAGGCCCGTCAGGCTCAGGAGATCCCTGTGGCTGAGGAGGTGATTGAGGAGACCACCGCAGAAGAGGTCGCCGAAGAGACGACCCCTGCCAAGGAACTGCCAGTGATAGAGGAATAGCGTTATACGCCCGTCACAATTCCTTCGATATAAGTCCTAAGGATATGGATGCCGGTCTTATTGTCCCCACTTGAGGGGATAATGAGATCGGCAAATTTCTTCGTGGGTTCGATGAACTGCTCGTGCATGGGTTTGACGGCTGTCTCGTAGTGCTCCAGCACCATATCTACGGTACGGCCGCGCTCCACCACGTCACGACGGATATTGCGCATCAGTCTGACGTCGGAGTCGGTATCCACGAAGATCTTCAGATCCATCATGTCGCGCAGCTTCTTATGGTGCAGCGCCATGATACCCTCGATGATGATCACGGGCTTCGGCTCCACGTGGATGGTCTCTTTCAGACGGTTGCTCTCTATATAGGAATAGGTGGGCTGTTCGATGGCCTCCCCATTCTTCAGTTTCTTGATCTGTTCCGTCAGCAGTTTCCAGTCGAAGGCGTCGGGATGGTCGAAGTTGATCTGCTTGCGCTCCTCGGGCGTCAGCCCCGTCGTATCGTTATAATACGAGTCGATGGGTACTACCGCTGCACAGTGAGGGGGCAGCGCCTTGACAATCTGTTTCACCACAGTGGTCTTTCCAGAGCCGGATCCTCCGGCAATTCCTATTATCGTCATAGTTTCAGGTATTTGAATACAACATCGTAATATTCTGCTTTCTTCTCCACTTTCATCGGATAGGCCCGTGAACTGCTGGGCATGCGGTAGAGACGCAACGTCCTGTCATCAAGATGGAAGGGCGCATAGTCACCCACTTTCGGCGCCTTGATCCCGTAATGGCCACAGAACACATCCGTCGCCAGTTGTCCTGCAGTGATGACAGCCTGACACGCGGGAATCTGTCGCAGCATCACGTCAAGATCGGTCTCCTCCACAATCTCCAGATCCTTGTCAGAGGCATTATCCTGCGTGCGACGGATACGGGTAGCGGTATCATAGAGGGCGATCCCCTTCTGCTCCAGGAACGGGATGATCCTTTCCAGGTCGAAGCGTTTCTCCTGTGCCACGACGAAGTGATCCTTGTCG
Organism: Prevotella sp.; assembly: GCA_017965475.1. Lineage (GTDB taxonomy): Bacteria > Bacteroidota > Bacteroidia > Bacteroidales > Bacteroidaceae > Prevotella. Next base: position 16,067 of record JAGCPV010000077.1, read on the forward strand.
TCGAAAAAGCAGATGCCGAAGATGCGCCACATGTCGTTGATCCAGTTCGGATAATAGAACTTCATGCACCAGCGTTTGGGGGCTGGCGGGAAGGTACCCAACATCAACAATCTCGCCTTCTCAGGCAGAAACGGTTTGAAAGGATGGCGCTCTATGATCTCACTCATCGCGGTCTCTCTTCGTTTTCTGTCTGCAAATATAGGAAAATAATCTGATCAGACAAAGAAAAAGACGCAAAAAGTTTGTGGATTCAAAAATTATTCGTACCTTTGCAGCCCAAAAGTGTGAAATCGTATTTATAACATTAATATTTAAACTCAAAATGAAAAAAGGTATTCATCCAGAAAACTATCGCCCCGTCGTATTCAAGGATATGTCCAACGGCGATATGTTCCTTACGAAATCTACGGCAAAGACAAATGATACAGTAGAGTTCGAAGGCGAAACTTACCCGGTGGTAAAAGTCGAAATCTCCAGTTCCTCTCACCCGTTCTATACTGGTAAGAGCAAGCTTGTTGACACCGCAGGACGTGTCGATAAGTTCATGAGCCGCTACGGTAAGGCTGCGAAGAAGTAAGATATATCCTTCGAGAAAAAGAAAATGCGTTCATGGTAGTTGCATATGCCATGAGCGCATTTTTATTTGGAAAAACTTAACTAATAATTTGGCAGTTCGCCCGAATTGCATTATCTTTGTACCCAAGAACTTAACAAGTGACTATTTTTTACAGATGAAAACAGTTTATGACTTCACTGTCAAGGACAGAAAAGGCAAGGACGTATCCCTGAAGGAATACGCCAATGAGGTGTTGCTGATTGTCAATACGGCAACCAAGTGTGGATTCACCCCGCAATACGATGAGTTGGAGGCACTCTACAAGAAGTACCACGCTCAGGGCTTTGAGATCCTCGATTTCCCCTGCAACCAGTTCGGACAGCAGGCACCAGGCACTGACGAGAGCATCCACGAATTCTGCAAGCTGAACTTCGGCACGGAATTCCCCCGTTTCAAGAAGATCAAGGTCAACGGCGAGGATGCCGACCCACTCTATAAGTTTCTGCAGGAGCAGAAAGGCTTTGCGGGCTGGGATATGAGCCACAAGATTGCCCCCATCCTCGACGATATGCTCTCGAAGGCTGATCCTGACTACAAACAGAAGCCCGATATCAAGTGGAACTTCACCAAGTTCCTCATCAACAAGAAGGGACAGGTCGTGGCCCGCTTTGAGCCGACGGAGAGTATTGACAACATCGCCCAGCAAATCGAAGAGCTCCTGAAATAGATGGAAAGGACAAAATGTTTGATCATCGGCAGTGGTCCTGCAGGCTATACCGCTGCCATCTATACCTCCAGAGCCAATCTGAGTCCTATCGAATATAGTGGCATGCAGCCTGGCGGCCAACTCACGCAGACCACTGAGGTGGAGAACTTCCCCGGCTATCCCCAAGGTGTGGATGGTAACCAGATGATGATGGACCTGATGGAACAGGCCCAGCGCTTCGGCACCGACATCCGCATGGGAACCATTGAGAAGGTGGATTTCTCCAAGGCCCCCTACGTCTGTACCGCCGACGATGGTACTGAGATCGCTGCCGACACCGTGATTATCGCCACGGGAGCCTCCGCCAAGTACCTTGGACTCGATGATGAGCGCAAATACAACGGTCAGGGGGTCTCTGCCTGTGCCACCTGTGACGGTTTCTTCTATCGGAAGAAGACCGTAGCTGTGGTGGGGGGCGGTGATACGGCCTGTGAAGATGCCCTCTATCTCTCAGGATTGGCAAAGAAGGTCTATCTCATCGTCCGCAAGCCCTTCCTCCGTGCCTCGCAGGTGATGCAACAGCGCGTCAAAGAGCGTGAGAACATCGAGATCCTCTTTGAGCACAACACCATCGGTCTTTTCGGTGAGAACGGCGTGGAGGGTGCACACCTCGTGAAGCGTATGGGTGAACCCGATGAGGAACTGGTGGATATTGCCATCGACGGTTTCTTCCTGGCCATTGGTCACAAGCCCAATACCGATATCTTCAAGGAGTGGCTCGATATGGATGAGGTGGGCTACCTGAAAAAGATCGACGGTACGCCCAAAACCAAGATCCCTGGCGTCTTCGTGGCAGGTGACTGCGCCGACCCTGTCTATCGTCAGGCTATCTCCGCAGCCGGTTCAGGATGTCAGGCCGCCATTGAGGCGGAACGCTACCTGCTGAACAAATAAGCATCACATCACATGGTTGATAACATAAGAAAAGGCTCGTTTCACAACGAGCCTTTTCCTTGAATTACTTAAAAAACTAAATTAATCAACCATAAACCTTAACCATTAAAATCTTTTTCTGTTGCAAATATACGACAAGAATCCTTAAGTCTTGTTCAATCAACGTTATTTCATGTTTAAAATGCGCGAATTAACGGATTTTCAACCCAAAATCACGCATTTTAAACATTTTGAGCCCTTTTTTTGAAGTTTTTTGGGGAAAAACTATACTATTTCGGAATTATTTTCTATTTTTGCAAAGAATTAAACAGCCATATCATGAGCACGCGCGTATTGCTATTAACCCTTCTGATACTGGCAATACTGGCCATTATCTTCATCGTAGGCAGAAATCTGTACCTGCGAAGCATGAAGTTGCGCCGACGTCTCCATCTGAGTTCCGTGTTCATGAATATCACCCATGAGCTGCTTACTCCTCTCACCGTGATCTCTGCCTCCGTCGATAAACTGCGGGAAAAAGAACCGAAATTCGGACGCGACTATGACATGATGCAGCTGAATATCCAACGTATGGTGCGCCTATTACAACAGATCCTGGAAAGCAGCAAGTCTGATGCAGGCGAACTGAAACTCCTCGTAGCTCAGGGCGACGTAATGGGCTATATCCACGAGACGGCCGAATGTCTTGAGCCCCTGATCGCCAAGAAACACATGAAATTCACCATCACCTGCGTTCCAGAAAGTATGATGGGATGGATTGATATCGATAAACTGGATAAGATTATCTATAACCTTCTGTCGAACGCCGCCAAATACTCATCCGAAGGTGGGGAAGTAAGCCTCAAGGCCGTCACCAACAAGACCTATGACCGTATCAAGATCACGGTCAGCGATACGGGCGAAGGTATTCCCAAGGAGAAGATGAAACATCTGTTCCATCGTTTTCAGGACGGTGACTACCGTCAGCATCGCACCATCGGCACGGGTCTTGGTCTCTCCCTAACACGTGATCTGGTCTATCTCCATCATGGAACCATCGAGTGCGAGAGTGAGGTTGGTGTGGGCACCACCTTCACTGTAACCCTTCCCATTGGCAAGGAGGCATTCCTACCAGAACAGATTGATGAGCAGCACACCATAGACTTCAGCACCCCCAAAAACGCCATCATCGATTTCAACACCATCATCCCCGATGTAAACGAAGAGGCGGAAACAGAGGTGGTCTATGATGAGGATGCCTACAAGTTGCTCGTTGTGGAGGACAATGTGGAACTGCTGATGCTGATGAAGCAGTTGCTCAAGCCCTATTATAAGGTCTATGCAGCCAACAATGGTGTGGAAGCCCTAAAGATCGTCCATGAAAAGGAACTCGACATCATCATCTCCGACGTGATGATGCCCGAGATGGACGGTTACGAACTGACGAAGACCATCAAAGCCGATGACAACTACAACCACCTGCCCATTATCCTGCTCAGTGCAAAAACCCAGGATGAAGACAAGCAAGAAGGCTTGCTCGTTGGTGCTGACGACTACCTCATCAAGCCTTTCCGTCTTGGCGACCTGAAACTGCGCATTGATAACATCGTCGAGAACCGTAAGCGCATACAACGGGAGTATAGCAAAAAGACGGTGGCTGAGACGATGCAGAAACAAGAAGAAAAGATACTGACACCTGACGAGGAATTTCTGGGTCGTGCTTTGGAATTCGTATATACCCATCTGGAAGATGAGTACTACGATCGTGATGCCTTAGCCACAGACATGGGCACCAGCACCTCCACCTTATATAATAAACTACGCTCTATCACGGGTCTCAACGTATCGAGTTTCATTCGCGATATCCGCATGAAGGAAGCCAGCAGGATCGCAGAAACGACCCCTGGCATCCGTGTCAGTGACCTTGCCTACCGTGTGGGATTCAAGGATCCCCGCTATTTCTCCACCTGTTTCAAAAAGCATTTCGGTGTCCAGCCAAAGGAGTACATTGAGAGCTTACAGTCAAGGCCCCAAACGTAAGCAGTCCGTTCAACATCAGCAGTTCATAGCCGAAACGATAGCCTGACAGATGCCAGGTCAGGGTGTCTATGGCATAGCAGACCAATGGCGATGCCACGCAGATATATGGGACATAGCGGTCACGAGGCATTCTTCTCGTCAGCATGCCGAAGGCAAAGAGTCCCAGCAACGGACCGTAGGTATAGCCACAAAGTGTATAGATGGCGTCGATCACACTCGTCGAGTTCAACAGCCTGAACAGCAGGATCATCACCACGAACAGCGCACTGATCATCAGATGCGCCCGTTTCCTGAGCCGCTCATCCCCTGCCCTGCCCCGGATATCCACACAATAGCTCGTGGTCAGTGAGGTCAGGGCGGAGTCGGCACTCGAAAAAGAGGCCGCCACCAGTCCGATGGTAAAGGGGATCACTACCGAGAGACCGCTCTGCTGGACGAAGTCGGGCAACAGCGCATCGCCCATGGCCACAGGCACCCCCTGTGACTGTGCCAGCATCACCAACAGCACACCCAACGACAGGAAGAGCAAGTTGGCTGGTACAAAGGCCACACCATAGGTACACATATCTTTCTGCGCCTCACGCAACGACTTGCACGTCAGGTTCTTCTGCATCATGTCCTGATCCAGTCCCGTCATCACGATCACGATGAACACACCGCTCAGGAACTGTTTCCAGAAGTTCTGTTTCGACACCCAGTCGTCCATCACGAACATCCGGCTATGCGTATCGGCAGCGATGGCATCCACCGCCTCGGGAATCGTCATGTCCAGTAATCCTATTACCTTATAAATAATAAGGAGGAGCGCTCCGAAAAGACAGACGGTCTGAAAAGTGTCCGTCCATACCAGTGTCTTGATGCCTCCCTGACGGGTGTAAAGCCAAATCAGAGCCACCATCACGGAGACGGTGACGGCAAAGGGAATGCCCCACGCCTCAAACACAAAGCGCTGGAGAATCATACAGACCACGTAGAACCGTACCACCGCTCCCGTCATCTTCGACAACAGGAAGAATGAGGCTCCCGTCTTATAGGCCCTCGGTCCCATCCGCTGTCCCAGATACGAATAGATGGTGGTCAGGTTCAGCCGATAGTAGAGCGGCAGGAGGATAAAGGCCACAGCGATATAGCCGAGGATAAAACCCAGACAGGTCTGCATATAGGTCATATCGATGCTCGTCACCATCCCAGGCACTGAGACAAACGTCACCCCCGATATCGAGGCTCCGACCATGCCGAAGGCTACCATATACCAAGGTGACCTTCTGTTCGCGCGGAAGAAGGTCTCGTTGGTAGCACGCCTGCTCGTCAGTCTGCTGATACCGAACAAGACTGCAAAATAAATCAATATTGTTGCAATAATCCACATAATCGTCTGCAAAGGTACACATTTTTATGAAATTCTTAATCCTTCATTCTTAATTCTTAATTAATTATCGTATCTTTGCAGACGGAATTACCCAATTCTAAAACATTTATATTATGGCTAAACAGAAAAAATTCATCCTCCAAGAGAGTGAGATCCCAACACAGTGGTACAACATCCAGGCAGACATGCCCAACAAGCCCATGCCTCCCATCCACCCGGCTACGAAGCAGCCCTTGGGTGTCGATGATCTGGCACACATCTTCCCCCGTGAGTGCTGTGTGCAGGAGTTGGACACTGAGCATCGTTGGATAGATATCCCTGAGGATGTGCTTGAGAAATACAAGTACTACCGTTCCACACCGCTGGTACGTGCCTATGCCCTCGAAGAGGCTCTGGGTACTCCTGCCCATATCTATTTCAAGAACGAGAGCACCAACCCGCTGGGTTCCCATAAGATCAACTCCGCCCTGCCCCAGTGCTACTATGCCAAGCAGGAAGGTACGACGAACGTCACCACCGAGACAGGTGCCGGCCAGTGGGGTGCAGCCCTGAGTTATGCCGCAAAGATCTACGGTCTTGAATGTGCCGTCTATCAGGTGAAGATCACCATGCAGCAGAAACCCTATCGCTCATCGATCATGCGTACCTTCGGTGCAGTCGTAGAGGGTTCTCCCTCGATGTCCACCCGTGCCGGTAAGGATATCCTGACGAAGGATCCCACCCACAGCGGTTCCCTGGGAACAGCCATCTCTGAGGCCGTCGAGCTCGCTACCACGACGCCTAATTGTAAATACACGTTGGGTTCCGTGCTCAACCACGTGGGTCTGCACCAGACGATCATCGGTCTGGAAGCCGAGAAGCAGATGGCGATGGCTGGCGAGTATCCCGATATCGTAATCGGCTGCTTCGGTGGTGGTAGTAACTTCGGTGGCATCTCCTTCCCCTTCATGCGTCATAACCTGAGTGGTGAGCGCCACACGGAGTTCATTGCAGCCGAGCCTGACAGCTGTCCGAAGCTGACGCGCGGTCAGTTCCGCTACGACTTCGGCGACGAGGCTGGCTATACCCCGCTGCTGCCGATGTTCACGCTGGGCCACAACTTCAAGCCCTCCAACATCCACGCAGGTGGTCTGCGCTACCATGGTGCCGGCATGATCATCTCCCAGCTCATCAAGGACAGTCTGATGCACGGTGTCGATATCCCACAGCTGGAGACCTTCGAGGCTGGCATGCTCTTCGCCCGCACAGAGGGTATCATCCCTGCTCCTGAGAGTTGTCACGCCATTGCAGCTACCATCCGTGAGGCCAATAAGTGCAAGGAGACGGGCGAGGAGAAGGTAATCCTCTTCAACCTCTCCGGTCACGGACTCATCGACATGCCGTCGTACGAATCCTTCATCAAGGGCGACCTCCAGAACTACACCGTCACTGACGAGATGATCGCTGAGAACCTCGCAGAACTTGACAAACAATAACTAAAAATCCCCGCCGATTGGCGGGGATTTTTCTTTTATGCGATATCTATTTGACGTGATACCTTCACCTTCTCTTCAACGACCTTGGGGAGTTCGACGGTGAGAACACCGTTCTCGACCTTGGCGGAGATATCCTCCTTCTTCACATCGTCAGGCAGGATCAGCGTCTGCTCGAACTTCGAGTACGAGAACTCACGACGCAGGTAGCGGGTGTTCTTGTCCTCGTCCTTCTTCTCCTGCTTGCTCTCCATCTTGATGATCAGGTTACCCTCATCATTGATATGAACGTTGAAGTCCTCCTTCTTCATGCCCGGTGCAGCCAACTCTACAGTATAGGCTTTGTCACTTTCTTTCACGTTGATAGCGGGAGCCGTTGCATTGCACTTCGGCATAAAGTCCGTATCAAACAAATCATTGAATACACTAGGAATCCAACTGTTACTTCTCATTACTGGCATCATAATTTTTACCTCCTAATTCTATTTTTAAAGGGTTATACATGTTACATTTTTTAGTGATGATCTTGCGACCGTCACCAACCATGATGCAACAAAGATGCCAGTGCAGAATTGCATGTCAATCTGTCAGAATTGTACGACAGATTGTCAGAGCAGCCTCAACAGAGGCAACGGCAGAGATCACCACAGAACGTTTGCCGTTTACCTCACGGAAATTACATTGACGGGGATGGTTTCCCACATAGGCCAACACACGTCCGAAAGCCTCACTCTGATAATATGGGCTATCGGGATGGCTGACGAAATACAGGTACATATTCGTCTGCTTAAGCATGATCTTCTCGATGCCAAGTTGTTTGCCTGCTACACGCAGCGGCACCACATTGATCAGTTCCTCAGCCACGGCAGGAATCTCGCCGAAGCGATCTATCAGACGTTTGCGATAGGCCTCAAGATCAGCCTCCAGACGATTACTGTTGGCGAGGTTATCGAGTTCGCGATAGAGGAGCATACGCTCTGAGTCGCTGGGGACATACTGATCAGGGAAGTACATCTCGATGTCGGATTCGAGAGCACAGTCGTCAACGAACGTAGTGGAGTTTAAGGCAGTCGAATCGACTGCCTTAAACTCCACTACTTCGTTCTTCAGCTCCGCCATCGCCTGATTGAGGATCTTCTGATAGGTCTCGTAGCCAAGATCGGAGATAAAGCCCGACTGTTCGGAGCCCAGAAGATTGCCCGCACCACGGATATCGAGATCCTGCATAGCGATGTTGATGCCAGAGCCGAGGTCGGAGAAGTTTTCGAGAGCTTCAAGACGACGGCGCGACTCTGGTGGCAGGGCTGCCAGAGGCGGTGCCAGCAGATAACAGAAGGCTTTGCGGTTGCCTCGTCCCACACGACCTCGCATCTGGTGTAGGTCTGACAGGCCGAAGTTATGGGCGCCGTTGATGATAATGGTATTGGCGTTGGGGATATCGATGCCGTTCTCCACAATGGTGGTAGAGAGCAGCACATCGTAGTCATAGTTCGAGAAGTCGAGCACGATCTGTTCCAGTTCTTCCGGCTTCATCTGTCCATGTCCGATGGCCACACGGGCATCAGGGACATACTTATGGATCATATCGGCAAGTTCATGCAACTGACTGATGCGGTTGTTCACGAAATACACCTGTCCGTTGCGAGACATCTCGAAGTTGATGGCATCGCTGATGATCTCCGCCCCGAAGGTGTGGATCTCCGTCTGGATGGGATAGCGGTTGGGCGGTGGTGTCTGGATGACGCTAAGGTCACGGGCACCAACGAGCGAGAACTGGAGAGTTCGCGGAATGGGCGTGGCCGACATCGTCAGCGTATCGACGTTCGACTTCATCTGACGCAGTTTCTCCTTCGTGGAGACGCCAAACTTCTGTTCCTCGTCGATGATGAGCAGGCCAAGATCGTGGAACTTCACCGTCTTGCCGATAAGCTTATGCGTACCAATAATAATGTCTATCTTACCGTCGGCAAGGTCTTTCAGGAGGGCGGTGGTCTGTTTGGCAGAACGGGCCCGTGTGAGGTAATCCACCCTGACGGGCATATCCTTCAAACGAGAGGAGAACGTACGGAAATGCTGGTAGGCCAATACAGTGGTAGGCACCAGCACAGCCACCTGTTTGCCATCCGTCGCGGCCTTGAAGGCGGCGCGCACGGCCACCTCCGTCTTGCCAAAGCCTACATCACCACAGACCAGACGATCCATGGGTTTCGCCTGTTCCATATCTGCCTTCACATCCTGCGTGGCCTTCAACTGATCGGGCGTATCCTCATAAAGGAAGCTGGCCTCCAGCTCGTGCTGGAGATAGGTATCGTGGCTGAAGGCGAAACCCTTTTCACGACGGCGCTTGGCGTAGAGTTTGATCAGGTCGCGGGCGATATCCTTGATATGTTTCTTGGTACGCTCTTTCAGACGTTCCCACTGACCAGTACCCAGCGTGGAGAGACGCGGTCCCTCACCACCATCCTGCGACCTGTATTTCGACACCTTATATAAAGAATGTATCGAGACATAGATGCTATCGCCATGCTGGTAGAGGATCTTGATCATCTCCTGATAACCATCACCCTGAGGCATGCGCACCAGACCGCCGAACTTACCCACACCATGATCGACATGCACCACAAAGTCACCGATCTCGAACTGTTGGATCTCCTTCAGCGTGAGTGCCATTTTACCACTGCGGGCCTTGTCGCTCTTCAGGTTGTACTTATGGAAACGGTCGAAGATCTGATGATCAGTAAAGACACAGATGCGCAGGTCATCGTCGGCGAAACCCTCATGGAGGGTCTTCTCGACAGGCGTGAAGATAGTCCCCACCTCTGCACTCGATGGGAACTGAGCCTCAAGAATATCCTTCAGACGTTCGTTCTGCTTCTGGCTATCGGCGAGAATATAGATCTGGTACCCTTGCAACAGATAATCCTCAAAGGATTGTGTCAGCAGGTCGAAGTTCTTATGGAAGAGCGGCTGGACGGTGATATGGAAACGGATAACGGCCTCTGGCTGAGCTGAGGGACGGTGTCCGAACTCAATACGACGGAACTGTTCGGCATCAGACATGAACTGCGGACCCGTGATCAGTTGTGACTCCCTACGCATCTGCTGTTCTATCTCGCGCTGCTCCATCTCGGTAGCACCCTCCATCTGCTCCATCCTGGCCTGAGAGGAGAATCCCTCCTGATAGGCACGGTCTATCGCATCGCGCACATACAACAGATCCTTCGTGACCAACATCAGATTCTTGGGAAGAAAAGATAGGAAAGGCACCTTCTCATCGGCCACAGCAGCCAGTTCCGGCACGATCTCAATCCGGTCACGCTGTTCCTTCGACAACTGGTCTTCCACCTCAAAGGTACGGATGGAGTCGATTTCATCGCCGAAGAAGTCGATACGATAAGGATATTCGCAACTGAAGGAATAGACATCAAAGATAGAGCCGCGCAGGGCAAACTGTCCCGGTTCATAGACATAATCGACCTCACGGAAGCCGAAGCCGCGCAGGGTCTTCTCTATCTCTGTGATGCTGACCGTTTGACCTTTCTCCAAGACAAGCGTCCGTGTGTCGAGTGTTTTCTTTGAGACGACCATCTCCGCCAGGGCCTCCGGATAGGTGACGATATAGAGGGAGAGACTGGCAAGCACCTCGGTGCGAAGAATCTCACTGGCCGCATCACGCTGGGCATACTTGATGGCCCGCCGATAGCTCGAAGGGAAGAAGAGAACATCACGCGTGCCCATGAGCTGGGTCAGATCGTGGTAGAAATACCCAGCCTCCTCGGCATCCTGTAAAATAAACAGCAAAGGAATCTGGCTCTTCCGCGACAGACTACCGAACAACATCGGAGCCGAAGAACCCAACAATCCTTCGAGGAAAATCGTCTTGACAGAAGATTTCCCCATCTCCTTGGCCAGTGCCGACACTTGCGGCAACTGTGCATATTTTTTCTCTAATTCCTGTATATTCATCGCGAACAGTGTGCAAAATTACTAAAAAATCTGCGATTAGCATATGCTTATCAGAGTTTTTTATTAACTTTGCAGCAGAAAACAGCAGATTATGCACGAGAGCGACAGTATTGTCATCATTCCTACCTACAACGAGAAGGAGAATATCGAGAAGATCATCCGCGCGGTATTCGCCCTGGAAAAATGTTTCCATATCCTCGTGATCGATGACGGCTCACCTGACGGGACAGCAGCCATCGTCAGGGGTTTGATGGCGACTGAATTCTGCGACCGTCTCTTCATCATCGAGCGCAGCGGGAAACTCGGACTCGGCACGGCGTATATCGCCGGTTTCAAGTGGGCGCTGGAGCATGACTACGACTACATCTTCGAGATGGATGCCGACTTCAGCCATGACCCCAATGACCTGCCACGTCTCTATGGTGCCTGCCATGATGATGGCTACGACGTGGCCATCGGTTCCCGTTATGTGGAAGGTGTGAATGTGGTGAACTGGCCCGTAGGACGTGTGTTGATGAGCTACTTTGCCTCGAAATACGTGCGGGTTATCACAGGCTTCAAGGTACACGACACCACAGCGGGCTTCGTTTGCTACAAACGGCGCGTGTTGCAGACCATCGAACTCGACAAGATCCGCTTCAAGGGTTATGGTTTCCAGATCGAGATGAAATACACCGCCCATCAGATCGGCTTTAAGATCAAGGAGGTGAGTGTCATCTTCGTCAACCGAAAGGAGGGCACCAGCAAGATGTCGGGTGGCATCTTCGGGGAGGCCTTCTTCGGTGTGATGCAACTGAGATGGGACGGCTGGACCAGGAAGTACCCGAAACCCGTTGATAACTGATAGTTTATAGTTGATAGTTATGATTACCATATTATATAGAATATA
>JAGCPV010000078.1 GCA_017965475.1 Prevotella sp.
AATCTCACTGGCACTCTCATATTCTGCCAACATCTCGGCAAAGTATGTCTTGTTAGCCTCGAAACCCTCAGAAGCCTCGAAACGTTTCTCATCTACTGCGAACTTGGCATAGCTTAATGTTTCAGCCTCCAACTTCTCACCACGCAGGGCTTCTCCCAACTGGATGGTGAAGGTGTTCATCGAGTCACCATCCATCACGAGGTGGTGGAAGTCGGCCAGAAGATAGACCTCATCCTCAACCGTGATGATGACCAGACGATAGAGCGGACCACTCGACAGTCGGAAGGGCTGCAGGAACTGTTGCTTATACTCCTCGAATTCTGAAGGAGTCATGGTCAACTGTTCGATAACCGCATTCTGATCTTCGTTAGGAATCTGCATCACACCCTCTTCAGTCATATCGAAATGAGTAGAAAGGGCTGGATGGATGCTGATAAACTCCGCCAAGACTTTTTCCAAGAGCTCTGCACTTACCACATTCTTATCGAACCGATACAAAGAAGGCATACTGTAAGTGACGTTCAACGGATTCTTGACACATTCGAAATAGACGCCTGTCTGGGCGAAGGTCAGCGGCGAGGCCTTCAAGCCTTCATCTTCAACAAACTTTTCACTATTCACTTCTCCCTTTTCACTTCCATTCATCCATTGATCGAGGATGACATTCTCAATGGCCTCGATGGATGCACCACCAGTGAGCTGGTTCGACTTGATTTCAATGCCAAAACGCTTGTAAATCTGTACGGAGAACTTGATGCTGAGAATAGAGGTCAGACCGGCATAGATAAGAGGTGTGGTGACACCGAACTCTTTGTTGCCTATCACAGCAGCAGCCATTTCCATCAGTTCCTGCTCCAGCACATTCAATGGCCTATTACCACTCTCCTCCACTTCCATCTTCTTGAACTCAGGCTTGGGCAGGGCGCGCCTGTTCACCTTCTGGTTCTGGTTCAGAGGGATGGCGTCTATCTGCATCGTCACGGCAGGCACCATATAAGGAGGCTTCTGCTCTAGGATGAAATTGTTCATGGCCTCAATGTTGATCTGCTCATCGCTGACGATATAGGCTGCAATGAACTTACCACCACTTTCTGCGTCAAAGGCCTGTACGGTGGCATCCTTGATGCCTGGGAACTCGCGGATCACAGCCTCCACCTCTTTCAGTTCAATGCGGAAGCCACGAATCTTCACCTGCCCGTCGCGACGACCTACAAACTGGATATTGCCATCGGGCAGATAGCGCACGATGTCACCAGTACGATAGGCTGGAGCATATTTTTTCTCATGGGTGAATGGATTAGTGATAAACACTTCTGCGTTCTTCTCCGGACGGTTCAGATAGCCACGAGACACCTGAGGACCTGCCACCCACAGTTCACCAATAGCTCCTACGGGCAGACGATGACCTTGCAAGTCTGTAATATAGAGCCGCATATTATCCAGCACTTTGCCGATGGGGATATCCACCAGTTTCTCATGTACCGGGAAGATGGTGATGAAAATGGTGGTCTCCGTAGGACCATAGCCATTGCTCAACTGATAGGATGCCGGTGGATTCAGACTGGCCAGTTTCTCACCGCCACAACTGAGATGTAGCAGCGAATGGTTCTCGATACTGGTAGCGAACTGGTAGGCCACCTGGGTTGTCATAAACGCGTGAGTGATATGATTGGTCTCGAAATACTCATTGAGTGCGATGAGATCGAGGCGCAGTTCTTCTGGAACAATGTGTACGGTAGCACCAGCCGTCAATGGGGGATAGATGCCATCCATATGGGCATCAAAACCATAACTGGCGTATTCGGCCACGTTGTGTTCCGGCTTCAGGCCATAGTACTTCCAGTACCAGTGACAGTAGCAGACAAGATTACCATGCGTCAGCTGACAACCCTTGGGCACACCTGTTGAACCACTCGTGTATAGTAGGATGAAACGGTTCTCCGGCTTCGGTTCCGTTGGCTGCTGTGTCACAGCAGCCAATTCAACGATATCCTTGGTCAGCAGAACCTCTCCCTGATATTCGTCCACAAGGTCGCGCAACGCTTCATCAGCAATGAGCAGCTTCGCATCCGCATCCTTCACCATGAAGTTCAGGCGTTCCTTGGGATAGGTGGGATCAAGGGGCTGATAGGCACAACCAGCCTTCAGCACACCAAGCGAGGCGATGACCATCCACTCACAGCGAGGGATGATGACAGAAACAGCATCCTCCAATCCCAAGCCCTTCAAGGCGATGTAACCTGCGATACGATCGCTGATCTCATCCACCTCTCGATAAGTATAGCGTTTGTCCTTGAACACCACGGCCTCAGCATCTGGTGTAGCCTTCGCCTGATGACGGAACAGCGAGACAACGGTCTGCGTATCATCGTAAGGAACGTCGGTATCATTGAAGTCGTCGAGTTCCTGTAACTGATCAGCATTGAGCAACTCAATATCCGACAGACGCTCTACCGTCAGCATCGAGCGAAGCACATTGGCATAACACTGCATCAGTTCGCTGATGAGCGCATCAGAGTACATATTCTTCTGAAACTCCACGTGGAGCGACGGTCCATCGGCCGTGTTGAAGATCTGTACGTCGAGCGGACTGCCCGTGGCATTCTTCTCTAAGGGGATGACATTATAAGGTTGGCCACAGACGGTACCCAGTGTCAGGTAGTCGCCCTGGTAAGCAAAGAGCACATCACTGCTGACACCCAAATTGGCAGCCACCTCAGCAAACGAGTAGATGTCGTTGTTCATGGCCCCAAGTAATTGCTGCTTCACATCGTGCAGGAAGTCTTTGATACGTGTATCGGCAGTCCAACGACTATATACGGGCAGTGTCTTCACCATCATGTCAATGGTACGGGCTGTGCGCAGACTGTTACGACCGTTATATATGGTGGTAAAAAGCGCAGCCTCCTGATTGGTATAGGCCCCCATCAGTTTGGCGAATGCTGCTATCGCGAGGATATTGGCAGTGACGCCCTGACGACGGCAGAACACATTGATGGCTTCATTGCTGATGCCAAGTAGCAGATCCTGACTACCGAAGGTCACGGTCTTCTCACCTAGTACATCAGGAATCGGTTTGTTCTCAATATCTAAGCCACTGAAGTTCTCCTCATACCACGCCTTTGCCTCAGTATAGGCTTCCGTCTGGCGCAAGGCCGTCTCTTCCTGGGCGACGTGCCAACCTGTCCACTGCTCTGGGGCAATGGTTTCCCCAGCATACGCACGATCGACATCGGCCATGAAGATACGCATGGAGGTGCCATCGTAGATAATATGGTGGAAATCTGAAAACAGATACAAGCCAGCCTCAGTACGAATGATGCGAATACGGAACAATTGGTCTTTCTGTAGGTTGAAGGGTTGAATGAGCTGGGGTTTCAAGACCTCCAACTCAGCCTCACTCATCTGTTCAATGGTCTGCTTATAGGCTGCATCTGAGGGAACCATCACCGGATTACCTTCTGCATCTTCCTCGATACGAGTCTTGATAAAAGCATGAGCACTGACCACCTGTTCGATCGCCTGGGCCAACTTCTGCTCGTCGATCTCTGCACCTATCTTCAGCAGAATGGGATTGTTATAGGCAGCCTCTCCCTGACGGGCCATACTCTCAGCATAGATACCCATCTGTGTCTGTGAGAGGGCAACAGGGAATTCCGGTGCTGCGATATCACCAGTCACTACGTCACACAGTTCTGCGATATGGCGTGGGGTCTTACCCTTATAGATCATCTTCGATGTCAGACTCAGGCTTTCGCACTGCTGTTGCAGGCGCATCACTTTGATACTGTCGCCACCAAGCATGAAGAAATCATCGTCGATACCCACCTGTTCCATCCCAAGTGCCTGGGCAAAGGCCTCGCAGAGCGTACGCTCCACCTCGTTGGTAGGCGCTACGTAGTTCGAAAGGAGTTCTGAACTGTCAGGTGGCAGCAGAGCCTTACGATTCACCTTGCCATTAGGCAGGAAGGAGAACTCATCCACCTTCACGATGTGCAGGGGCACCATGTAGGGTGGCAGACGCTCTGCAAGCGTATTCCTGATGACTTCGGGGGTGATGTCTCCAACACTGGTGTAATAGCCACACAGATACTGACTTCCTGTCTTGCCATCGAAACCTTTCACAATGGCCTTTGTGACACCATCGATACGTTGGATGGCCTGTTCCACCTCACCTGGCTCCACACGCTGACCATTGATCTTCACCATCCAATCCTTACGGTTCACATAGACGAAGTTGCCGTCAGGAAGCCGGCGTAGGATATCATTGGTATGCAACCAACCATCCTGATAAAGTTGGGCCGTCCGCTCAGGATCTTTATAGTAGCCTTTACAGAAACATCCCTTAACCACCAGCTCACCTTCTTCGCCTTCAGCAACAGGCTTACCGTCATCGCCCACGAGCATCAATTCCTGAATTTCTTCCTTGTTGGGCACTCCTACTGGCGTAGATTCATAGGGCTTATCCACCTTGAAGTGCAGCAGCGTACCCAGCGTCTCCGTCATACCGTAATTGTTGTAGAGCAGATAACCGTCGCGCGAACACTGGTTCACCAGTTTCTCACTGCCCGTGAATACCACCTTGAGCGACTTCGAACGATTATGAAAATTGGCCAGCACGGCAGGACTGATAAAAGTATGCGTCACACCATGCTCTTCGATATAGTCTTCCAGTTTCCTGACATCGAACAGCACGTCGCCTGTGTAGAAATGCAACTGGCCACCACCCTTCAACACAGGGAAGTTCGACATAGCAGCCACGAAATAGAATGGCGATGAGGTACCCCACACCATATCAGTATGCTCTTCCTGCAGTGAGCCAGTGTGTACATGGGAGCACAGACTGTCGAAACAATGCAGGATACCCTTGGGCTCACCCGTCGATCCACTTGTATAGATCAGCAGGGCCTTCTGCTCGAGTTCGAAGCGCGTGACCTCGTCACGTAGCTCGTCAACCTCTGAAAAGGCCTTTAGTCTCTGGGCATCGATAATGAGTGGTGCCTCACAATGCTCCTTGATGTATTCGATACGTCCTTCAGGGAAAGTAGTACCCATCGGCACGATGGCATGACCAGCCATCCAGACACCCAACTCCGCAGCAATATACTCCATCGAGGTTGGTAACAGAATAGGTATAAAGGAGTTTTCTGGCAAATCCAGACTTGCCAATCCTCCCGCTATTCTACGCGTTAACTCACCTAATTGGCGATAGGTGGTTATTCGCCCACCGTTATCCACAACAGCAGGCAGATCTGCGAAACGCTCAAAAGCGTCCCATAATGGCTGAAGGTATTCGTTAGTTCTCATCTTGTTGTTTTTATTTGGTTCGTTGGAAAGTTAGAAAGACCATATTCTGGTCGTACATATATTTATAATTGATAGAGGAGCTTTCGCCTGTAACCAGCAACAAGCCCAAGTGTTCATAATCAATATCACTATTTTTCTCCCTTAACTCCTTATTTTTGAAAATCGGATTAAAGGGGCGTCCGTCATCTTTCAACAACACACTTATCTGAGAATCTCCCAATCGTATATAGATATCGGCAAAGTGTTTCTCCGGATATTTCTCTACTGCATAATCGATGATGTTGTTTAAGAGTTCCTCGCAACAGAGACGTACAGTAAAGACCGTTGACTCCGCCACCTGACACTCCTTCAGAAAGGACTTGATGTCATTTAATGCATTGATGACGTCACCGCGAATCAGTCTGATGGAGATATTAAGCGACTTCCCTCCTATCGTCTGAGGAATCAGCGTCATCAGCGACAACTGTGGCTGCTGACGGTGTTTCTGCCAACTGAAAAGCATGGTGGCTATTAATAAGATGAGGCCCGACACGGGGAACCCCCACCACAACATGTTGGGTCCCTCAAAGGCAAGCAGCCATACACAAATCACCATCGCTACCAATTGGGTGATGCTGAGTATCAGACTCATGCTACGGAAACCGATAATCTGATAAAGTGAACGCAAAACGGCTACAATCGCGTATGGTACAAGCAGCAATGCATAAATACGTATCGGCGTGGCAACGTTCATCGTAGCGTGGTTAGACAACTGGCTGCCACCGAAAAGACTGGGAAGCACCTCTGGGAATGCCAGCATCACAATGACAATAAACGCCAGCACACTACAGACATAGAGGAGCACACGCCGTGTCAGTATGCTCAGTCCATCCATATCACGTTCACCGGCCAACAATCCCCCAATCGCGTAAATACTGGTGGAGATACCGCCAAGTACCAACTGCATGATAGCAAACAACTGCAGACAGAGTGACCACACGTACATGCCGTCATCACCCGCCACATGCAGGACGATCGTGTTGATGAAATAGGTGCAGACACCCAGCAGCAACGAGTTGACACTCAGGGGAGCACCCTCCTTGGCGATGGCACCTAATCCTGTGGTGATCTTGGCATGGAGCTGAAAGCGCAACGAACAGCAAGGCATACGGAAATGTAGCAAGCAGACGGCAGAAGCAACTATATACGACAAGACAGAAGCCCATGCTGAACCTGCGATACCCATGTCAAAAACCTGGATGAAGATGATGTCAAAAACCAGATTGACGATACACCCTATAACAACGGCTCTCATCACCAGTTTGGGATTGCCATCAGTCTTGACAAAGGATTGCAAGGTAAAGCCTCCTAACATAAAGACCATACCTGTGATGATGATCTGTAGATAGCTGGCAGCCAATGGATAGATACGACTCTCTGTAGGACATACGAGCCCCACAATCCCGGGTGTCAGCCAATAGCCAACCACAGAAATAAGCAATCCAAAAATCAGCGTGACCTTCAACGATACGGAGAATACCCGATTGGCCTCCTCCATATTCCGAAGTCCCATAGCCTTGGCAGCCACGATCGATCCTCCCACACCAAGTAGGATACCGAGACAACTCACTAGCGACAGAACTGGCACTGACACATTGACAGCC
Source organism: Prevotella sp. (assembly GCA_017965475.1). Lineage (GTDB taxonomy): Bacteria > Bacteroidota > Bacteroidia > Bacteroidales > Bacteroidaceae > Prevotella. The sequence goes on from JAGCPV010000078.1 coordinate 6,951, forward strand.
GAGATGGCATCAGGGCCAATCAGGTTACTCACCACGATGGCATCAATCATTGTTGACAGCAGCTGAGCTACTGACGACAATATTGAGGCCCACATGAATGTGTGGAGAGCCTTGGATATCAGATATCCATTACGCTTGTTCATTTGAACATCATTCAAAGTCGAAAAGGGTAGTAAACCCTGTGAGTTTGAACACGTTCATAATGTCGTCATTGACATTCTTCAAAGTTACCTTACTTCCGTTAGCCTTCGCACCTTTCAGAATGAGAATGAGAATGCGCAGACCACTGGATGCGATATACTCCAGTCCACCGCACTCTATAATCACATCCTTCCCTTCACTTTTGTAAAGCACTTTCAGTTCCTTCTCAGCCTGCTCGGCAGCAGCGGTATCCATTTCTCCTTCCAACGTGACAATAAACTTGCCATCAATCTCTTCAATTTTTGTCTTCATAACAATTCACTATTAATTATTCACTTTTCACTATTCTCTTCCTTAGCGTGAGGATATTCCTACCATCCAAACGCTCATAATTGATGCTATCTACCAACTGTCTGACCAGATGGAAGCCTAATCCACCTACCGGACGTTCTTCGGCAGACAGCGTGGTATCGGCTGGATTAATTTCCGTCGGGTCGAAGGGGGTACCTGTATCACTGATGATGAATCTCACCTGATGACCATCAGAACAGACA
>JAGCPV010000079.1 GCA_017965475.1 Prevotella sp.
AGCTTCCGTCGTCACTCGGCAATTGAAAGACGGCTTTCATTGCACTCGTTCCTAGGAAACTTGTATAAATTCTGATCATTGTCTCTGTCTCAGAACGACTATCCAAATTCAAGAATTGAAACGGTTCGTTTCTTCTACCCAAGTACTAATAAAAGTACTCGCTTCTTGTACTACTTCTGTCTATGTAAATCTTTCAAAGAACTCGCTTTCTGCCGCACTCGAAAACTGCGTTTCTCGTTTAGCGGGTGCAAAGGTACACATTTTCCACAAACCAACAAAACTTTTCCAAAGAAAATTTTAAATTTTAAGTAAAATTCAGAACGCTCTTGATACACATCAAGACACAGAAACAGATATACATTTTATATATTACGCGCACATACAAAACTGTCACGCACTCTCTTTCAGTTAATTTCTTATAAATACTTTGTATTTCGGACAATTTACCGTACCTTTGCACCTTATAAAAAGAAGGAAAGGGATTTCATGTCAACGATATTACATATAGAAACCAGTACCGACGTCTGTTCCGTGGCCGTCTCGGAAGACTCGCAGGTGATCTTCCAGCAGGAAGACCACAGCGGTCCCAACCATGCAGAGCGGTTGGGGACGATGGTTGACGAGGCCCTCTCGTTTACCGACAACCACGCCATCCCGTTCGACGCCGTGGCCGTGAGTTGCGGTCCCGGCTCCTATACAGGACTGCGCATCGGTGTCTCGATGGCGAAAGGCATCTGCTATGGGCGGAACCTGAAACTGATCGCCGTACCAACGCTGGAACTGCTCTGCGTACCTGTGCTGCTCAGGGAGATTCCCGAGGAGGATGCTCTGCTATGTCCGATGCTCGACGCCCGTCGAATGGAGGTCTATGCGGGTATCTACACCCGTGCGCTGAAGCCCGTGAGGGATATCGGAGCCGATGTTGTGGATGCCGACACCTACAAGGAATTCCTTGACAAACAGCCCGTCTATTTCTTCGGCAACGGTGCCCAGAAGTGCATGGAGGCCATCCATCACCCGAACGCCCATCTGATAGAGGGTATCGAACCGTTGGCCAAGTGGATGCAGCCGTTGGCAGAGAAGCGGTTCCTCAACGAGCAGTTTGAGGACGTGGCCTATTTCGTTCCCTTCTACCTGAAGGACTTTGTGGCGAAGCTTCCGAAGAAACTTCTTTAGTTAAGAGATAAGAGTTAAGAGATAAAAAATGAATATCAAAGGATTAGACTACAACACACAGCGTGAGAAGCTCATCATGCCAGAATACGGCCGTGAGATCCAGAAGATGGTGGATCACGCCATCGGCCTCGCCAGTAAGGCAGAGCGCCAGAAGTGTGCGCAAGCCATCGTCAAGATGATGGAGACCAAAGTTCCTCAGCAGAGGGACAATGCCGACTACCGTCAGATGCTCTGGGATCATCTGTACCTCATGAGTCGCAAGGAACTGGACATCGACTGGCCCTTCGACGTGACAGCAGCCGAGAAGCTCCACGACAAGCCACAGCCCATCCCGCTGCCCAAGGAACAGACCCGCCTCCGTCATTACGGCAAGCTCATCGAGGAGCTCTTCGAGAAACTCAAGACCATGCCTGCGGGGGAGGAGCGCGACGCCCTGACCTATTACACGGCCAACCAGATGAAGCGCAACCTGGCGACCTGGGGACACGGTTCGATGGATGACGAGAAGGTGGCCAACGACCTGGCCTACTACACTGACGGTGTGATACAACTGGACCTGAACACCTTTAAGTTCGAAAAGTTCACGTCCACTGAGGACAGTAAGAAAACGAAGAAAAAGAAATAAGACTGCGATGGCATCATTCATCATCGAAGGCGGACATCTGCTGCAAGGCACGATCACCCCACAGGGCGCGAAGAACGAGGCCCTGCAGGTCATCTGTGCGACACTGCTGACAGAGGATGAGGTGACCATTCGGAATATCCCGGATATCCGTGATGTGAACAACCTGATCCAGTTGCTCCGCGACATCGGCGTGAAGGTGACATCCGGAGAGCACGGCACCTACACCTTCCAGGCCGACAACCTGAATCTCGACTACCTGGAGAGCGACGCGTTCGTCCAGAGCTGTGCCGAACTCCGTGGCAGTGTGCTGATGATCGGTCCGCTGCTGGCCCGTATGGGCAAGGCGGTGATCACGAAGCCCGGTGGCGACAAGATCGGCCGTCGCAGGCTCGACACCCATTTCCTCGGCTTCGAGAAGTTGGGTGCGAAGTTCAACCGCATCGAGAGCAGGAACGTCTATGAGATCACCGCCCGACAGTTGAAGGGTTCCGACATGCTGCTCGACGAGGCCTCGGTGACAGGTACGGCCAACATCATCATGGCAGCCATCTTCGCCAAGGGCACGACGACGATCTACAACGCCGCCTGTGAGCCCTATATCCAGCAACTCTGTGAGATGCTGAACAAGATGGGCGCCAGGATCAGCGGTTTGAAATCCAACCTGCTGACCATCGAAGGTGTCAAGAAGCTGCACGGCACCGACCACCGCATCCTGCCTGACATGATCGAGGTAGGCTCCTTCATTGGTATGGCGGCGATGTGCGGCGACGGCATCCGCATCAAGGACGTATCCTTGGAACACCTCGGCATCATCCCCGACACTTTCCGCAAACTGGGTGTGAAGATCAAGGTGGAGGGCGACGACCTGTTCGTCCCCCGTCAGAAACACTACGAGATACAGTCGTTCATCGACGGTACGATCATGACGCTGGCCGATGCCCCGTGGCCCGGTCTGACGCCTGACCTCCTGTCGGTGCTGATCGTCGTAGCCACCCAGGCCCGTGGCAGCGTGCTCTTCCATCAGAAGATGTTCGAGAGCCGTCTGTTCTTCGTCGATAAGCTCATCGACATGGGGGCCCAGATCATCCTCTGCGACCCGCACCGTGCCGTCGTCGTGGGCCACGACCGTAAGATCACGCTCCGCGGCGGTCGTATGTCGAGTCCCGATATCCGTGCCGGTATCGCCCTGCTGATTGCCGCCATGAGTGCCAACGGCACGAGCCGCATTGACAACATCCAGCAGATCGACCGCGGCTACGAACATATCGAACAGCGTCTGAACGCCTTAGGGGCCAAGATTGAAAGGGCATGATCCGGAAAGAAGAGGTGTATCAGATCGGCCGCTTGGGAAAGGCCCACGGCATCAGGGGAGAGGTCAGCTTCCTCTTTGATGATGACGTGTTCGACCGTGTGGATGCTGACTACCTCATCCTCGACATCGACGGTATCCTCGTACCTTTCTTCATCGAGGAATACCGCTTCAAGAGCGACTCGAACGCCCTGATGAAGTTCGACGGCATCGACACGCTGGAGCGCGCCCGCGAACTGACAGGCTGCGATGTCTATTTCCCCCGCGAACTATCCGAGACCGACGCCGACGGCATCTCCTGGGCCGCCATCGTAGGCTTCGACATCATCGATGCAGAGAGCGGCAAGACCGTCGGCCGCATCGCTGCCGTCGATGACACCACCATCAACATCCTCTTCGAGCTGGAGGACGGCCGTCTCATCCCCGCCTCCGAGGAGCTCATCATTGCCATCGACCAGCAGGCCCGCACCATCACCATGCACCTGCCTGCCGGTCTCCTCGACCTCTAAAGTTTTGTCCCAGCCATTGGGACTTTTCTAAAGGTGACCTTTACAACTCTAATGGTCACCTTTAGCGGCGTAAAGGTGACCTTTAGGAAGCTGAAGATGCGTACGCGCGCATATATATAGTTGTTATATCCCAAAAATATCCTACTACCGCGCGCGGACGCGAGAAGCACTGGGTGATACGTTCCTGGCTTTCGCCAGTTCGGCTGTAAATATAGGTTTAATTGATAAGTCTCCGAAACAAATAACCATTTTATTTGGTATTTCGCGCACTTATTCGTACCTTTGCACACGAAAATAAGAAAGGAAGCTATGGAACAGAAGAAACAGATAGCCATCCTCGGTTCAACGGGGTCGATAGGCACACAAGCCCTTGAGGTGATCGAGGAGCATAGTGACCTGTATGAGGTCTATTGCCTGACAGCTAACAACAAGGTGGAACTGCTAGCCGAGCAGGCCCACAAGTTCAAGCCCGCCGCCATCGTGATCGCCAACGAGGCACGCTACGACGAGCTGAAGTCGCTGATGAGCGACATGCCCGACGTGAAGGTGTATGCTGGTGCCCAGGCCCTCAACGAGATCGTGGAGGCCGGTCCCATCAACATGGTGCTCACGGCGATGGTCGGCTTTTCCGGTCTGAACCCCACCATCCATGCCATCAAGGCGGGCAAGACCATCTGTCTGGCGAATAAGGAGACGCTGGTGGTGGCCGGTGAGCTGATCCTACAACTGGCCCAGCAGTACCACACGCCGATCCTGCCCGTGGATAGTGAACATTCCGCCATCTTCCAGAGCCTCGTCGGCGAGGACATGAATCCTATCGAGAAGATCCTGCTGACGGCGAGCGGTGGTCCGTTCCGTCTGAAGACGATGGAGGAGATCGCCCATGTGACGAAGGCCGATGCCCTACGCCATCCGACATGGGACATGGGTGCGAAGATTACCATCGACTCGGCCTCGATGATGAACAAGGGCTTCGAGGTGATCGAGGCCAAATGGCTGTTCGGCGTCGATGCCAAACAGATCCAAGTGCTCGTTCATCCGCAGTCGATCGTCCACAGTGCGGTACAGTTCCAGGACGGCTCGGTGAAGGCCCAGCTCGGCGTGCCCGACATGCGTCTGCCGATACAGTACGCCTTCTCGTTCCCCCAGCGCCTGCACCTGAGCGGTGAACGTCTGGATCTCTTCAAGGCCCAGCATCTGGAGTTCTTCGAGCCCGACCTGAAGAAGTTCCGCTGTCTGGCCATGGCCTACGAGGCCCTTGACAAGGGCGGTAACATGCCTTGTATCGTGAATGCCGCCAACGAGATCGTGAACCGCGGTTTCCTAGAGGACAAGTGCGGTTTCCTGCAGATGGGCGACATCATCGCCGAGACCATGCAGCGTGCCACCTTCGACAAGAACCCGTCGTACGACACCTACATCGCCACTGATGCCGAGGCCCGTCGTATCGCCACAGAACTCATGAACAAATAATCAATCATGGAAATATTCTTAATCCGACTGTTACAATTCATGCTGGCCATTGGCCTGCTGGTGCTGCTCCATGAGGGCGGCCACTTCTTCTTCGCCAAGCTCTTTGGTGTGCGCGTTGATAAGTTCTACCTCTTCTTCGACCCCAGTATCTGGAAATGGGACGGCAGTCTCTTCAAGTGGAAGCCAAAAGGTAGCGACACGCAATATGGTGTAGGCTGGCTGCCCCTCGGCGGCTATTGTAAGATCTCCGGTATGATCGACGAGAGCTTCGACACCGAACAGATGAAACAGCCCGAACAGCCCTGGGAGTTTCGTGCGAAGCCCGCCTGGCAGCGACTACTGATCATGATAGGCGGTGTGCTTGTGAACTTCCTGCTGGCGCTGCTGATCTACTCGATGATCCTGTTCTACTGGGGCGACACCTATATCCCAGTGAAGGACATGACCCTCGGCATGAAGTTCAACAGCGAGGCCAAGGCCCTCGGTTTCAAGGATGGTGATATCCTCATCGGCACGGAGAAGGGTGAGTTCAAGGAGTTCTCTGCAGACCTCTACCGCGACCTCTCTGAAGCCACCCGCGTCGATCTGATCCGCGCCGGCCAGCAGATGAGTCTCACGCTGCCCGGCGACATCAACCTGTTGGGCATGCTTAAGGCAGAACCCTCGTTCGTACGTCCGTTAATCCCCGCCGAGGTGGATAGTGTGATGGCCGACAGTCCTGCCGCCAATATCGGTCTGCAGCAGGGTGATAAGATCGTCGGTATCAACGGCAATGCTGTCGATAGCTATAATGAGTTCACCGACCAGCTCGGTATCCTGGAGGACATGATGACGGGCGCCAAGACCGCAGCCGACAGTCTGAAGATCCGCACAGCCACCATCGTCTATCAGCGTGATGAGACGAACGATACCGTCAGTGTCACCCTAACCCCGGAGCTCAAGCTCGGCTTCTATGTGAAGAGTCTGGTCGGCATTTATGAACCCATTACCAAGGAATACGGTTTCTTCGAGAGTTTCCCCGCCGGCATCAAATACGGCTGGAACGTGCTAGCCGGCTACGTGGGTGACATGAAGTATGTGTTCACCGCCGACGGTGCGAAGTCACTCGGTGGCTTCGGTGCCATCGGCAGTCTGTTCCCCCCGATGTGGGACTGGTGTCTGTTCTGGAAGATGACCGCCTTCCTGTCGATCATCCTGGCCTTCATGAACATCCTGCCGATCCCCGCCCTCGACGGTGGTCATGTGCTGTTCCTGATCTACGAGATGATCACGCGCCGCAAACCCTCAGAGACCTTCATGATCCGTGCCGAATATGTCGGCTTCGGCATCCTGATCCTGCTGATGGTGGTGGCGAACCTCAACGACATCCTGCGCTGGCTGGGTTATATGTAAGCTATGTTTGTAGTGATGATGACACTGTTTGCCCTCCTCGTAGTAGGCTACGTGGCGGGCAAACTTGGTTATTTGGGTGGCGACTTCGATAGACAGTTATCGAGGATGGTCATCAATATCACCTGTCCTGCACTAATTCTTTCCTCGGCGATGAACGGCGAACTGCCCGACAGACAGTTTATCCTACCCCTTTTGGGTATCAGTGTCATCACCTATGTTCTGCTGACGGGAGTCGCCTTCCTGTTACCCCGCTATCTGACTCGACAGAAAGAGCATGAGGGTACGGTGGGCTTCGCCATCATGTTCGGCAATGTGGGTTTCATGGGCTATCCCGTCGTGGCCTCGTTGTTCGGACACCAGGCCGTCTTCTACGCCGCCGTGCTGAACGTCATCAACACCTTCGCCGTCTTCACCGTCGGCACCATCCTCATCACTGGCAAGGGCGAGGTGGAGGGTTCACGGTTCCAGAAGAAGGTGCTCTACTCCACCCCGATGCTGGCCGCCTATCTGACAATGCTCATCGTGGCACTCCGCATCGACAATATCCCCGAGGTGATCAGTCTGCCACTGACGATGCTGGGTGACATCACCGTACCCGCCGCCCTACTGATCATCGGTTCGTCGATGTCACAACTCTCAGTCCGTACGCTGCTCGGCAACCGCACCGTCTATATCACCACCGTCATGCGTCTGGTGGTTGTACCTGTAGCCTTGTTTTTTCTCTTCCAAGTCATCGGATTCTCAGAGATGGTGAACCATATCAACACCGTCGTCATCGCCATGCCCGTCGCCACCTACGGGACCATCCTCTGTCTGCGTCACGGGAAAGACGCCACGTTGATGACGGAAGTCACCTTCATCACCACCCTCTTCTCGATGGTGACCATCCCACTGTTAGTATTGTTATTGCTATAACAGCAACGATGATGACATAGGTCATCGACACCTGCAGGAGCGTCGGGTGCAGGGGGATGCTGGCACCGGGGATGGCGGCGATCATGGTGAGCGTCGTATTCAACAGCCCCACTATATATATTAATAGGAACGCGAGGGACGGGATGATGAGTACCACGATGGAGAGCCAGAGGATCAAGGTGGCAGCGGGTACGACGATTAGGTTTGTCAGGAGAAAACAGGTGGAGAAGCGTCCGAAGTAATAGGCGATCAATGGGGCGACCCCGATCTGGGCAGCACAGGAAACGGCCACCAGTGACCATAGCCATCTGAACAGACGGTGCTCCATCAGGAATTCCTGAGAGAACAGGCTATCCAGCAGTGGCACCAGCAACAGGATGGAAGCTACCGCCGCAAACGACATCTGGAAGCCGACATCGAACAGTGAGGACGGACTCATCATCAAGAGGATCATTACCGCGAAGGCCAGCGTGTTCAGCGACATCCTGTCGCGATGACCCAGAGAGAGCAAGGCATAGGTCGATAGCATCACGGCAGAGCGGACCACACTGGTGGTTATCCCCACGAGGAAGACAAACACCCAGATGCCAAGTATCAGGAGTATCTGCGAAACCATCCGCCATCGCCGTCCGACAATCAACAGCGAGAACAAGGTATAGATGATACCCAAATGCAGACCGCTCAGGGCCAGCACATGTGAGGCCCCTGTCACGGCATATACCTCCCTCAGGTCCTTTGTCAAGGCAGACTTCTCCCCCAGAGCCATAGCCGCCACAACAGCATACTGTTCTCCATCAAGTCCCTGATTGGAGAACCGTTGGAGCAGACGGCTGCGTTGTCTCAGGAAGAACAGACGCGCCCGTTCCAGTCGCGACAGATCCTTCAGGAATATCTCCGCTTTCTGCCATTTCCAGGAAGAGACGAAGGTCGTACCCGTGAAACCATGGATCTCCAGATAACGACGATAGTCGAAGGAGCCCTGTCGCCAGTCACTGTTCTCCTTGATTCGCGACTGGATGCGCAGACCATCACCGATGCGCAAGCGCCGACTCCGCTCCTCTTTGTAGAGATAGCACTTCAACTTCCGATGATTACTGGGCAGCAGGATATCCACTGCCATCGTCTTTGGTTTCTCCACTGGCTCACTCAACACCACTGCTTCGTAACAGACTTCACTTTCCGGCCATACCACCTCCAGCGATTCCTTCTGCCGCAGGATGAGCAGCATCCCCAATACCAGGAAACAAGCGCAAAGCATCAGCGACTGTCCATACCTATGACGCCACAACAGCAAAGTCACCACAATCATCACAACCCAAACAGGAAACATCGGCACCTGTATAGGCACATACTCACCAACGACGATACCAGTCATCAGAAAGACAACCAGCCGTAACAAGGGTATTTTTTCAGCCATTTCGTTTTCCATACCATTCGATTTAACGGTGCAAAGATACGAAAAAAGGAAGAAAACACAAAACTTTCTACTTTTTTTCGTATCTTTGCAACAGAAAAAGAAGAAAACGCAGATGGATATGATCAGTTTGCCCTTGTGGGTATGGATCCTGTTTTACGTGCTGGTACTCGTGATGCTGTTCATCGACTTGAAGTCGTTTGGCAAGAAAGGGCAGCA
>JAGCPV010000008.1 GCA_017965475.1 Prevotella sp.
TGATGTGACCCCGAAAAGTTGGACATTAAATTAAACGTTAATTATTTATCTCTCTATAGTAGTGAGCTCGGTATATAGCCGGGCTCATTCCTTTTAATCTTAGTTTTATTCTTTTATTGTTATACCACCAGATATATTTCTTCAGTTCTCGTTCAAACTCTTCGACAGATTCAAAGCGATTCACATACAGTAATTCATTCTTCATCAGTCCGAAGAAATTCTCCATCATGGCATTGTCCAGGCAATTTCCTTTTCTTGACATGCTTTGTACGATTCCATGGTCTTTGAGCATCTTCTGATACATCATGTGCTGATAATGCCATCCCTGATCAGAGTGTAATACCAGACCATCTGTATTGTGATGCTGCTTAAATGCCTTTCTAAGCATAGTAGTGACCATCTCCAGGTTTGGACTGTTAGATATGCTGTAAGAGATAATCTCTCCATTGAACATATCCAATATAGGCGAGAGGTATAGTTTCTTATCGTTGATACATACCTGTGTAATATCTGTAGTCCATTTTTGGTTTGGGCATTCTGCTGCAAAATCACGCTCCAGTACATTAGGTGCAATCCTGCCTATCTCACCCTTATAGGAGTGATAGTGGCGCTTCTTGCATTTGGCTTTCAATCCGAGCTGGCTCATGAGCTTCTGTACCGTTTTGTGATTTACTATTTTACCTTCATTTCTCAATGCGAGACATATTCTTCTGTATCCATACCGACCATGATTCTCGTTATATATGGCTTTTATTCTGTTTCGCAGATCATCGTAGCCATCACCTTCATTCATATGCGCGAGGTGGTAATAGAACACGGAACGAGCCATCTTTATCCTCTCCAGCATAAACTGCAGGGGATGTCCTTCAAGCCTTAGTTCTTCGATGGCTCTTGCCCAATCGCGTGTAGACGGGCGTTTCTTTCCTCGACTAAGGCTCTCACTTTTTTTAGCAGAGCATTCTCTGTTCTGAGTTCCTGGTTCTCCTTGCGGAGTCTTTCAAGCTCTGTCAGTGGCTTACTATTCTTTTTTGGTCTGCCCATACCTGATGGTCTGCCTCGTTTCTTAACACGCTCCAAACCGGAAAGGCCTTCTGACCTGTATATTCTAAGCCAGGCTTTTATGGGACCTGTGGATGGACCGTATTTTATCGAAGCTGCGTGCAAAGATAAATGATTTTTCACAATATCAAGGACTATTTGCTTTTTTATTTCAGGAGTAGACAGAAAATTACGCTTTTTCTTCAAACCGTCTATACCTAATGCCTGATATCTGTGCCATAATACCTTTAGAGTCTTCTCATCTGAACCGTAATGATTGCAGATAAAATGAAAGCTATAACCGTCTTCTATCATATGCATATAACGGAGATAGGCTGATAGGCTGTGCTTCTTTTGTTTATTCTTTAACATAATACACCCCGAAAGTTTTTTGTCTAACTTCCGGGGTGCACTTCACAGATGCAAGCCGGGGCCTTCTGGATTATATATGGAATGGCATACTGCTATGCCATGAAGTGCTTGATATTGCGGACTGATGTCACATTTGCATCGTAGATAACCGTCACTTCACGAGTACGCGGATTCCACTTGGCCTCCTTCACGCCTTTCATGTTCTCAATCTTTGCAACAACCTTCTTATGAGAGTCGTGACGGCTCACCTTAAAGGTGTAAGTCTTCATGTCAGGACGATAGGTATTCTTCTTATGGGTGTCGAAATGAATCGTCTTTTTGTCTACCTTGTCGAAGTTCGACTCTTTCTTGCCGTTATTCACTGCAACGACTTTATCCTTCTTGTCGTTGTGATTCTTGTTACCGGCCATTGCAGGCATTGCGGTTGTGATGGCCATCATCATCATGGTTGCGATCACCTTATTCAGCCAATTAGTGCTCACTATTGTCTTCTTCATAATCTTCTTCTTTTAATAGTTCAACATTTGTTCTGTGTCCAGACTCCTATGTTCTGAATCACAGTGCAAAGATCGGTACTTTTGGTGAACTATCAAAAGGATTATTCCTAATTGGACACGGAAATCGCCTATTCTTGCATAGGGATATTACCGTTTTCATCTTCGTCAAGTACAATAAGTAATACGAACAAGTCATTGACGGGTTCAGTTTGGCTGACTGTCTTACCTTTACATGTAAATTCAAGTAATTTGATGTAAATACATGCAATTACATGAAAATGCAGTCGAAGGTTCAAGAGCACACCAATATTGTCCCCAAAATGTCGTATCAGAATAGCATCGAGACCAAAACACAAACATAAATATCTCACCTACAGACAAATACGCAAATCACAGATAGATGGACAGACTATAGCGATAGCGCCTTTTAGCAAAATCGCCCCCCAATCACCCCCGAAATCGCCCCCGAAAGGTAAAACAAAAATATCACCAACCGATTGACAGTCAGTGATATACAGTAAAAACTTTGTGGAGCTGGAGGGAGTCGAACCCTCGTCCAAACAGGGAAACCATACGCTTTCTACACGCTTATTCCAGCCTTTGGTTTTCGTGATGCGACAAGACCTGGACCACCAATCGCACCCTTAGCTCCTAAATCTTCATCCCAGCATCGGAGCCTACAGGGACTATTTCCGATTTAACCTGCGCCGCTTGATCTTCGGATTCGGAACAACATCCTCGGAGCGACGTCTCGTTTCCCCGCCTAGCAGGGAAATTAAGCTAGCAATCTACTGTACTTCGATTAAGCAGCGAGAGCATACTCATTGTTGCCAATTAATTTTTCCTCAGCTCAGATTATGGAGGGAACCAAGAAGCCTCCGCGTGCTTACGTACCATCTCAACCCGCTGTCAAATCCAGTCAACCCCAGGTGTCGATTCCGTAAAATCGGCGACAAAGATACGATTTTTCCTCATTACATGCAAATAATTCAGGGAAAAACTGTAACTTTGCACCCGATTATTTATAAAAACAGTAGAAATGAAGATCAAAAACCTGTTGATGGTCGGCTGTGCTGCCCTGTTGCTGGCATCCTGCGCAACGCCCAAAAACATCACATACTTCCCCGATACTGAGAACGGCGAAGTTTTTACCGTCAACGCCATCAAGGGCATCACCCTGAAGCCAGGCGACAAGCTCTCCATCATCGTCCACACGAAATCCATTGAGTTGAACAACGTGCTGAACATGCCCGTCACCTCTCAGGTGATCGGCTACCAGGAGACGCAGTCGCTCTATCAGAGTCAGGGAACCTCCGGCTACACCATCGATGCGGAAGGCAATATCGACTTCCCGCTCATCGGCATGGTGAAGGCTGAAGGACTGACGCGTACGGAACTGGCTGCCTCGCTGAAGCGGATACTGACGGAGAAGCAGGTGGCCATCGATGCCGTCGTGACGGTGGAATACATGAACCTGGGCTATGCCGTACTCGGTGAGGTCAGGAATCCCGGCTACTTCAAGTTCACCACCGACAAATGCGACCTGCTACAGGCTATCAGTAGGGCCGGTGACTTGTTGATCACCGGTGAGCGCTATAACGTCAAGGTGGTGCGCACCATCGGTGACAAGCAGGAGACATACGTCATCAACATGCAGGATCACAAGGCGATGGTGGCCTCACCCGGCTATTACATCCAGCAGAATGATGTGATCTACGTGGAGCCCAACAAGTTCAAGAAGCGTCAATCCACGGCCAACGCCAACCAGTTTGCCAACCCCTCGTTCTGGCTCTCAGCCATCTCGGTGCTGACCACGATCGCCGTGCTGGTATTCAAATAATTCATGAAAAGAGAAAGCTATGGCTCAGAATAACACACTGACTCTCGGCGAGTTCATCCGCCAGTGCCTCGCCAAATGGAAATGGTTCGCCATCTCCGTGACCGCCACCCTGTTGTTGGCAATCGTCTATCTCATCATCACCCCCCCGAAATACACCAAGGCTGCACAGGTGCTCATCAAGGACGACAGTGCTATGGGCGGACTGATGGGACAGTTGGGTGGTCTCGCAGAACTGGGTGGTCTCGTGGGTATGAACATGGGAACGTCCAACGTCTATAACGAGCTCTACGCCATGCAGTCGCCCTGGCTCCTGCTCAACGTGGTCAAACAGCTGAACCTCGACATGAGCTACGTCGTGAAGGGCATCCGCAACCAGGATCTCTATGAGGAACAGCCCATCATCGTCAAATTCAAGACACTCACTGATGAGGACGATATCCGCATGAAGGTGGATCTGAAGCGCAACGGCGACCTGACCATCTACAAGCTCAAGAAGAACGATGACAAATTCGACGACGAGATCACGGGTCATGTGAACTCGACCTTCAAGAGTTCTATCGGCGACATCGAGATCAAATCGACCCCCTTCCTGAGTAAGATGGAGGACGACGAGGTGACCATCACCGTGAAGCGTACAGAGCCGATGGCCGTTGTCGATCTGTTATCCACCAAACGCCTGAACATCGCCGTGAGCAACCGTGAGGCCTCGATCATCGACATCGAGTGTAAGGACGTCTCCAAGATACGCGCCACGAATATCATCAACGCCATCATCGCCGAATACCGCAAGGAGGTGAAGGAAGACAAGGAAGCCGAGGCTGCCGTGTCGGAGCGTTATGTCGTAGAACGTATGGCCGCCCTCGACCAGGAACTCAAGATCCTGGGTGACCGTGTGGCCGAGCATAAGAGCAAGACGATGATGCCCGACCTCGAAGTGATGGCCACCGCCTATGCTGAGAGCGCCAAGGATATCGCCGAGGCCCAGATGGAACTGCAGGCCCAGCTCTATGTGGCTGAGGAGATCCGCAACTACCTGCGCGACGAGTCGAAGAAGGATGAGCTGCTGCCTATCCTGTTCGCGACAGAGAACACTGGTTTCGCTGAGCAGATCGCAGAGTACAACACCATCGTGCTGCAGCGTAATAAGATCATTGCCAGTTCCAGCAAGGAGAGTCCGCTCGTGAAGGACATTGACAAGCAGCTGGCCGCCATGCACGATGCCGTGCTCGTCACGGCTGAAAATGCCATCAAGCAGTTGAAGATCCAGCTGAAGCACGTCTCTTCGAAGGAGAAGGAAGGTCAGCAGCTGATCGCCTCTGCCCCTAAGAAATACATCGACGGTCTGTCGGACGAGGAAGACCTGAAGGTGCTGGCCACCCTGCGCATCTTCCTGCTCCAGAAGCGCGAGGAGGCTCAGATGCAGAAGGGTCTGAAGACCGATGTGCGTGTGCTCACGCCGCCACTGGGTCTGAAGGAACAGAGCTCGCCCTATATCCCACTCGTCCTGATCTGTGCCTTCATCCTGGGCCTCTTCATCCCTGCGAGCTATATCGTCTTCCGTGAACATATCAGGTGAAGCTAAGTGGATGAGCTGACGCAGATATCCATCGTCCTGATACTCCTCATGGAGGTATCGTGCCTGACGTATCTTGAGTATAGGGCGTGGCGTACTTTCTACACCCCGTTGTGCGCCCTCATGCTCCCCTACGTCGCCGTGCTCCTCATCACCATCGCCATCTCCGGCAATTTCGGATTCGTCAGGTTCAACTACACAAGCATCTACGTGTGGATCCTGGGACTGCCGTTCTTTGCCCTGCCCAGTCTGGGCTTTGCCACGCTGATGCGGCATTACAACCTGCCCGTCATCTCCACCGTGGAGGATGATGACAAGGGACTTCCCAAGATCCTGATCGTCTTCGGCATCCTCCTTACGCTCGTCCTGCTGTTCAAGCTCTACCGTACCCTCTCCCACGGCTTCTATCTCTTCGGTACCGAGGAGTTTGCCGAGGAGTTCTGCGGCCACGGCGTGTGGGCCCATCTGCGAGGCATGCTCATCCCCATCCTCATCCTGGCACTCTATTACGTCCGTAAGAAGGATCTGCTGCTCTGGCTACTCATCGCCATGATGTTCGCCATCCAGTTCAGTTATATGGTGAAAGGTGCCATCATCATCACCGTGGTCTCCGCCATCGCCATGAAGCTTTATCTGGGTAAGATGCGCTTCAACCTGACGCTGGTGCTCAGTGTCATCCTGGGAGCCGTCTTCGTGTTCTACATGATCTACATGGTGATCCCCCTGCTGGGCAACGATGGTGAGGCCAACATGAACCTCGTGGAGTTCATCGCTCGTCATATCATCCACTACTTCACCAGTGGCACCCTCGGCTGGAGCTACGACATCGACCAGCATATCCCCGACCGTAATGACTTCTCCTATCTCGTCGCCCCCTTTGTGAATATCTGGAACGCCATCCACGGCTACGAGACTATCTCACCCGTCAATCCCATCTACTGGAACACGGGCATCACCTATACCAATGTGCGCACCTTTTTCGGCACCCTCAGCATCTACACCAGTCCCGTGCTCTTCGTCACCTATACCCTCGTGGCCAGCACGTTCATCTATTTCTGGAAGATGCTGTCGGTGATGACGCGCAACATCTATATCCACTCCATCCTGTTCTATTACATCGGTCTGATGGCCATGGGCTGGTTCGAGTTCTACCTGTTCCACCTCTCCGCCATCGAGGTGCCCCTCATCGCCCTGTTCTATGCGTGGCTGGCAAGGAAAGGAAAGGAGGTGAGCCTTGGCTAACATCAAGCGCAACCTGATGTACAGCACGGTGCTCACGATGAGCACTTACCTCGTGCCGCTGATCGTCTTCCCCTACATCAGCCGTGTGCTGGGTGTCGAGGGCATCGGCATCGTGGATACGGTGGATAACATGATCGACTACTGTATCCTCTTCTCGATGATGGGACTCTCGTCGGTGGGTGTGCGCGAGATCGCGAAGAACAAGGACAACCCTCAGGCGCTCAGTCAGACGTTCACCGACCTCTTCGCGCTGAACCTCTGTTCCACACTGCTCATCGCCGTCGTGTTCTGTGGTGTCGTCCTCATGTCGCCCCGTCTGCAGGACTATGGTCTGCTCATCCCGATAGGTATCCTGAAGCTCACGGCCAACCTCTTCTGGATCGAGTGGCTATACACGGGTCTGGAGGATTTCCGCTATATCACGCTGCGCTCGATCATCCTGCGCACGGCCTTCATCATCGCCGTCTTCCTCTTCGTACAGACCAAGGCCGATGTGGTCACCTACTACGCCCTGTTCGTGGGCATCACCGTCGGCAACGCCGTCTGCAACTGGTACCACAAGCGCACCTACCTGCACTGGGACATCCGTCGGGCCAATATCCGTCGCTTCCTCGTGCCTTTCTTCATGCTGGGCATCTTCGCCATGCTCTCCGCCGTCTATGCGAAGCTGTCGCTCCCCGTGCTGAACTTCATCACGAACAACCAGGAGGCAGGCAACTTCGCCACTGCCACGCGTGTCTATCGCGTAGTCATCGCCCTGGTGAGCACCTTGACGGGCGTCATGATCCCCCGTATGAGTGTGCTGATGGAGGAGGATCGTTTCGACATGGTGCGGCATTATACCGATATCGCCTTCAAACTGCTTTTCCTCTTTGCCCTCCCGCTCATCTGCTTTGTCGAGCTCTTCGCGCCCGACATCATCCGACTGTTTGCGGGTCCCGGCTTCGAGGGTGCCATTCTGCCCATGCGCATCACGATGTTCCAGCTGCTGGTCATCGGCTCCGAAAAGATTATCGTGCTCCAGCTGCTGATACCCCTTCGTAAAGACCGTACCATCGTCAAGGCAGGTCTCGCCGGTGTGGTGGTATGGGGCATCCTTACCGTCGTGATGGTGCCCAGCTTGCAGAGTGTCGGCACGAGTCTCGTTTGGGTAGCCGCCGAACTGGTGGTGCTCATCATCGCCGCGATGGAGTCCAGCCGTTCGCTCTTCATCCGCTTCCCCTTCGCACTGCTGCTGAAATCCGTCATCTACGCCCTGCCCTATCTGTTGATGGGCGCTCTCGTGCTGCTGACGACCGACTCCCCCGTCCTCAGGATCCTTGTCAGCGTCCTGCTGTTCGCAGCCTATGCGGTGATCCTCGAAGATAAGGTCTATCAGACAGGTATCATCAAGACCCTGAAGGGCATCTTCTCCAGATAAACCAGAAAGGATATGGAATACGCCATCGGCATCGTGACCTACCAGCCCGACCTCGCCCGTCTGCGTGAGAACGTCTCCGCCCTCGACTTAGCGCTGGGGTCAGGCCCAAATGCGGACGTCCCCGACTCCGCAGAGGGGCCTGACCCTAGCGCTAAGTCCCTGATTATCGTCGATAACGCTTCATATAATATCTCCGACATCCGCGCCATAGCAGCCAATGCCATCGTGATTGCCAACGAGCGTAACCTCGGCATCGCTGCTGCCCTGAACCAGCTCTGCCGCAAGGCTCTCGAACTCGGCTGTGAGTGGCTCGTCACCCTCGATCAGGACTCGGTGATACAACCCGGCATGCTCAAAGAGTTGGCACGCTATACAGACCAGCCCGACCTCGCCATCATCTGTCCCCGTATCGAAGATCGCAACCTGGGGCGCCAGCACACGCGACATACCTCAGGCACAGAATACGTCAGCCACGCCATCACGGCAGGTAATCTGGTACGTCTCTCGGCGTGGGAGGCCGTGGGAGGCTTCACGGAGGAACTCTTCATCGACGGTGTCGATTTCGACTTCTGCCTGAAGCTGCGCGAGAACGGCTGGCAGATTCTCCGCACCAACAATGTCTGTCTCTATCAGGAGATGGGCCACGGCCGCAGGATCTCCCTCCCCTTCCACCATCAGATGTCCGTGCTGAACCACTCGCCCCAGCGCCTCTACTACATCACGCGCAACTATCTCTGGATAGGTCGCCAGCACCATCAGCGCCTCCACTGGACGCTCGAAGTCGCCAAGCGCATGTTCATCGTCCTCTGCTTCGAGCACGATAAATGGCAGAAGTTCCGTGCGATGATCATGGGCCTCCGCCATGGGTTAGGGACCTGTCCCCAGCGTCGAAAAACTTAATCTCGGGGCCTGACCCCAGTACTAAGTTTTGGGGTGATTTCTTGTTTGTTTCATAATTTCTTTATAACTTTGTCGTGTTATTGGGGTAGGTTTTTGCCGCCTCGACCGTCTTATAGATAGAGATGAATCAGAAACGGGCAGCGATAGAACAACTCTTCCTGCAGCATTACGTCCGACTTCGTCAGTTGGCCACGCGGCTCCTGCATGACGATGAGGAAGGGAAAGATATCGTCAATGATGTCTTTACCCGAATGATTCAGGCAGATATCATGCCTCTGCCGGAGAAGGCTGAGGCCTATCTGTTCACTTCTGTCCGTAACCGATGTATGGATCACATAGCCCAGCAACAGGTACGACAGCGTGTGGAGCGCCTGCTCCCTGTGAATGATGTAACCATTCCCTCGGAGACAGATGAAGAACGACGATACTCGGAACTGCGGCAGTTCGTCGATACAGAGTTGTCCGAACAGACCAGACAGGTCTTTCTCCTGCGTTTTGACAAACATAAGAAGTATCAGGAGATTGCGGCAGAATTAGGTGTCAGTGAGAAAACAGTCTATAAGCATCTCCATCAGGCCATCACCCAGTTGCACGAACATTTTAAAGAACAGGAACAATGAGCAAAGCAGAACAGTCCGACAAGTTGACACAGGTACTCGATGCTGTAGAGTATCCTGAGCGCTATACTGACGAACAGTTACAAGAGTTGTTCAGCGACGAGGCGTGTGCAGACTGCTACCGTCTGATGTGCGATGTTTCGAGTGCATACGATGAGGCTCCTGAGATAGATGAGGCTGAGATCCATGCTGCATGGCAAGAGATCGCAGGCCAAAAGCCAGAAAAGATGATGACCTTCCGCAAGATAGCCGCCATCCTTCTGGCCATTTTAGCACTCTCAGGCATTTCCTATGCTGCTATCCGAATGATACAGGATCGCCAGGAAACACCATCCACAATGTCTGTTTCAGACGATGTGAAAACGATAGATCCATCTACTGAAAAGCTGGAGGCTATCGCAGATACCATCCGGACTTTCCAAGATGTGGAACTGCAGGAAATTCTGACAGAGGTGACAGACCATTACAAATTAAGAACAGAATACCGTCATGACAAGGCGCGCCACATCCGCTTCTACGTGAAGTGGAACAAGGCAGAAGATGTGCTCCCTATCATAGAGCGCCTGAACATGTCGGAGAAAGTGAAGATAGAGTTGGCAGATGACCTGCTGATCGTAGAATAACCATGAGGCGAACGTTTTGCCTGACCTTATTCATGATAGTTGCTCTTTCCATCAGAGGGCAGCAGGTGTTTCGTGATGTTTCACTTTCTGAGGCCCTTATCATGCTTGACAACGCTTCCAAACGCTATAACATCACCTTCGTCTATGATGAACTGGAGGACTTTACCGTTACAAAGACCATCCAGAAGGGACGTTCCCTGCCAGATGCCGTCAGAGAGGTCTGTGGCTTCTATCCTGTCAGGGTGGTCGTCAAGAGACGGGAGATCTTCGTGGAGTGTGTGCAGAAGGATCATACCAAACTCAAAGGACGGCTTGTAGATGCCGACAACCAGCCCGTTGCTTATGCCAATATCGCTTTGTTCAGTCTGACGGACTCTTCCCTCATTGGTGGAGGCGTCAGCAACGAGTCAGGGCGCTTCGTTGTTCCCTGTGGTGCAGAGCGTGCGCAGGTGCGTATCAGTTATATTGGTTACAAAACGATAGAGCGCACGATGACCATCGGAGATGTAGGTACCCTTCAGTTGCAGGTGGCTGACAATTATCTGCGGAATGTGACGGTTAAGGGTGTAACACCCATGATCCGAAATGAGGCAGACCGTCTTCTGTACGTGGTAGCCAGTGATCCGTTTGCCCAAGGTCAGAGCGTTATGGAACTTATGAAACGTGTCCCTCTGGTATCCACGTCAGGAGGACGCGTCAGTATCTTAGGCAAGGGAGATGCAGGATGGATGCTTAACGGCCGGGTGATAGAACACGACGGGGGGACCATGCCACGCAGACTATGGTCATTGCGTGCAGAGGATATTGAGCGGATCGAGGTCATTACCGTTCCTGCGGGTTCCTATATGACTGGTGCCAGTGGTTTTATCAATATCGTGACGAAACAGGATCATACATTCGGATGGTGGGGCGATCTTCAAGCCCAGATTATTGCCAAAGACGACTGGAACTGGCAATATGGGGGAAGCGTGAACTATGCCACAAGGCGCTTTGATGCCTCGCTCGATGTCTATGGTAATCGTCTGACAGAGCGTGACGATAGGATGACAACGTATGAAAGACCTAAGGCATTCTCGAAATGGTCTGATAGCCGTGAGGAGAAGCGAGATAGGGAATATGGGGGTAATCTGGCGCTACACTACCAACTGACGCCACGATGGGAGATTGGTGCCATGTTGTCGTACCGTCAGAATCATGATTCTCAGGACATGACGGATCATGACAGAGTACGTTTGTCCATTAACTACGCTCCGTTTTCCGGACTTGGCCCCAATATCAAGGATTACACGATGGCTTCAGAGTCGTCTTTATCGCCCAATGGCGCCATGCATACAACGGCACTTACAGCCTATAGTGACTTTCAACTGGATACACTGGGGAAACAGGCCAATCTCACATATAATTACTACAATAAGACAGGTAAACGAGGTTCTGTGATGGAGGGCGATGCCAATATCCCTGTTTATTACTATTCTTCTGACGATCCTTATCATGTGTTCAACTCCTTTGAACTGGATACCAATTACAGAATCCACTCCCTCAAACTCGACATCACGCTACCTTTCCCATTTGTAAAGATAGAGACGGGATTAGGCTATACCGACATCGACAATAAGGTGTTCAAGAGTCAGGAACGATCCTCGAACATCGACATCAATGGCATCTACAGAAATAATGATTACCGTTATCAGGAACGTAATGCCATTGGCTATCTGATGGTGAATAAACAACTGCTTCCCAAACTCTCTGCTACTCTGGGCCTTCATCTGGAGCGTTCTTGGTTGGTGGGCGAGGATCGTGATATGACGAAGAGTGTCAAGACCAAGCAGTCGTTTACCAAAATGCTACCGACTTTTTCCGCAAACTACCAGATAGACAGCGGCCAGCAACTCCTCCTGCAGTTGGGCAGGAATATCAATCGTCCGAATTTCGATGAACTGAATCAGGTACCCGTCTATGTGACGATGACCAACCTGATAGTCGGTAATCCCGCCTTGATGCCAGGAACGACTGATTTCGCAGAGTTAAGTTATCGCCACTCTGGTGCTCTCTATGCGAATCTGTGGTATCGTCAGGGCAGAGATCAGACGGCGTGGTTCACACGTTTTCAGATAGACCAAAACCAGAACTATCGTTTAGAGACTCAGACCACTAAGCCTGAGAACTGGTTGAAGGAGCGCCAGGGAGGACTCTATGTGCGATACCAGCAACGTCTCGGTTCTTGGCTGAATGCCGTTGTGGAGGGAGATATCTATTATTATCATGGTAGTTCTTCCCGATCTGAACTTACCAGATATGAAGATGCAGAATTCAATCCCTATATGCCAGACTTATATGGCTGGGGGCAGCATCTTGCCCTTTCTGCCGATGTGTTCCTGAACCCTCAGCATACCCTCTTGCTGAATGCCCGCTACGGCCACTGGTTCAGACAATTGGAGAAGATGACGGAACATGGGGCCTACGGCTATTCGAGTTTTGCGCTGAGGTATTCCTTGCTTGATGACCGTTTGAAACTGTCGCTGATGGCCAACGATCCATTTGGACAGTATGTGACGGATCTCACGCGTCAGTACAACTGGTTTACAGAGCGTATTCATACCAACCACCATGCCCGTCTCGTCAGTCTCACGGCCTCTTATGCCCTGGGTATCAAGAAAGTACGCCGCAGTCATCGCGACAAGAAGGATACGGAGACGCAGCGTGCCGAGAAACGAAATAATCAAACAGACAAATATGAATAAGATGAAACTGAATATGCTGCTTCTGACAGCGATGATGCTCTTCTCTGGGTGCAGCGACGAGAAGGAGACGTGGGAAGAACGGCTGGTCTTTGAACCCTACGATGCCAAGATCGATGGCATCTGCTATCTGCTGGCCGACGATACGAAGACAGCTGTCGTCACGGCAGGTGATGTATTTTATGCAGGCGATGTTGTCATACCTGCTGCGGTTGAATATGAGGAAGAATCATATCGTGTGACGGGCATCGCAGAGAAGACTTTCGCCTCCTGCGAACAACTGCATTCCGTCGTACTGCCTGAAGGCATTAAGACCGTTCCAGCGCGGATGTGTGCATGGTGCTATAATCTGGAATCAGTCACGCTTCCTCTATCTGTTACATCTATTGGCAACGAAGCCTTCTCCAACTGTACGTCGATGACGTCAGTGAATATCCCTGATGGTGTGGAGGAGATTGGCGAGAGTGCTTTCTTCTGTTGCAGTTCGCTCACGTCGATGCAGATTCCCAATAGTGTGAGTGTCATCCGATGGCGCGCCTTTACGGGGTGCACCAATCTGGTATCCGTCTCTTTGCCTCAGAATCTGGTGAGGATTCCACCTGAGTGCTTCGCCCACTGTTCCAGACTGTCTTCTATCACGATTCCTGAAGGTGTCGTATATATTTCCAATCATAGCTTCTCCCATTGCGTCTCGCTGACACAACTCACGCTTCCTCAGTCGCTCAGGTCCATGGACAGGGGCGTGTTCGAGAACTGCACGGGGCTCACGTCTATGATGATCCCTGATGGCGTGGAGCAATTGGGGGCTCTGCTGTTTTGCGAATGTTCCCATCTGACATCAGTCATTTGGCATCCCCAGGAGGTTCCTGAGGGCACTTTCAAGAATTGTATTGGATTGGTGGATGTCGAAGTGCCAGAGGGCGTCACCTGTATCTATGCCAATGCTTACGATGGCTGTGCCAACCTATCGACGTTGAGGCTCCCTAGTACCTTGGAAACCATCTTCCCTGGTGCCTTTAAGGATTGTAAAGCACTGAAAGATGTCCATTGTCACAGTATCCAAATTCCTACGCTACCATATCCGATGGCATCGAATGTCGATCTGATCTTCGAGAATACGGACATCAGCGGAGCCACCCTCCATGTGCCCGCCTCTGCCATCGACGCCTACAAGACCACCTATCCATGGAATACCTTTGGCACCATCGTAGAGGAGGCAAAGGCTTATTTCCATCAACGAAAAGTCTGGCTTGAAAGTGCCATCAGGAACCTATAGGATGTGAAAACAATAAATCCTATATTGTCCCAGCCTTTCTTATAGGTTTAATGATCTCGCACGCCCGCGCGCGGTAGTAGGGAAACTTAGAAAATAACCCGCTCATCCCGCTCATCCCACACCCAACTATTTTTGCTCTGGGTGTAGGATGAGCGGGATGAGCGGGTTAAAAAGTAAGTATAGCAACTATAAATGCGCGTGTATGTACGTGCGCGCGATACGGACAAATTGTTTGATGGGTTGGGTGTTGGTTATCGTCCCAGCCATTGGGACTTTTGTAAAGGAGCCCTTTAGAATCGTAAAGGGCTCCTTTAGCAGCGTGAAGGTCAACTCTACAACTCCAAAGGTCTCCTTTACGGATCAGGTGTAGTTTACAA
>JAGCPV010000009.1 GCA_017965475.1 Prevotella sp.
AGACGGTCTCTCAGTGTCAGCGGACAACGCCGCCAGATCTGGTGGATCTGCTTCTGTGTCTGTGTGGCAAACAGATTGACGAGGTTCAGACGGAACACCAGAAAATCCTCTAGCAGACGGAGCACCTCCTCCTTGGCGATGGTCAGGAGGTTGACATCTGTCATTGCGGTGAAGTTATGCGTATAAGACTGGAAATAGCCGAAGATAGCCTCCTGCTGGAGGATATAGGGAGCCGACACCTGCTCCGCCACCATATAACGGTGCTCGTCGCCATAGGTCTCCACCTTCACACTGCCATTGATCAGGAAACAGAGTTGGGTACAGGCCTCCCCGATCCGTATGATAGGTTTCCCCGCTGTCACCTTCACGAAGCCGAAACGGATATGTCCCGCAATAATCTCCAGGTCATCACGACTCATCCCCTGGAAAAGGGGGAACTGGAGCAACTGGTCATATATCCTCAGGGTGGGCATCAGTCTGCGATTTTGTCTTTCAGGGATGGAGAGAACCACACGGCGTTCTTCCCCTGTCCGTCGTCATAGATAAAATAGGCCATCAGTTCCGGATGCCGCTCCAACACCTTCTGGGCCTCATCGAATCCCATCACCATGAACGAGGTGGCGTAGGCATCGGCGAGGGCACAGGTCTTGGCCAGCACCGTGGCAGAGAGAATGGTATGCTGTACGGGATAACCCGTCTTGGGATCGATGGTGTGGGCATATTTCTTACCACCCTGGTAGTAGAAGTTACGGTAGTTACCACTGGTAGCCATCGCGATATCCGTCACGTTCAGGATCGTCTGCAACTCATGCGACACACTCAGCGAGTCGTCTGTAGGCTTGATCACACCCACCTTCCAGGGCAGGCGCTCCTTGTTCACGCCACAGGTCACGATCTCCCCACCGATCTCCACCATGAAGTTCTTCACCCCACGGTTGCGCAACAGACGGGCGACGACATCCGTCCCATAGCCCTTGGCGATGGCCGAGCAGTCGAGCATCATACGGGGATCCTGTTTGTGAATCTTCCCATCAACCACCGTCACCTTCTGGTAGCCGATGATCTGACGAAGACTATCCACCTGTCGCGCAGTTGGTCTCTCACCGTTCTTGAAACCAAAGCCCCAGGCATTCACCAACGGTGCCACCGTGATATCAAAGGCCCCATCAGTCTCACGCGACACATCCATCGCCAACTGGAAGACGTCCATAAACATCTTGTCAGGTTCCACATCCTCGTTGTTGTTGATGGCCGTGATCACGGATTTCTTATTGAAGGGCGACAACGAGGCATCTACCTTCAGCAGTTCCGCCTTGATGGTATGGCTCATATCCGAGTCACACTGATAGATCACTGAGAAAGTCGTGCCAAACACGAAGTCCGAGTATTTCTGATACGGCATGTTCCGTTGCTGACGGACGATCAGTACCGTTCCTACGATCAGAAGCACCAGGAAGGGTACTTGCCAGAGCAGCCGTTTCTTCTGTTTCTCGTCCATATCCTAGATATCAATGATGACATTAAACGTGCCTCCCAACTTCGTATCATCATCGGAGCCGAATCCCGGCACATACCAGGTATTGCCGAATGCCGGCTTGGAATGGGCGATACGCCGTTTATAACGCACACTCCAGCCAAGGTGCAACGGACCATATATCTTCGCGTCGATGCCGATGACTGCCTCCAGCCAGTGGTAGTAGCACGAGGCATCCCGCACATCGAAAACCGTCTCCCACTTCCACGTGGGATCTTCGTACATTGGTTTGAAGATGTCCACCTTATAAGAGGTATAGGCATAACGCAGACCACCGTACAGACGGTTCTTACCATGCTTATCCTTCAACAGGTTCTTGTCAATACCAATCCTGAAATAAGGAGCGGAGGTCTTATAGTGCAATCTCGTCACCTCATCATCATGATCTGCCCTACCCAAGCCGATCTCCACGATGGGAAACCACTCATCATGCAGGTTGATGCGCAGGGCACCCTCATACTGTCCGTTGTCAGAAAACGTCAACATGGCGGCTCCCACCAGGTCAAACGATACGGAGAAGCCACGGAACAGGGGGATAGAGTCCTTCTCCATCGTGAAGAACTTTATCTGCGCCTGCGTAGCCGATACCGCCGACAGCAACAACAGACTAATCGCTAACCTTCGGATAGACATGGAAATGAATGGTCGTCTTGTCATAATCGACTTTCGTATTGTTAATGGCGATGGAATCTATGAAATGCTTCGTATAACGTATGCCCGTGATGTTATGGAAGAAAGATGCGTTGCAATCGACGGACTCGAAATGCGGAATATCGTCTTTCTTCACCCAAACGGTATCTAAAGCGCTATATTCCTTGAGAAAGAAATGGAACACGAAGATATCCTCTGGATGGGAATAGCTCATCTGCAACTGGAACGTAGCCCTGTCAATAAGTCTGTTAAGCAATAAGGTGTCCGTACCGTTCTTGCGCACAGACGTAACACTCAACGTATCTTTCAGCACCAAGGAATCACCGTTGGTATTACAGAAACGATAGCGGGTCGCCACGATATTATTCACAGGACAGTCTATCGACGTACACGAGACAACGAAGACCACTACCAAGAGAAACAGCCATTTCCTCATATCGTCTCTTCTATCTGATAGTCGTTACGGCCACTCGACGAACGGCTGATCAGGTCCCCCAGGAATCCTGTCAAGAACAGTTGGGTGCCAATGATCATCATCGTCAGGGCTATATAGAAATAAGGAGAATCCGTCACCAGACGCTGGGGAATATGATTGGCCAGACACCACAGTTTGTCGGCACCGATACAGAAGGCGGCAACAAAGCCGATGAAGAACATGATGGACCCTAAGAATCCGAACACGTGCATGGGCTTCTTGCCAAACGTACTCAGGAACCAGAGCGTCAATAAGTCGAGATAGCCGTTCACAAAACGATTCAGACCCATGAACTTCGAAGAGCCATACTTACGGGCCTGATGCTGTACCACCTTCTCGCCGATCTTGTTGAAACCGGCGTTCTTGGCCAGATAGGGGATATAACGGTGCATCTCACCATACACCTCGATGTTCTTCACTACCGCCTTGCGATAGGCCTTCAGACCGCAGTTGAAGTCGTGCAGGTTCTTGATACCGCTGATCTTACGGGCTGTGGCATTAAACAACTTGGTGGGCAGTGTCTTTGAGATGGGGTCATAGCGTTTCTGCTTGTAGCCCGAGACGAGATCATAACCTTCCTCCTTGATCATACGATAGAGCTCGGGGATCTCGTCAGGTGAGTCCTGCAGGTCGGCATCCATCGTGATCACCACGTCGCCCTGAGCCTGTTCGAAACCACAATACAGAGCAGGACTCTTGCCGTAATTCCTACGGAACTTGATACCCTTCACATGTCCAGACGACTTGCTCAGTTCACTGATCACATCCCACGATCCATCCGTAGAACCGTCATTCACGAAGATCACCTCATACGAGTAACCATTTTCCTTCATCACCCGCTCTATCCAGGCATACAGCTCTGGCAGCGACTCCGCCTCATTATAAAGAGGTATAACGACTGATATATCCATTCTTTTACTTTTTTACTTTTTACTTTTTCGCGCGTTGCATCACCAGTCCGATGGGGAAGCCCAATATAAAACCCACGATGATATTCACTGTCAGGATGTTCAGGGCATAGTCTATGGGACGGAGGGCAGCCATCTCAGCCAGACTGTCATCCACCACCTGTGCCATGCCGTATTGTTGAATCATCTCCCTGCCCTCTGCTGACGACACGACTTTAGAGAACGTGCTCAACAAGTAGCCGTTGTCGAGATAGGCGAAATAGATGAACTGTGCCACAGCCAGCAGGACGGCTCCATAGAAAAACACGAAAACCGTATAGGCATAGCTGCGCCTGAAGGAGATCACACCCTCCCTACCTTCGTCACGGAACCTGCGCAGACGACCAGCCACGAAGAACGGCGTCATCACCGCCAGCATCACCGCCGCCATACCCAGCATCCCGTTGGAGATACCCATGATGTAACAGGCAAAACTGGCAATCCACAACAGAGCCAGGAAGAAACCATCCTGTCGTGCGTAGGCCTTCAGTTGTACGTATTCTGGTGCTGTCATTTTAACATTTTTCGTTTTCAAGGTGCAAAATTAAGCATTTTCGCGCAGATAACGAGTGCTTAGCCTCAAAAAATAGTTAAAAACCGAAACTTTTCATTTCTCACTTTTCACTTTTCACTTTTTTATTGTACCTTTGCACCCGCTTTTGAGCAAAAGCGCTCTTTAACACATGGGCAGTCCTGTACGGCCAGCTCCCTCGGAATCCCCCAGGGTGGGAACGCAGCAAGGGTACTTGGTTGTAGCGGCGCGATGCAGGTAGCTGCCCACCCGCCTCTTTAGCTCAGTTGGCCAGAGCACGTGATTTGTAATCTCGGGGTCGTTGGTTCGAATCCGACAAGAGGCTCCTCAGAGGGGATTTGATAAGTCAAATCCCCTCGTTTTTTATTAAAAAAAGATTAATTATTGCTTTTTTCGTAGCTTTTTCGTATCTTTGCACGTCTAAAGGATAAGTCATTCAACAAACCAAACAATAACAATCCATTTAAAGATGAAAACAAAACTGATTCTTTTAGCAAGTTTGTTCATGGCAGGAACTGCCATGGGACAGACCCTTTCAACAGGTATCGATCCAGCCAATCTCGACACCTCCGTGCGTCCTGGCGATGACTTCTACCAATATGCCGCTGGCGGATGGATGAGTACGCATCCCTTGGATGATGAGCACACAGACAATGGTGCCTTCACTGATCTGTATGACGAGAACCAGAAGCGCATACAGGATCTGATTCTCCAGTTTGCCAACACCCCACAGGAGAAGGGCTCTCTCGGTCAGAAGATCGGTTCGCTCTACAACCTGATGATGGACAGCGTACGTCTGAACCGCGAGGGATGGACACCACTGAAGCCGACACTTGACCGTATCGCAGCCATTAAGGACCGTAAAGAGTACCAGCTCGTGACGGCCCAGATCGACCGTATGGGTGAGGCCACAATGATGTACGGCATCGGCGTGGGTGCAGACCAGCGAAATGCTGAGATGAACATTGTCGGTGTCAGTCAGGGCGGACTCGGACTGGGTCTGCGCGACTACTACCTCAACGAGGATCCCCAGACCACCCGTGTGCGTGAGGCATACAAGACCTATCTGAAAAACCTTTTCATACTCGTGGGCAACGACTCCACCACCGCCCAGCAGAAGATGGAGGCTGTGATGGCCATCGAGAATCGCATCGCACAGGCCAGCTACGGTATGGTGGAGCTGAGAGATGTCGATAAGAACTACCACAAGATGTCGTACAACCAGCTTGTTCTGGACTTTCCTGGTATCGACTGGGGTAATGTGTTCCTCGCCTCCGGATTCCCCACTTTCGACAGTGTGGATGTAGGTCAGCCTGAGCCTATCCACGAGGTGGAGAAGATTCTGGCAGAGGCCTCGCTCGAAGACTTGAAGACCTACGCTGAGATCAAGGTGATCGCTGGTGCATCCAGTCAGTTGAGCGACGAGTTCCGTGCCGAGGCTTTCAAGCTGAACAGTGTGTTGAGTGGTGTGCAACAGGATCGTCCGCGTTGGAAGCGTGCCGTCAACCTCGTCAGCAGTGTCATGGGTGAGGCTATCGGTAAACTCTATGTGGAGAAATATTTCCCCGAGTCGAGTAAACAGCGCATGCTGAAACTGGTGGGTAACCTCCAGACAGCCCTGGCACAGCGTATCGACGAGGCCCAGTGGATGGGTGCAGAGACGAAGGTACAGGCCAAGGACAAACTTGCCAACTTCATCGTGAAGATTGGCTATCCCGACAAGTGGAAAGACTACAGCGGACTGCAGGTCAACGACAGTCTGTCACTCTACGAAAACCTGGGTATCATCTCAGAGTTCAAGTTGCTGGATATACTGAACCGCAAGGTGAATAAGCCCGTCGATAAGTCGGAATGGCACATGACACCGCAGACGGTGAACGCCTACTATAACCCGACGACCAACGAGATCTGCTTCCCCGCTGCCATCCTGCAGCCCCCGTTCTTCGATCCTAATGCCGACGATGCAGCCAACTACGGTGCCATCGGTGGTGTGATCGGCCACGAGATGAGCCATGGTTTCGACGATCAGGGTTCACAGTTCGACAAGACAGGTAACCAGCGTAACTGGTGGACTGAAGCCGACAAGAAGAACTACGACCTGCGCACGAAGGTGCTTGAGGAGTCGTTCAGCAAATATGAGGCCGTACCTGGCACATTCATCAACGGTAAGCAGACACTGGGTGAGAACATCGGCGACAACGGTGGTCTGAACATCGCTTTCCGCGCATTCCAGAACGCCACGAAAGAGAATCCACTGAGCACTGCCGACGGTTTCACACCCGAGCAGCGTTTCTTCCTGAGTTGGGCTCGTGTCTGGGCCAGCAACATGCGTCCGGAATATATGGCTTATCTGGTGACTGCCGACGTACACTCACCTAACAAGGCCCGCGTGAATGCTGCCCTGCCGCATATCAACGCCTGGTACGACGCCTTCGGCATCAAGAAGGGCGACAAGCTCTTCATTCCGAAGAAACAGCGTGCACAGATCTGGTAAAAAGAAAAGAGCCTCGCCAATTGGTGAGGCTCTTTTCTTTATTTCCTATAGTTCTTCAGGCCCTTGTCCAAGAACTCCAGATACTGGTTGATATCCTCGTCGTAGGCACGGCTGCCACTGAGAGGCTTACCCGTCTGCGGATCAAGCAATACGTAAAACGGTTGGGCATTGGCACCAAACTTATGACTCTGCAAGTAGCTCCATTTGGCACCCACCGTACGCAGTGTTCTGGTCTGCCCCGTCTCGTCAGTCACCTCGTAAGGTTCTGCCAACGGGGTCTTGTCATCTACGAAGAGGGAAATCAGCACATAGTCGTTATTCAGCTTGTCGGCCACACGGGCATCCGTCCAGACAGCCGCCTCCATCTTCCGACAGTTCACGCAGCCATAGCCCGTGAAATCGATGAGCACAGGCTTACCCTGTGCACGGGCAGCAGCCATTCCCTCCTCATAGGTCAGGAACTTGGCCTCCACCACCTTATTATTGAGGTTGAAGTCCTGCGTCTTCATCGGTGGGGCGAAGGCACTGACGGCCTTACACGGGGCACCCCAGAGACCTGGCACCATATAGACAGCAAAAGCTAACGACACCAAACCACCCATGATACAAACCACAGGCATCGGCTTATGCAGGTCACCCCCTATCTCGTCGCTCTGGAATTTCAGCCAGCCGCACAGGTAGGCACCCAACAGGGCGAAGATCACGATCCAGAGCGACAGGAACACCTCACGGTCGAGCAACCTCCAGCCGTAAGCCAGATCAGCCACGGAGAAGAACTTCAGGGCAAAGGCCAGTTCGATGAAGCCCAACACCACCTTCAGCGTGTTCATCCATGATCCCGACTTCGGTGTCTGTTTCAGCCACGACGGGAAGAGGGCAAAGAGCGTGAAAGGCAGGGCCAGTGCCAGGGCGAAACCAAACATACCCAAAGCAGGAGCCAGCCAGTTGCCGCTCGTCGTTGTCTCTACAAGCAACAGTCCGATGATCGGAGCCGTACAGGAGAACGACACCAGCACCAGAGTAAACGCCATCAGGAAGATGGAGAGCAGTCCACTGGTCTGTGAAGCCTTCGTATCCACAGCGTTGGCCCATCCGTCTGGCAGTTTGATCTCGAACCATCCGAAGAAGGAGAGAGCGAAGACCACCAACAACAGGAACAGGAAGATATTGAACACCGCATTGGTGGACATGGCATTGAGTGTGTCGGAGCCGAAAACTGCCGTCACAAGCAGCCCTAGTCCGAGATAGATCACGATAATGCTCAGACCATAAGTCACGGCATCACGCACACCATTCTGCCGCTTCAGGAAGAAACTCACCGTCATGGGGATAATCGGCCAGATGCATGGCATGCACACTGCAAGCAATCCGCCCACAAAACCCATGAGCAGGATATATAACAGGGAATGGTCAGTCACATTGTCTCCTGCCCCATAGGCCCGTAACTCACTGATGACAGGCTGCCACAGATCACTATCTGCCGAAAGGACGACAG
>JAGCPV010000080.1 GCA_017965475.1 Prevotella sp.
TCTCCCTGCGATGACCTTCGACAAACCCGTTTCGAAGATCGCCATGGACGAGGATGGACTGATCTCCTTTGACTTCCTGAAGGAAGAGACCGCTATCCGCAGCGCCCTTTGCACGGATGACGCTCCCGATGTCTGGTACGATCTCCAGGGCCGCCGCCTCCAAGGCCGTCCCACCCGTAAGGGCCTTTACATCCACCACGGCCAGAAAGTCGCCCTTTAGTGTTGTAGAGCTGACCTTTGGAAAAAAACAATCAATCAAGCGTATGGATACAAACCGCGTCATCACCGAGAACGCAGAGCTGCGACGCAAAATGCGACGGGCAGGTGTGTTAGTGGCGTTCATCTGCATGTCAACAATAGCAATGGCACAGACTGATTCCGCCTTCTCATGGTGGGATTTTGACCGATTCCCACAGTTACCGCCTTTACACTCTGGTTTTGATGCGGCCATGATGATTCATCCACAGCCGAACCTGCTACTGATGGTGTTGGAAAATAAGCATGACGAGGTGACAGACGACAAGGATACACGCATGAAACAATTGATGTTACATCATTTTGAGGAAAACAACGCAAGACAAAACCATTATTTCAAGTCGGCAGCCAGAAACAGTCGCCATGGTGATGCCTTGAAAGACGTCCGTGAACGTATTGTATGGGAGAGGAGGAAAAATTCTGTGAATCCGTTGCCCCCACCGACACCTGCGATGAGAGGAAGATAAATAATTATAGCAAGCAGAAGGATCTTAAAGTGTATATATTCTAAATGATAGCAAAATTCAAGATGCCCAAGTTCGGGCGCGACCTGACAGTAAAGGGAGGAGTCAAGGAACTGCTGATGACATTCCTCGGAACCACCATCTCCATTGTCCTCACCTTCGGCACCGCCGCATGGCTCGAAAAAAAAGAGGCCGAAAATGCCCGCCGCCTGCTGGCCATGACCATCATCAGCGACATCGACCAAAGCCTCGAAGTCGTCAAAAACCGCCTAAAATACGAAGATGAATGCAGCGGCATCTCCTATTACCTGATGTGGAACTGCCACCGGCTGGAGGAGATTGGCTCCGACTCAATTGATGCCTTCCTCAATTACGTGACCAACTTCGGATTCCCCAAAGAACTCGAGATGGAGACCAGCAACGAGCACATCTTCAACAGCAGCCAAGACTCGTGGCGCACGCTGAGCGACAAACGATTTCTCCACAACGTGCAGAATTTCTACAACGCCCGCAACTTCATGGAACGACAACGGAAAGAGAGCGTCTTCTTCCAGAAACCGATAAGCCAGGAGGAAGAATACCGCCTCGTCATGGAGTCGGACGACATGAAAAGTTACGAAGCTATTCTGGCCACCTGCCGTCGCCTGCTCCAAACCCCTCGCGTGCAGAACTACATCGGCTGGAGGAGCCAACGGATGGCCATGTATAACGATCTGTTGCAGTACATCAACGTCAACGAGGAGAACAAGTTCCTCATGAGCATCACTGAGAAGGAACTGGAAGAGTTCCGCAACCAGAGCCTGATGGTCGTAAGCCGCGCCAAGGAGACCGATCTCGTGGGCACCTGGGATGCCGTGCTGGCCAGCGACAACGACCACACCGAATACACCTTCCGCAAAGACCACACCTTCAACACCCTCCGAATCATAAAATGGAGCCACTACTGCTTCCGTGGGAAAATCACAACCCAAGTCACCCTGTCCGGCCATTGGGAAATCGTGGGCGACACGCTGGTGAAAACCTTCGACATGCAGACCCTCAAGATTGACAACGACGAAAGCAGCATTACCTGCTCCAAAGAGGAGAGGGAAAAACAGCTCCCAGAGGTGAGACAACGCATGATGGACAATTTAATGGGATCTCTCAAGCGAATCAACACCAACAACCGCGTGGCGCAGGCCACCAACCTCGACCGCACTGGCACCCGCCTCGAACTCACCGAGGCTGACAATGCGCCCATCCATTTTCAGAAGAAAGAAAACCTAAATAATAACAAGTAAATGAAAAAGATTCTGATGACCCCTGCAGCCGGAAGAATGGTGCTTACCTTCTTCTTCTGCTGCGCAATGACAACAACCGTAGTGAACGCACAAGAGGCAGAGTCGCCCATCAAGAAAGGTGAGCGTCTGGCAAAGGCCGCCGATGACGCCCCACAAGATTGGAAGAAGCAATACGATGCGGCAGAGTTCTATCTGAACGAGTCTAACGGCACCCCAGATCCGAAAGTGGCAGAAAAGTATGCCACTCGTGCCCTTGAAATTGCAAAGAGCCAGACCGTAAAGCGCGATACCATCCTCGGCAAGTCATTTGAACTCATGTCTGCCTTAGGGATGTTTAACAATAATTTCGATCAGATGATAGGCTGCTACGATCAGGCCATCCGTGCATACGTTGATGAACTGGGCTATCAAAATGCAGCCATACCACCACGCATTGCCTTCCTTGGTTCTTTGAAATGGCTGCTCCATTCGTCGGGGGCTTACGTCTATGGTGATGCTGATGCAGTCAAAACCTTACGTGAGGCATTTCTTCTCAACAATCAATTGCCAGAGGGACAACGAGCTGAAGGAATGGATGATGCTGAGACCATATATGCCCTATCGCATGAGATACTGATGACAGAACATAAGCAGCTGATGAAGGACAAGGTGTGGCTGTGGACTGATCAGGCCGATGGCAAGACATACACCGTCCTGGCTTTCGATGACTGGACTGTGGATCAGCCAGCCGGATTCATTGCCACTATGCTTATTAATAATCAAAACGGGAAAAAGGCATCAGATTTTAAGCACGGTCTTGTGCTGATGGATGAACAAGGAAACATCACAGAGCGTAAATCAACCGAATTTGTCTGGAATGTAAACTTCAATCAGAAAGGTAACGCCTTTCGTCTGAGTGATAAGACAAACATCCGTGTGGTCAGCATCTCCAGCGAAAAGCGCCAGCAAATCATTGATGCCTTCCATAAGTTTAAGAAACCTGATCTGTAGAGATGACCTTTACAAAAGTCCCAGTGGCTGGGACAAACGCTGGGGACAGGTCTTACCTCCTATCGGGGCCTGACCCCAGCACTACTTGTATGGCGTTGAGACAAGAACATTGAATCAGGCCGTCAAACGTAACCAAAAGCGCTTTGAAGGAGATGACTTCATGTTCCGTCTTTCTAAGGATGAGACGCAATCCGTCTTTTCAAGATCACAAATTGTGACCTTGAACAAAGGGCGTGGTTCAAACATCAAGTACCTTCCATACGCATTTACGGAACTTAGCGTTGCCATGCTAAGTAGTGTGTTGAAGTCAGAAACGGCTATAAATGATCAAAGACCTGTTGGGCGGAAAAAATTCGGCGGTGGTTTTGGGATTGTTAACATAAAAATATATCCAATGATAGAGAATATTTGCTATTTATGCAGCCTAAGAATAATTAATCACCATAGCCATAACGATAATGACAACAAAGCGAAAGTATGAAAAGCCTGCGATGCAGGTTTATGAGTTGAAGCAGCAGCCGCGGTTGTTGCAGATGAGCGGCGAGGATTATAATCCTAATGCCCCGCAAAACTGGTAATAACCCACTAAAACGAAGACAGCAATGAAACAGATGAAACATTTCCTGAGCATGGCCGCCCTCGCCATCGTGGGCACCATCATGAGCAGCTGCTCCAGCAGCGATGAGATTGCCAAGACTACACAGCCAGAAAGCAAGACTATCACGCAGACCATCACCGTGAATCAAGACGCTGATGCCGCTGGAACCCGCGCCGTCGATCCCACGACAGGCGTGAAGACCTTCGTCGCAGACGACAAGATTTGGGTGATTTACAAGCAATCGGATAATCGGAATAATGCTGTAAATAGTTCTGCCTGTGCCCTCAGTGACGGGGGTAAGAAAGCCACGTTCACCGTCACGCTCTCTAATCCGAAAACTGACGCTCCTATACGTATTGTCTATCCCATCAGTATGCAAAAGGCCATTCCACTCATGGATTTCGACGTCACTGATGACGATTGGACGATCCCCTCTAACTGTTATGATAATCAGGACGGTTCCATCGACGGCGAGAAGGGCCTGAACAAGCATGCGCTCGCCGTTTACGACGGCGCGCTCATTGGCACCGATCTGCCGACTAATGCCATGCTAAAGAACAGGGGGACTATCCTCGCGCTGACTATACAGAATGCCGACGGCTCAGCGGGCATCGGCAGCGGACGATATGGCAAGTTCAACAGCATCACCATCACCAGCGGCATCACCCGCGTCGAAGCGACAGAAGAATATTCGGGGGCTTGGCCCATCGGCAAGGGGGAATTCGATCAAAGCGGCGAAGTGTCGGTAGAAATCGGCGGCGCGAACATCTCAACGGGTTATCCACCATATAAAAGAAATTGGAACGGCGAGGGCACGTCGCTCACCTTTACGAAAGAAGAAGAAGGCAGCCTGACCTGGATACTCACCCCCGCGCCCTGACGCCCCCACGTCTCGTAGTGTCGGGGCCTGACCCCGTGTCACATTATTTAAAAGCTACACGAAAAAACGGAAGCCGATATGACTTCCGTTTTCTGTTATCTTCTTTATAAAAGATCAAAGACCTGTCCCCCTGATCTCCCAATCCTGCCTCCACACAAAGTGGTATTGAGAAAAAGATGCACCAATTTTTACTGCTCCACCCCCAAATTGTCGGGAATGCCTTTAAGTACAGGGGTAATCGAAAGAAATAGTCCCCCATGCCTCCCCCATAGGTCCCCTTCAAAAGGGGGTGCAAAGGGGGAGGTTCGGGGGACCTCCCTCTGACCTTTTCACCTGTATTTAAAGGCTCTTCCGCCCCAAAAGGGGTGGAGGCTATAAAAAACAGTCATGCCGAGGTCTGTCCCCTGCGTCGAAAAACTTAGTATCGGGGCCTGACCCCAGTACCAACTTTTTACCTTGCCAATAAGGAGTCCTTTTCAGAAAATAGGGAGCCCTTATTTCGCGAAAAGGACTCCTTATTTTCAAAAAGTACTGTTTATTTTTCCAGAGTATTTAGTGTCGGGGCCTGCCCCCAGCACTAATACTAA
Organism: Prevotella sp.; assembly: GCA_017965475.1. Classification (GTDB taxonomy): domain Bacteria; phylum Bacteroidota; class Bacteroidia; order Bacteroidales; family Bacteroidaceae; genus Prevotella. The sequence goes on from JAGCPV010000080.1 coordinate 5,055, forward strand.
TCTATTTAGCGAGCGTCCAAGTCTTCGTATCAGAATCGTATGACTGATCGGTGAATCCCAGAACGGTCATATAGCCTTGAATCGTGGTGTTATCCACGTTGAGACTTATATCAGAGGTAATGTCCGTTGAGCCGGCATAGACAGCTGTTGCATCGATGAATGTGCTAACCTTCTTATTAGAGTCAGAAGCGTTCGCGTTCGTCATCGTCAGGCGCTGGACACCATCGGTGATAGTGACCTTGCTACAGGTGCTGTAGCCTGCCCTACCAATGGCTGCACCTCCACCACTGTTACTATTAATAGCCGTGATAGTACCGCCGCTGAGAGTGATGTCGCCGCATACGCAGGCTTTCGTATTTCCGCATCCAGCACCGATACCTGGGGCGTGACCATGGCTTGAAGCCGTGACTGTGCCACCACTGATGGTGATATTACCGCAAGAATATACATTGTTTGAGCCGACTTCAGCACCACCGCCAATGCCAGCACTGCTAAGACCGCCAGTAGCATTAATGACACCGCCCTTAATAACAATATTACCACAAGACATATTCATATATCCGCCGATACCTGCAGCATAGGTTCCTGATGCAGATGTACAACCGACATTGAGTATACCAGCATTAATAGCATTAGTATTACCCTCGATGGTCAGTGTCTTATTCTCAGGTATGAAAATACCACAATAATCATTGGTACCAGTTCCCAAACCATAAACCGTATTCGTCGTTCCATCGGCTAGGATGATTTTGGCGTCACCCACACAGGTTATACCAGGACAGCCGACCGCTGTCAGCGAACGGTCACCGTTGATGTTGGCATTACTAAGCGTCACCGTCGCGCCATCAGCAATCGAAATCTTGTAGTTTCCTGCCAGCGTACCTGTCAACAATTCGTCGTTCTTAGCCGTATAATTTGCATTAATTGTAGAGAGGTCAACGACCTTATTCAGGGCAATTGTGGGGGTGTAGTACTTGCCGTTGGTGAAGCCCGTTGTAAATTTCGTGGCGGTGTAGGTATTGCCGTCGGTGCCAGTCACGGTGAAGGTAATGTTGTCTTCAGTGTTGTTTTCATATTGGCTGCGGAAGGCAGCATAGACCACACCTGCACCATTTGCCGTGCGGGCGGCATCGTCGAGGGATATCTCGATGTATGTATGTATAGGATGATTTAAAACGGGAACGTATTGGCTGATGATAGAACCTATCTCTGAACTGATGGTGAGCTTCTGTACGCCAACACCAGAGGGCAAGCCTGTAAAGGTAAACTTAAACATAGCCTGCAGGTTCTCGAAGTTGGCTGTCGAAGTAGTCAGAGTATAGGGGCCAGTGCCACTGATGCCATCGGTGCTGATGGTCACTTCGGCCATAGCGAAATCGTAATTGCTCAGTCCGGCAAGCGTGCCCGGCTGGTATTGGATTAGCGATGGATTACTATCCCATACATAATACTGCATTGTCTCGTCCGAGGCGTTATAAATTAACGTCAGGGTCTGGCCCTCTGCAACAGGGTTGGCTGCGCCGTCGAACGACAGCGTACCCACGAGATTGGCCGTTGTCGCATCGTCGGCATCAGGGTGCAAATAACACTTTGTGCCACTAGCATTTGCATACGTTGATAAGGTCTGATTATAGACGAGAATGTTCTCCGTCGTCTTAAACTGGCCGATAAGGTTTTCCTTGCCAGAGACTCCATCAGTGCCAGTGACCACGGCGCGGGTCTGCGCGTCGCCAAAGGTGGCGGGGATGCAAACTTGATAGACTGGAGTCTCACTCATGGCGGACTGTGGATTATTCGCTATTGTATCCTCACTGGAGCAGGCTGTAAGGCCAAAGGCTACAACACCCGTACAGAGTGTCAATGCCAGACTGAAAATATTATTCTTTCTTTTCATTGTCGTTCTGTTTTTTAGGTTAATTACTCTGGCCAATCTGTCGGGTCATAGGGGTTTCTGAGTCCGCTACCAGCAAGCAACTGGGGCTGTTGTCTCAACTCGTAAACCTGCATCGCAGGCTTCTCATACTTACGTTTCTTGTTGATTGTTGTCATTGTCTATTTGATTGATTAATATGTTCGCGAACAATATGTAATGGTTAATTTCAAGGCGCAAAGGTACAAAGAAAATTGCCGAACGTTCTACCCCCCCCCTTAAATAGTGTTAAAAGGACACGTATTTAACAATTCACGGTCAACGAAACCAGGAAAGCTGTCAACGATGTCAGGAAGATTGTCAACTTGTTCAGCGCAAACCCTGAATATGATTGAACGGCTTTCCGCGGAGCCGATTCAACAAAAACAACGTAGTGTCGGGGTCAGGCCCCGGCACTAAGTTTTTCGACGGGAGGGACAGGTCTCACCTCCTATCGGGGCCTGACCCCAGTAGGAGGTTATCTGATATTGTTAAGCAGCTCCGAGGCGGAAGTCTCTTGCATCTTGATATAGGCGAAAAGCTTCTTACCAGCATCTTTCAGGCTGGCGCCAAAGAGATACACCACATCGTCGATGATCAGGAAACGGTCGTGGTTGCGCTGGCATAGGTTGACAGCGACAGGTAGATACTGCTGGTTATGTCGCTGAATGTCAAGTTGCTGCTGTTGGGTGAGCTGGCGGGTATAGATCGTTGCAGAGACATTGGCATCTCGCTTGCTGAGCATGGTGAGGGTGGTTTCATCGATGTAGTTGTCGATAAGCGTGATTGAGCGTTTCGCCTGTTTGATGAGGCTGGCTATCTGAACATAGGCGTCAAAGATCTGGCCGTCGTAGAAGATTCCCTCTATTGGTGGCAGAGAGGATCGGACGAAGAAATTGACCTTCTCAGTCAAATCTGCTACTTGATGCTCTAAGGTTGTTATACGCTGATTGACGATATAGCCTTTAAGCAAATAGTCTTTCAAAACTCTATTGGCCCACTGGCGGAATTCGATGCCTCTTTTTGTATTTACTCGGAATCCCACTGAGATAATTGCATCCAAATTGTAGTACTTAGTTGTGTACAACTGTTTGCCATCGTTACCCATGTGTTCCAAAATGGAACATGTGCTTTCTTCCAACAGTTCCTCACATTTATAGATATTGTTTAAATGCTTAGTTATTGCTGGGCGTTTTGTCCCAAACAACTCTGCCATTTGTGCCTGGTTAAGCCAGACAGTTTCATCCTCAACTCGTACCTCCAGACGAATAGTCTCATCGGGTTGGTACATCACGATCTCACCTTTTTGCGATTCAATGTTATTCATACCATTACATGTTAAGATTAAACTTATCTGCTGCAAAGATACTTTTCCAGAAACCGCCAAATTATTCCGCAGATAATTGCAAATTTTACCAAGAACTTTATCATGGGGCCTGACCCCAGGATAAAGTTTTTCGACGCTGGGGTCAGGTCTCACCTCCTATCGGGGAGGGCGTGGCGGTTGAGGAAGATGTAGGTGGTGTTGAGTGCGATGTAGTCGCGCGACATGTACCAGATACCCTCGTATTGGCCGCTCTTGCCCCATGAGTTCTTGACGAGATAATATGGTTTGCCTTGTTCGTCAAGGGCTTTGCCGTAGATAAGCATCACGTGGTCGTAGGTGAAGCGCCAGTCGTTCCACTGCTCCTGACGAAGCTCTTGTGAGGGCTGGATGCTGTCGGGTAGCATGGCCAGTCCTGTGCGGGTGAAATCGCCCGTGACGTCACCACCCCAAGCCACCGTATAGCCGGCATCTATCGCCGTGTCAAGCACCTCCATCAGTTGTTCGATGGGGATGTTGTAACTGGGTTTCAGACGCCATTTGTAGGGTGACTCGATGACGAACCACTTGTTAAACGGATGATGCGTATAGCTCGTCAGGCTCACGTAATCGTCGAGGTTCAGTCCAAGGCTCTCGGCAAACGACTTCGGCGTGTATGTCTCTCCCTCATAGACGAACGACTCCGGGCAGCGGCCAAGGTATTTCTCGATGACCGTCTGGACACTATCCTGCCAATGTGGCATGGGTGCCTTCGCATCCTGGGGGATGATGCTCCTCACCGTGCGCTCCAGTTCCGGGAAGAAGACGCTGAAGTTGGCCAACGAATCACCTGTCAGTGAGCCAGGTGCCGGCATGGCATCCTCCGGACAGATGCCGTATTGACGGATAACCTCCAGCACATCGTCGCACGAGCCACCCTCCGAGATCTGGCTGTAGCCGTGCATGCGGACATAGTGCGTGGCGCAGTCCATGTAGTCCTTGCTGATCACGAACATCTCGCACAGGTTGTATGTCTTACCCGTCTGCCGCAGTATCTCGCTCTCGAGATACCCCAGCGTGCCGTAAGCCCAACAAGTGCCGCTTCGCCATTGGTTTTTCACGCTGGTTATCGGGATCTCCTTCACCGTCGTGAACATTTTCTGTACCTGTGAGGCTATCGCCCCCCGCTGTAGATTCTCTTGCGCTGATGCATTCAGACTCATGGCCAAGAGTGTCGCCAATGACACGAGAAACTGTTTCTTCATATAAAAATGCACTTAATGTTGGGTGTAAAGATTAGTTGCGGAAGACGAGACCGTCGCCGAATTCGTCGATGATGATGGGCTTCGAGCGATCCACCTCATCGGCGAGTAGCTTCTTCGACAGGTCGTTGAGCACGTACTGCTGGATGGCGCGCTTCACGGGACGGGCGCCATAGTCGGGATCGTAGCCTTCCTCGGCGAGGTAGTTGATGGCCTGTGGCGTACACTCCAGCGTGATGCCCTGCGGCTCCAGCATATCCGTCACCTTCTTCATCTGCAGACGCACCACATCGGCAATCTGCTCCTTCGTGAGCGGCGTGAAGGTGATGATCTCGTCGATACGGTTCAGGAACTCCGGACGCATCGTGGCGCGCAGTTGCTCACGCGTGGCGTTCGACGTCATGATGATGATGGTGTTCTTGAAGTTGGCCGTACGTCCCTTGTTGTCTGTCAGACGGCCGTCGTCGAGCACCTGCAGCAGGATGTTGAACACATCGGGGTGGGCCTTCTCGATCTCATCGAAGAGCACGACGGAGTAGGGCTTGCGGCGCACGGCCTCGGTCAGTTGTCCGCCCTCGTCGTAGCCTACGTAGCCCGGAGGGGCACCAATCAGACGGGAGACACTGTACTTCTCCTGATACTCTGACATATCGATACGCGTCATCATCGTCTCGTCGTTGAAGAGGTAGTCGGCGAGGGTCTTGGCGAGCTCCGTCTTACCGACACCTGTGGTGCCGAGGAAGATGAAGCTGGCGATGGGGCGCTTGGGATCCTGCAGTCCGGCACGGCTGCGGCGCACGGCATCAGAGACGGCCGTGATGGCCTCGTCCTGTCCGATCACACGCTTATGGAGTTCCTCCTCCAGATGGAGCAGTTTCTCGCGCTCGCTCTGCATCATACGGGTGACGGGGATGCCCGTCCAGCGGGAGACGACCTCGGCGATATCGTCGGCAGTCACCTCCTCGCGCACCAGCGAGTCACCATTCTGGGCCGTTGCCAGTTGCTGCTGGATGGCCTTGATATCATCTTCGAGGGCCTTCAACTTCGAGTAGCGGATCTCAGCCACCTTGCCATAGTCGCCTTCGCGCTCTGCGCGCTCGGCTTCCAGCTTCAGGTTTTCCATCTCCTGCTTATCCTGCTGGATCTTGTTGATGAGCTGGCGCTCGCCCTCCCATTTGGCGCGGAACTGGGTCTCCTGCTCTTTCAATTCGGCGATGTCCTTATCCAGTTGGGCGATCTTGGGCTCATCGCCCTCGCGCTTGATCGCCTCGCGCTCGATCTCGAGTTGCGCCAGGCGGCGGGTGATCTCATCGAGTTCCTCGGGCACGCTGTCGCGCTCCATACGTAGTTTGGCAGCGGCCTCGTCCATCAGGTCGATCGCCTTGTCGGGCAGGAAGCGTTCGGAGATATAGCGCTCGGAGAGTTGGACGGCGGCGATGCAGGCGTCATCCTGAATACGTACCTTATGATGGTTCTCGTAGCGCTCCTTCAGTCCACGCAGGATGGAGATGGCGGAGAGCTCATCGGGCTCATCGACCATCACCGTCTGGAAACGACGCTCCAGCGCCTTGTCCTTCTCGAAATATTTCTGGTATTCGTTGAGGGTGGTGGCACCGATGGCGCGCAACTCACCACGGGCGAGGGCCGGTTTCAGGATGTTGGCGGCATCCATGGCGCCCTCACCACCGCCGGCACCTACCAGCGTGTGGATCTCGTCGATGAAGAGGATGATGCGTCCCTCGGCCTTCGTCACCTCGTTGATGACGCTCTTCAGACGCTCCTCGAACTCACCCTTATATTTCGCGCCGGCCACGAGCGCACCCATATCCAGCGAGTAAAGTTGCTTGTCCTTCAGGTTCTCAGGCACATCGCCACGTACGATACGGCCTGCGAGACCTTCCACGATGGCGGTTTTACCCGTACCGGGCTCACCGAGCAGGATGGGGTTGTTCTTCGTGCGTCGCGAGAGGATCTGGAGCAGACGACGGATCTCATCGTCACGGCCGATGACGGGGTCGAGCTTACCCTGACGGGCGAGATCGACGAGGTTCTTGGCGTACTTCTCCAGACTCTGGTAGTTGTCGTCGGCACTCTGGCTCTGTACCTTCTGTCCCTGGCGCAGTTCCTGGATGGCCTTCGCCATGTCCTTCTCCGTACAGCCTGCATCCTTCAGGATGCGCGAAGCCGTGGAGCTCACGCCCAGCAGGGCCAACAGGATGGGTTCCACGCTCACGAACTCGTCGCCCATCTTCTGGGCCGTCTCTTGTGCGTGCACGAGTACCTTATTACTATCGTTAGAGAGATACGGCTGTCCGCCCTGCACCTTCGGCAGATGCTGGATCTCGTTATTGACGAGCATCTCGATCTGCTGGGCGTTCACACCGAGTTTCTGGAAGATGAAGTTGGTCACATCCTTGGCCTTCTCCAATACTCCCTTCATGATATGAACAGGTTCGATGACCTGTTGGCCGTTCATCTGGGCGGTGTTCACTGCCTGTTGTACGGCCTCCTGTGCTTTGATTGTAAACTTGTCTAATGTCATAATTAGTTCCTCCTATTTTCTTTCGTCAAAAAAGCAACAAAGCACGTGCCGAGGGGATTATTGCCGACAAATTGTCGGATTATTCTGCCGTTTCGTCAGTTACTGGTATTCCTCCTTGCGCTTGGGATTCATGGGGAACCATCCTTTCTGGACGCGCTTTTTCTGGGAGAACAGTTCGCCGATACCCCAAAGGGCCGAGGCACCGAACACACCCAGGAAGGAGGACAGGTAGATGTTCTCGACGAACAGGGCCGTCGCACAGCAACAGATGCCGACGAGCAGATAGAGGATCCAGGGACGGGTACCCCAGTAATATTCCGTCTTGATGACGATAGGATGCCAGATGCCAATGGTCAAAAAGGTCATTGCAGCGATGATAATGCCAGTGAAATACATATTTGTTCTTTGTTTTTGGCTGCGAATTTACGAATTACCTAGCAAACCACTAAAGAAAAACCGAAAAATCCATATAAATATGGATTGCACAGTTCGTCAAAACGTCGTACCTTTGCAGCCGCAAAACAACCCCATATCATATGAACAAGAAAATCTATCTCTGCATCGCCTTCGCCGCCCTGGGCCTGAATGCTCAGGCAGAAGTGGTGGAAGCCCTCGCAGACTCTTCTAAGGTGATCGACCTCGACGAGGTGGTGATCGTCGCTCAGCCCAAGGAACAGGTGCGCCTGCGCCTCCAGCCCGTGAGCAGTAATGTGTTTGGTAGCGAACAACTCCAGCAGTTGAACGTGCGCGACCTGAGTCAGTTGTCCCAGTATGTGCCCTCGTTCGTGATGCCCAGCTACGGCTCGCGCCTCACGTCATCGATGTACGTGCGTGGTATCGGCTCGCGTGTCAACAGTCCTGCCGTGGGTGTGTATTATGACAATATCCCCCTGATGTCGAAGGCTGCCTTCAACAACCATTTCTATATGTTGGATCGTGTGGATATCCTGCGGGGTCCGCAGGGTACGCTCTATGGACAGAACACCGAGGGCGGACTGGTGCGTATCTACTCGAAGAACCCAATGAACTATCAGGGTACGGACATCAAACTGGGTATCGGTACGGGTTTCTGGCGTAATGTCGAGGTGGCCCACTACCATCGTCCCAGCGACAAACTCGCCTTTTCGGTGGCTGGCTTCTATAGTGGACTGAAGGGCTTTATCGATAACCAGAACTTCGACGAGAAGAACGATAAGAGTCTGGAGGCCGGCGGTAAGGTGCGTCTGATCTTCCAGCCCTCGCAGCGCCTGAAGTTCGACTGGACGGCGGATTATCAGTGGGTGAACCAGAACGGTTTCGGATACGGTGAACTTAACCTCGCCAACGACGATGTCCAGGATCCCGCCACCACCATCATGAACGGCTACAAGCGCAATATGTTCAACACTGGTCTGAACATCGGCTTCGAGACGGACAAGTTCCTTTTCACCTCCACCACCAGCTACCAGTTCCTGCAGGACAGGATGCAGATGGACCAGGACTATATGACGCCCGACTATCTGTTGCTGGAGCAGCGTCAGAAGATGAACGCCATCACGCAGGAGTTCGTGCTGCGCTCGCATGATACGAGCCGTTGGCAGCATGCCACGGGTCTCTTTGGCAGTTACCAGTGGCTCCATACCGATGCCCCCGTCCATTTCGGCGACGCCATCACGGGTCCTATTGGCAATGCCATCACCAATGCCATGAAGGGAGCCATGCAACAGTCGATGTATCCCCGTATGTATCAGCAGATGCTCGAACAGATGTTGGCCCAGGGTATGCCACAGGCTGCTGCCGAGGCTCAGGCGGCCGCTGCTGCCCAGAAGGCTGTCGATGCGGCACTCGAAGGGGTGTCGATGAGTGCTGAGATGGGTGTGCCCGAGTCGTTCAAGACCCCCTCGATGAACTTTGCAGCCTACCACGAGTCGAACATCCTGCTCACCGACCGTCTGAAGCTGACCCTCGGCCTGCGCTTGAATATCGATAAGGTGAAGATCGAGTACGATGCCCTGGCCTATATGAACATGACGGGTGGTACCGCTGAGCGTCAGGCCACCTATCATCTCACATCGCATGTGGCAGACAGTCGTTCGAAGACCTTCACACAACTCCTGCCGAAGATCGGTCTCACCTATACCTTCGATGAGCAGATCGGTAATATCTATGCCCTCGTGTCGAAAGGCTACCGTGCCGGAGGTTACAACATCCAGATGTTCAGCGACGTGCTCCAGACAGAGCTCAACGCCCACCAGCAGGATGCCATGCGGGGAGACTACGACGTGGAGCACACGCCCGCCGACTATGACGCCATCGAGGAGACCATCAGTTACAAGCCTGAGGAGTCGTGGAACTACGAGATCGGTACCCACTTGAACCTCTTCAACCATCAGCTACACTTCGATCTCGCCCTCTATTACATGCAGATCCGCAACCAGCAGCTCTCCATCATGTCGCCGCAGTACAACTACGGACGTGTGATGACGAATGCGGGTAAGAGCCACTCCTGCGGCTTGGAGGCCACGCTGCGTGGTCGTGCTTTCGACAACCGTCTCGACTGGGGTATCACCTACAGCTATACCAATGCAAAGTTTGATGAATATGTTCCAGAGAGGGTCGGCATCAAGTTGGAGTCCACGGATGATGGTTCCTATGGTTCATTGACTGATATCGATTTCAAGGACAACTATGTGCCCTTCGTGCCGCAGCACATGCTGACCGCCATGCTCGACTACCACATCAGCAAGTTCACCATTGGTGCCAACTTCAGTGGCCAGGGTAAGATCTGGTGGGACGAGGCCAACACCTACGCCCAGAAGTTCTACGCCCTCGTGGGGGCCCATGCCGACTACGACTTCGGACCTGTCATCGTCAGTCTCTGGGGCCGCAATCTGACCAACACACACTACAATACATTCGCCGTCGAGAGTTCTGCCGCGGGTGGTCTCCGTTACTTCGCCCAACAGGCGAACCCTATCCAGATCGGTCTCGACGTGAACATCCACTTCTAAGCAAATCCCTCAGCCTCGGCTGGGGGATTTATTTTTTTTCGGTTTTTTATTGGTCAGTATGGATTTTTTTATTATCTTTGCAGCAATAAACGTATTAATGATTGAGGAAGATGAAAAGACTACTGACAATCTCGGTGCTGTTCCTGTTCGCCATCGGCGTGTGGGCACAGTCAATCACAGAGCAGCAGGCCTTAGACCGTGCGCTGCAGTACCTGAACAAAAACACTGCCGCCAAGGCCAGAGGCATGGACGGCAAGTTGACGAAACTCAACGCTGCCAAGGTGAAGGCAGAGCGTATCTACGCCTTTAACATCGAAGGCGGTGGTTACGTCATTGCCTCCGGCGACAGCCGTACACTGCCCGTGCTAGGCTATGCCTCGGAGGGCAGCATCGAATGGGAGAAGATGCCAGAGAACATGCGCAGGTTCCTGAAGAGCTACGATGTCGCCATGGCAACACTTGGTGACAGTCAGGACTTCGTGGATGGTGACTATCGGCTGGGTATCTCCCGGACACGTGCTACCAAGGCGGCCATTGCGCCACTGATCAAGACCAGATGGGATCAGGGCGCTCCCTACTGGAACCTGACACCTCCTTATGAGGGTGCTAATCCTAACTGGCAGGGACAGTTTTCGGCAACGGGTTGTGTGGCTACGGCCATGGCACAGATCATGAACTACTACCAGTGGCCGAAGGCGGCCACCAAGGAGATCCCTGCCTACGACCTCTCGACGGCCTTTGAGGGTAAGGAGAAGATCTGGCATATCGATGCCTTGCCTTCTGTGACCTTCGACTGGGACAATATGCTTGAGACCTATGTCGAGAACTGGCAGGTTGTGGGCACGGAGGCTCAGCAGAAGGCCGTGGCTACGCTGATGCGCTACTGCGGACAGTCGGTATATATGTATTACTCGCCGGAGTTCTCCGGCAGTGACCATCAGCAGGTGGTGGAGGCGCTGATCAAGTATTTCGGCTATGACCCCTCGATCTATGACGCTCCGCGTATCAGATACAGCATCGATGAGTGGGAGCAGCTCATCTACAACGAACTGGCGGAGGGACGTCCCGTGCAGTATGGCGGTAACTCGGACGATGGTGGTCACTCCTTCGTCTGCGACGGCTACGATGGCGACGGTCTCTTCCATATCAACTGGGGCTGGGGAGGTGCGAACGATGGTTATTTCTCCCTCTCCGTGCTGAATCCATATAATAATGTCAGTATCGGCTCTGGTTCGGGTGGTATCGGTTTCTGCATCTACCAGGATGCCGTCATCGGCGTGAAGCCTGCTGCCGAGGGTGCAGAGCCCCAGCCTATCACGCCTCAGGCTTTCCTCTATCCGTATGATCCCATCGGCGTGTATCAGCCCGACTCCGCCTATTTCAAGTATAGTTTCTCCTCGTTCTCCTATGGACAAGAAGAGGTGTATGTCGATTACGCCTTCGGTACGATAGGCAGCGATGGTACCCTCAACCCAGTGTTCAAGGGTGATCCTGCCGACAGCATCGTGATAGTCAACAATTTAAATTATCATGTGGTGAAGATCGACTCGACGGCCTTCAAGAAAGGCAAGTATGCCGTGCTCTATCCGATGGTGAAGTTCCGTAGTATCGCTGGCAGCGACTGGCAACTGCTCGGTGCCAAGGAGTTCCACGTCTATGCCGGTCGTCAGAACGACGGCAGTTTCTTCCTCTTCAAGGAGATCCCTGATCTGGAGATCAAGAAGGCGGAGATCACCCGTGGCGGAAGCCGTCTTGGCATGCGCAACGATGTCACGCTCACCGTCCATAACAATGGCCAGTCGGAGTGTACGTTGCCGCTGGTGCTGGTACCTTTTTACTTCGGTGATGTCCATCCCGAGGAAGTTTCTTTTGATCTACCCTATACCCAAGGTGATGCGCTGGTGTCGAACGCCTTTATACGTGCCGGGGAGGACGCTGATATCACCTTCTGCTTCAAGCCTATGGCCAGCGGTACCGTCTATCTGGCCCTGGTTATGCCAGACGGCATGTTACTGGCTGATTCCTTCATCAAGGTCAGTGATGTCTTCGGTAGTTACGACGACTATGTGGTCAATGCCGGTGAGGTGTGGAGGACGCTTTATGACGATAGCGGACAGAGTGATCTCGGACACTACACCTATCACGTCAGGTTCCTGGATAATCCTGAGGCCAACATCCCCCAGGGCAAGCCCTCGGATAATATCTATGTCTATGGCGCCATCGCCGATGTCAACAACATTGACGGGAACGGTCTCTCCAGTTATAAGCAAGCTTACAATTATCTCAAGGACCTCCCCGAGAAGGGTGGTGACGGCACCTATGAGCTGACCTTCGACCTTGACTACGACATCAACCGGGGTGGCGTCTATTATGTGTGGTCTTATTTCAACGAGTGGCTGGATGATACCAACTACCTTATCAGCTGTAATGTGCAACAGCAATTCCTGGTCAACGACATCCCTGCCATCCGTGTGGTCGGCGATACCATCGTGGGCAGTGGAGAACCCCTTGACCTGCAGATTCACCTGACGGCGGGCTATCCTTACAACCCAGCAGATTTCTCGGGTAACGAGGAAGTGCAATACGCCCTCTATTATGTAGAATCCGAGTATTCGATGGTTGAGGTACGGTCAGGCACTCAGAAACTCACCTTCGCACAGGGTGACCCTTATCTGGCTGTGGTGGATACCGTGGCGTTCACTGATGCCCTGCCCGATGGTAACTATCTGATTCGCGTCAGCAGCTCGTGGGAAACCCTTGGCGTCCGCTATGTTGAAGTCACTGTCGGAAGTACGGGTATCAACAATGTTATCCGCGACGACATCAACGATATCTACACCGACCTGAAGGGTCTGCGTATCGAAGGCCGTCCCACCCGTAAGGGTGTCTATATCCGCAACGGCCGTAAGGTTCTGGTGAAATAATTTAGTACTGGGGTCAGGCCCCGAGTTAAAGTTTAACCTGTCCCTTGTGTCGAAAAACTTTAACTCGGGGCCTGACCCCAGTACTAAATTTATCGGATGATTTTTTTCTGGCCATTGACGATGTAGATGCCTTTGGCGAGACGGTCTGTGGTACCATCGTTCCGTAGGAGGCGTCCGTCAAGGCTATAGACCTTTCCGTCTGTGGCATTCGTTACAGAAATACCACGGATACCTGTGACAACCTCACCTTGGACACCGTTTTCATTATAATAGCCATGCAGCACGAATAACAGGTCGTTGGTCTGGGGCTGTCCGTCGTTGTTGAAGATGATCTTCTCGGGTTGTGTGGCGTCTGTATTATTCTGCTTCCAGCCGTTCCATGACCACTTCCATACCTTGTTGCCGTTGTCGGCAGTGCCTACATATTCGCAGGCTACACCAGGCCATGTGCCGCCTGTGAAGTTCTCGGCAGGCTCGTCAATCCATGCCCAGCAGTGGATGGTGTTCCCCCACGCGGCAGGTGCTTCAAAGAAAGCGCAGATCTCTCCTTCCTCGTAGGTGCAGAAGGAAGGGATGGCCACATCGGAGGGGTTGATGGAGATCGAGGCGTTATACAACTCCTCATCAGATGCGCCTGCGATGACCCATGTGAAGTCGCCTATTGTCTGAGGTGTTATCAACAGATGAACATCTTCTGTGGCTCCAGGATTCACGAAGAACTCTTCCTCTGCCAGTTTCTCCCAGTCGCTGGCACCCGTCTGCAGTGCCATTAGCTTGAGGATGACCGTAGGCATCTCTCCCGTATTGGTGACGTTGATCACCACATCCATGGGATTGCCTACCATCGGCTGCTTGGGAATGGAGAGGTCATTGACCTCTGCCGTCATCTGTTGTTTACGGACTGTCATGTTCGTGGTGCTGACATCGGCCACCAGACTATAGATGCCGTAGTCTTCGCACCGTGTCCATTCTTCATTGTCGCCATACCTATAGATCATGTTCAGCATGTATTTCCCATCTGGCAGATTCGCACCAAAGGATACGGTTGCCTTATAGTCCGTGTAGAAGTTCCTATAGAGGGGGAGTTTTATCTTTTCCGAGGTGACGCAGCTGACAAACTGGTCGTCTTGATACAGGCCCCATCCGATCTCGAACACAAGTTCGATTGTGGGCTCAATGTTATACTCTCCGGAAACCCTGCTGTTCAGATAGACATTCTTGAAATCGGCATTGGCATTGGTACGGGTGTAATCAGCAGCAGTGAACTCATCCAGATAACTGTAGAGTATGGGATGCATGACCTCTCCCTCTTCGGCGGGTTTCACACCAAACAGGGCAGCCTGATAGTATTGGAATGCCACCTCGTTCTGGGTACCTCCCATGCTCTGCTCCTTTGCTGGGTCAGCCACACTCAGCACACTATAGCTACCATCATACGACCAGCCCCAGTTCATGTGGTACAGACCGTCGCTGCGATAACCGTCAACGATGAACTGGTGGCCTCCATTACGTGTGGATTGGCCTGAATACAACACAGGGCGACCTTCTGCCAGTTCCTGATAAACCATATTCTCCCACTGGGCGGAGGTGTAATTGTCGCGCGACAGTTCCTTGATATTCTTACTGTAATTGAAATACTGTGCCATGGGTGATGCACCCAGATGGGCCAACGACACATTCGTGCCATATTCCATCTGTGCAGCCTGACCACAATAACGCATTAGGTTTGCCACCGCATCAGCCGACTCATCCTTCTCATTACCTTTGTACTTGAGTTTCATCTTATCCCAGTCGAAGGTCGTGGCGGGGAGTGCGTGAACCTTGCAAACCTCCGTGAACTGCCAGTCTGGATTCTCATCCGTACCTTTGTTGTCCCAATGGCCCATGCTGTATTCTTCGATACCGTCGCAGCCGTTCGGCCATTGCCAATAGTACATCACCTGTGCCATCGCCGTAGCCACACAACCTGTGATACAACGGTTATTGGTCTTATAGCCAGTCTCGTCGTAATCCACGTAATTGCCGTCAGGACACATGTAATTATAGGGTGCATCCTGTCCCCATTCAGTCTTGATCAGCGGTGAGATAGGACTCATGGTGGCACGTGTGACATTCCTGGCGGCAGGTTTCAGTGATGTGTCCAGCGCCATGATCTGTTGGGCGAGATTCCCCAACCACCATTTCATATTCTCCGGCATGTTACGCTCGTCGAGGTTGCCATGCTCTGCATAGCCCAAGACCTCCTGTGTACGGTTATCACCAGAGATAATGACATAGCCCTGGTTGTCTTCGGCATTAAACACATAGAAAGCATCTGACTTCGTTGGTTCCTGTCCTCGTGCCGAGGCAAATGCCTTGTTTTCAACAAAACGCTTCCCAGGCATGAATCTCATCGCTTTCTCCTTGGCAGTGGTACGGTCAACGACCTTGGCGTTCACGGAGAACGACAGTACCACGCACATCATCAATAGGATTATTCGTCTCATAAGCTATTATAGGGTTTGATAAATGATTTATTTGCGTTTCTTGGCGGGAGCGGGTTTGTCGCTCACGCTGTAAGTGAAGAGGTGGTCGTTGTAATCCACCACGTAGAGCATATCACGATTGTTCTTCTTCTGGAGTTCCATATACTGGACGGAATAGACCATGGGAATCTTGCTATAGACCTTTCCCGTCAACTTGTCCAGCATGAAGAGGAACTTCTTCTCGCCAGTAAAGCCGTAGGAACAGAATACGTATTTGTCGTTGAGGATGAAGATGTCGTTGCTTACCAGATAATCCGTCTCCCAGACGATACGCTTCTGTGCCACGTCGTAACAGTAGAGCTTGCTCCCTTTGCCGTTGATCATTGAGGAGTAGCTGGGACAGGCCATATTAAACAGCAGGTAGTGGTTGTCTGCATCCCATCGCACATCCTGCACCTCGCAATAGCGGTTATCCGTCACGTCGCAGAGGTTGATGGTGTGCAACGGCTCCTTCTCCTGGTTATAGATGACCACCACAAAGTTGTAGTCGTTGGCTGAAGTCGGCAGTCTGTAGAAGCCGAGCCATCCGAGATCTATCGGCTCTGAGATGAAGAGTTCCAGTCCCTCTGTCTCTTGAACCTGTGGCAAATCCTCACATTGTTTATCTACGCGCAGGCGATAGATATAGCCGTTGGGTTTGTTGATGGTTGATACTTGCTCAGAGCCCCAGTTGGCACCAAAGCGGTTCATGGGGATGAGTCGTTGGGCCCTGACGGTGCAGAGCATCAGCATGAGTGCCATTAGGCAAAGGATTCGTTTGTTCATATAGCAGTCTGTTATAAGTTATTCAGGCATCTGGAGGATAGCGTCGCGGCACTGTTCCATGAGCCAGCGGGGCGTCGAGGTGGCACCACAGATGCCGACGGTCTGGATGCCCTCCAACCACTCGGGCTGGATCTCTTGGGGATCCTCGACGAGGTGGCTGTTGGGATTGACGCGCAGACACTCGTTGAAGAGCACTTTCCCATTGGAACTCTTCCGTCCGCAGACGAAGAGGATGAGATCGTGCTTCGTGGCGAACTGTGAGATGTTTGGCATGCGGTTAGCCACGGAACGACAGATGGTGTCGAAACTCTTGAAGGTGGCCTCGGGTGAGATATGCGACTGGATATAATCGATGATGCGGTGGAACTCGTCGAGCGATTTCGTGGTCTGGGAATAGAGGTAGATGTCGCGGGTGAAGTCGAGTGTGGTCACCTCGTCGAAGTTCTCGATGACAATGGCGGTGGATTGTGTCTGTCCGACGAGACCGAGCACCTCTGCGTGACCTTTCTTACCGAAGATCACGATCTGTGCCCCCTCCCCTTTGGGGAGGTCGGGGGAGGTCTCATATTGCTTTTTGATGCGCTTCTGGAGCTGGAGCACCACAGGACAGGTGGCATCGATGATCTCAATGTTGTTACGACGGGCGAGCTCGTAGGTCTCTGGGGGTTCTCCGTGGGCACGCAACAGCACCTTCACATCGTGGAGGTTGCGCATGTCGTCATGGTTGATGGTGATGAGTCCCATCTCCCGGAGACGATCACACTCCATACCGTTGTGCACGATATCGCCGAGGCAGTAGAGTGTCTGACCCTGTGCCAGTTCTTCCTCGGCTTTCTTGATGGCGGTGGTCACACCAAAGCAGAAACCGCTGCCGTTGTCAATTTCGATCTGAATCATATTTCCAGCATGACTAGGATTTGAGTGAGTTGAAATATTCATCGAGCAGGTCCTGGGCAGCGACGAAGCTCGTCTTCTGGCCAGCGAGAACGGTCTGCTCCGCAGCCTGCAACTGGGCCTTAATCTGTGGGTTGTTGTAGAAGTTCAGCCGCAGGTGCTCGTTGATGCTCTCGTACATCCAGTATTTCGCCTGTTCGTTACGGCGGTAGTCGAAATAGCCGTTCTGTTTCACGAAATCGATATACTGATAGATCATGTCCCACACCTCTTTGACGCCTGTACCATAGAAGCCTGAGTAGCAGAGCACCTTTGGTGTCCACCCACTTTCAGGCATGGGGAAGAAGTGGAGGGCGTTGCGGAAGTTGGTGGCTGCCATCTGACAGCGATCGACATTGTCGCCGTCGCACTTGTTGATGACGATGCCGTCGGAGATCTCCATGATACCGCGTTTGATGCCCTGCAGCTCGTCACCTGTGCCTGCCACCTGGATGAGCAGGAAGAAATCAACCATCGAGTGACAGGCTGTCTCACTCTGTCCCACGCCGACGGTCTCAACGAATATCTTGTCGAAGCCTGCAGCCTCACAGAGGATGATGGTCTCACGCGTCTTACGCGCCACACCGCCCAGAGAACCTGCCGAGGGACTAGGACGGATGAAGGAGTCTGGATGCTGTGCCAGTTTCTCCATACGTGTCTTATCACCAAGGATACTACCTTTCGTACGCTCTGACGAGGGGTCGATGGCGAGGACGGCCAGACGACCTCCCTTCTCGCGGAGCACGTGGATGCCGAACTCGTCGATACTCGTCGATTTGCCAGCGCCAGGGACACCACTGATGCCCACGCGGACACTGTTGCCGCTATAGGGCAGACACTTATTGATCACCTCCTGCGCCTTGGCCTGGTGGTCGGGGTTCACACTCTCTATCAGCGTCACAGCCTGGGAGAGGATGGTGACATCGCCCTTGAGGATGCCTTCCACCATCTCCGAGACCGTGAGCTCACGGCGACGGACGCGGTTACGTTTCAGGTAGGGATTGATGATGGAGGGCTGCTCCACACCACTGTTCACCTGCAAACCTGCATATTCAGAACTATTCTCAGGGTGTTCCATGTTATTTCAGTTTGATATTGACAACAATCTTCGGATGATCGGGGTCGTTGGTGATCATCAGGATACGGGGACGGGTACGGACCTTACTCAGTTCGTTAGCGTAGCCTGTCACTTTCAGAACGGTGCTCTGTCCTGGGGCGAGCTCGCGCTTCCCCAGTGTCACCTTCAGACCGCTGGTGAACATCTGCAGTGAGGAGATGGACAGCGGTGAGCGCCCTGTATTGACGAGGGTGATGTCGGCTGTCTTCTTGGACTTCCCGCCGAAGGAGGTGAAGTCGATATCGGTGGCTGATATCTGCAGCTGAGGTGCCATATCCTTGTTGGTGGTCTCGTAGTTCTTCAAATCAGGCAGGAGGACGGCAGAGACGGGCATCTCGATGTCGGCACTGACCTTATCACCCAGTTGTTTGGCGAGATAGACGGAGGTCTGTGTCAGACCGTAGTCGCGTAGCTTCTCGGAGTCCAGCATCACGGAGATGGTACCTGAACGTCCGGGGGCCAGTTTCTCTGGTTTAACGATGGCCGAGAGGTAGGGTGGGAGATGCATCACGTTGGGCGTCATCGTCGATGTGCCGTTGTTGAGGATATGGATCTCCTCCACGGGGGTATCGCCCTTGTTGACATCGTCGTACTCCAGCTCTGCCTTGTCGAGCAACAGGTCACCCATGGACAGAGGATAGTCGCCTGTGTAGTCGAGCACCTCTGCTAGTACGACACCCTTCATCGTCAGATAGACAGGTTTCTTCGAACCGTTACTCGTGACGGCAGCCATCTTATGGAAATGTCCCAGTTGACGGGCATCGTAGGTCATGCGGATGGTGAACTTGTCGCCTGCTCCCACCTCCTTGGGGAACTCCACGGCCGTACAGCCGCAGTCTGGTCTGACGTTCTCGATGACGAGTTTGCGCATTCCTTTGTTACGCAGTTCGAAGGTGGCTGTGACGGGCTGCTCGAAACCAGTACGGCCACAGTTGACAGTAGTATTCTCGATGGACAGTTTCTGGGCTGCTACGGGCAGCAGTACCAGTGCCATCAGGGATATGATGATCAGTCGTTTGTTCATTTGATGATAAGCGTTTGTGATTTAGTGGTACCACGGAACTCCGGCGCGTAGGCGCATTGTACGGTACAGGTACCTGTCTCGTAGGTTCCAGAACGGTCAATATTATATTCCGTCTCAAAGACATGGGTGCCTTTCGACATCATGTTGAAATAGTAGTTCGTCGTATTGTCCTTGGGCGTGCAATAGGCACCGTTGCGATAGCCGCTGAGCTGACGCACGGGCTCCAGACAGGCCGCACGCTTGTCGATGACCTGTACGAAGTCATAGTCACGATCAGCGGTGATGGTGATGCGCATCTTCACACGGTCACCCACGGAGAGACTCTGCGGTACTTTACCATCGGCCGTCAGAAGCTCGCGCTTCACGGTGAGACCCGTACCAAAGTCGGTGATGTTCTTCGTGGCCTGGACGAACTGGGCATAGACGGCTCCCCATGAGGTATCCTCAGAGGTCTTCTCGACGGAGAAGGTCTTGGCCGTAGCGGGTACGGTGGTCTTCACGTAGCCGATGGCAGCCGTGGCCTTGGGTGTGTCGAGGGTCTTGCCATCGACTTTCAGTTGGGCGTGGTTGTTGTTGACAGACAACGGACTCTTGTTGTCCATGAGGAAGGCATAGATAGCGTTCACGCTGTTGATAGGCGTGTCCCAAGCCTGGGTACGCTTCTCCTGGAGGAGCCAGCGCTGCATCTCGCGGACGGTCTGTTTGTCATCGGGAGTGATGCGCTGGATGGCCTCGATGGCGACGGTCTGTGTGGGGATGGTGTAGTCGAACCACGAGTAGCCGGCACGTGGGGTGTCGTAGTAGCGACCTGTCTCCTCACGATAGACAGTGTATTCCTTCAGCGACTGCACATATTCAGCAGCCCGTTGGGGCTCCGGTTTCGAGAGGATGACTGCCGTGAGGGCTTTCTCATACATGGTCTGGTCCTTGATGTCCTTCTTCAGGAGCTTCAGCAGATAGTTGTTGGCCTTCTGAACATCATCAGGCAGTTCACGTCCATCGAGGGTCGCCAGATAGAGCCACTGGAGAGCCTTGAAACTGGGGAAGGATACCTCATGACCTTGCTTGGCCCATTTCTTCATGTTTTCCACCTCTTCTACGATCTCCTTACCCATGAAACGGAAAGCGTTGGTGAGCATCGACTTGATAGCTTCCTGTTCTCCCGTCATATCATTCAGACGTACGAGCATCTCGGAGATCTCTACCGTCATATATAATGACCCTGGCATATCGGGCCACCACGACCATGAGCCATCAGGTTTCTGGAGTTTGCTGAGCTTCTCGATGGTGGTCTTCAGACGCTGTTGCATCTGGTTGTCGTCGAAGAAGTCTGCGAGCCGTTGTTTCTGGGTGGTCTCGTCTTCGGCATCGAGCATCCATGGTGTTTCACTGAGCACAACATCCTTCAGCTCCTGATTCTGTTCGAGGGCACTCACCAGAGAGGTCTCGGGCGATTCCTTCTTCCAGAGTTCAAAGGCCTTCTTGGCCTCAGGCTGCTGTTCGATGATATGTTTGCCCAGTCCGTTGGCATAGTAAGAGGCAGCCAACGAGATGGCGTTGTTGTCGAAGCCGATGCCGAGTGAGGGCAGCGACTGTATCATCAGCCAGGCAGGGTTGTTTGTATATTCGACAGTGAGTTTCGTCTGACGGGCATCAGCAGGGATGAGTTTGGTGAGATCGACTGTCACCGTTCCGGGCTGGTGCTGGGTGATCGACTGTGTCACCGTCACACGTTCCGAGGCTGGCAGGATGGGCAGGTAATGCTGTTCTCCATCGGAGAAGCCTTTGCCGCTGACCATTATCTGACAGATGAGTAGAGAATGATCCCCATTGAACATGGAACCATCCACCTTGAATGCGACGGCGGTGGTCTGGCCAGCCTTCAGACTGACGTTCTGCGACTTTTCATAGACCACGGCATTCGTCTCGGCATTGAGCAGACGCAGCTGGGCCTTGCCAGAGAGATCTTTCTCACTGATATTAGAGGCACGGGCGACGATAATGGCCTGATCACCTTCACGCAGGAAACGTGGGATGTTAGGCTGGATCATCACGTCCTTCTGGGCCACTGCTGTCGCTTCGATAGAACCATAATACATATCCTTGGTATGGGCCAGTCCCATGAGTCGCCAGGTGGTGAGACTCTCCGGCAACGTGAACTTCAGGGCCACATGACCATCCTTGTCAGTGGTCAGCTGGGGATAGAAGAAGGCGGTCTCGTTCAGGTTCTCGCGCATCTCCATCTGTGGCTCCTGTTCAGTATCAGATGCTTCAACGGTCTCTTTGGCATTCAGGACTTCTTCGTCCCTCACAGTGTTCGACATCGCTTTTTTCTCATACATGATCATTGGCTCTGGTGCCGGCATACCAGCATCCATGAGCATATAGTCCTCGTCGCCTCTGGCATGACCCTTGAGACCACGGGTACGATAACGACGATGCGAGTAGGGTGAGGGGATCACATCATGGTCGAATTCACTGAACAACAGATCCTCGACATCCAGATGCTTCCAGTCCAGACTCTCGTAGTCACCTACCTTATTATAGGTGGGATAATGCCAGGCCGTCGATGGGAGTGGTATCGACAGATAGGGCGTCAGTCCCCACTGATGACTGATGATCTGGTCGAGACTCTTGTCATAGAGCGTGGCCATCAGCTGGGCATCGACGGGTTTGCCGTCGGCATCCTTCACGGAGAGGATCCACTCCTCCTGCTGTCCGGGTTTCAGACGGTCGCGGAAGGTCGTCCATTCCAGCTTCAGTTTCTTGTCGGGCATGGGACGCTGGATTTTCGCCGTATGTGTATAGCACTGTTGGTTCTTCACCCAGGCAAAGGTCAGGAGCACACCGTTTCCATATTCCTCCTCATAGGTGACTTTCAGGTTGAAGAGTTGGTTACTCCTCTCCACGGCACCACGTTCGATGAGTTTCTTTCCTGCAAAGACACTATAGACGATATGTACATCCTCTGCTGACGAACCAACCTGGATCGTGACAGGCTTACCGTCGTTGGGGAACTGTTCGGCAGACTGGTAGAACCAGTCTTCGGTCTCTGTGGCAGGCACCTGGTCATCGAGGGCGAAGAGCACGAATGAACGTTCGATGGTGTCGTTCTCACAGATAGCCTTGAAGGTGTGTTTTCCGCTCTTCAGACCAGTGCTTACCAGCGCAAATGGCGTGTTCGTGTTCACCGTCTTCCATTCTCCACCGTCGATCTGATATTGGGCCTGGGCCTTGATATCCTGTCCTGCAGCATTCAATAGATGGATGGTGATCTCAGGTTTCTCGTCGCTCAGGATCTTCTCCTGCAGATCCACCGTCAAAGCGGTCTTCCGATTACCCAACGGCAGGGAGAGTTGTCCACTGCGCGTCTCTCCTGCGGTGTCTGTCACGTCGGCTGTCACCACGAAGGTGTAGAAATGCGGATCCCTGCTCTCAGGCAGTGTCAGAGGTACATCGATACAGAACTCACCATTGTCGTCTGTCTTGACCTCGCCCTTGATGATCTCGTCGCCCTCATGGCCGTAGCCAATGACGGCCGTGCTCCAATAGCGGCTGTAGGACCACCACCAGAACGCGGTGCGGCGCGACACCTTGAAGCTGACCTTTCCACCCTGGATGGGAACACCCGAATAACTCAGGGCCTTGCCCTTTACTGCCAACGTGTCATTGGGGGCGTAGGCCTCTTTTACTTCGGGGAACTCCACATAGAAGGTGGGACGCTTGTATTCCTCCACACGGATATACTGCCGTTCGTCATCGACACGGATCTGGAAGGAACCTGTCAGGCCTGACGATGGCAGGGTGAAGTCGGCCGTGGCGACACCATATTCATCTGTCTCCACCTGCTGTTCGCTAACCAACTTGTGGTTGGCATCGTAGAGACGGAATGACTGTTCCTGGCGCTCGCATACCGACTGCTCTATACCATTCTTCACCTGATAGGTGAGGGCAGACACATGGACGGTCTGGCCCGGACGGTAGATGCTACGGTCTGTATAGATCTGGGTCTTTGTCACCACTCGCTGACTGGTATAATAAGAGTAGCTGCTGTTGTTGCTCCTGTCCGGACAGGCCTTGTCGGTATCCGTATAGGCAAACACCTCACGACGCTGGTGTATCCTGTCCTTGCCCTTGAAGATATACTCACCCTTCTCATCCGTCACACCCTCGTAGGTCTCGTAGCTCGAATAGGTACGATATTCTTTGATACGCAGATGGGCACCCGCGATGGGCTGTCCTGTACGGGCGCTGACAACGACATAGCGCTCATCCTCGTCGCTGTTCTGCGGTTCCGCGATGACGAAGACATCAGTGACGAAGTAATAACGGCGCACAGGGTCGATACCTGAAGGACTGGTGAACTCCAGCAGATAGACACCGACTGGCAGCTCAGGGATCGTCAGGGCATCCTCGAAGAACTCATAGTCCTTCTTGTCCTGATATTGTCTGGTCTGTTCGTTGACCACCTTACCCAACAGGGTCTTCAACACCTTGTAATCCTTCTGGCTCGACGGACTGAGGTCGATATCGCCATTGGCATTCACCTCATAGATCTTCATCGTCAGGGATTGCAGGTTGCGCATCTCCCTCAATGCCAGAGCCGTCGATTGTCCTGGCATGGCGACAGCTCTGTCGAATGACAGATGGATCTCAGGGTTCGTCAACTTCTTCTCCTCATTGCGCAGATAGTCTATCCGTTTCCAACTGCCCCACTTCTTGAGGGCTTTGCGGATAAAGGTGATCTTCTCTTCGGCAGAGGCTTTATACATACGTTCATAACGGGTGATGGCCAGTTCACCGGCCTCTGGCAGATCCTGATAGATATCCAACAGACTGTCGATCTCCTCCACAGGGGCATAGCGGCGTTCCTTGGCAGCCACGATACAGGCGGCCCGACGGTTACCCACCTTGGTATAGTAGTCGTAGAGCACATCCAACTCATCCAGTTCGATGCCGATGATACTCAGGAGGTCGCGCCCGAAGAGTTCGCTGTCCTTCCCCTTGATGACGAAGGGCACGTATTCATCCTCCTTCACCTGAGCCAGTTTCTGACAAAGAGCCTCCGTGAGCTCAGGTTTCCCTTCCTTGATGCCCATGGCATAATAGCGGTTGCTGATGTAATAGAGCACGGTCTGATAGACGGTCTTCAGCACCTCGTCCGTCGTCTGGTCACAACGCTCTTTGATGCGCATCACCTCTGGCATCAGCGAGTCTGGGGCAATATCCTTCATCACCTGGGCCGCCAACAGCTCCGCCTTCAGCAGATGGCCATAGTCCTTGCCCTTCTCAGCTTTCATCACGATCTTCTGAAGGATCTCATACTCGGTCTTCGGCAGGTCTTTCTCTTCAGCCGTGGTCACTTTCTTCCAAAGCGACGCGTAATTCTCTCCAAAGATAAACACTGGTAACATCAATGCAAATAATAAGATGAGTACTTTTTTCATTCTACAATCCAATCTTAATTGGTTTAACTATGCAAAGATAATGAATTATTTTGAAAATCATTTGGAAATTATGAATTATTATATTACTTTTGCACCTATGATTAATGATTATTACACCTATGATTAACGAACAACTACTCAATCCGAGGAGCATCGTCGTGATTGGCGGCTCCAACAACGTGCACAAACCCGGTGGTGCTATTGTGCGGAATATCAAGGACGGTGGTTTTGGTGGTGATCTGCATATCGTGAACCCCAAGGAGGATGAGGTGCAGGGCATCAAGGCTTTCCACGATGTGAAGGACATTCCGCAGACAGAGATGGCCGTGCTCGTGGTGGCAGCCAGATTCTGTCCCGACTATGTCGATTTCCTCTGTGCGGAGAAGGGTGTGCGCGCCTTCGTGATTATCTCTGCGGGCTTTGGTGAGGAGACCAAGGAGGGTGCAGCTTTAGAGCAACGTATCCTCGACACGTGTAAGAAATATGGTGCGGCGTTGATTGGTCCCAACTGCATCGGACTTCTGAATCGCAACCACCACAGCGTCTTCACACTGCCCATTCCCAACCTGAATCCTCAGGGCGTCGATTTCGTCTCTGGCTCAGGAGCTACGGCAGTGTTCATCCTTGAGAGTGCCGTCATTAAGGGTTTGCAGTTTAACAGCGTGTGGAGCATTGGCAACGGCAAGCAGATCGGCATCGAGGATGTGTTGCACTATATGGACGAGAACTTCAACCCTGAGACGGATTCGAAGGTGAAGCTGCTCTATATCGAGAATATCTCCAACCCCGACAAACTGCTGTTCCATGCCAGTCGTCTGATCCACAAGGGATGCCGTATCGCAGCCATCAAGGCTGGATCCAGCGATAGTGGCAGTCGTGCGGCATCAAGTCATACAGGAGCTATTGCTTCCTCGGATTCTGCTGTGGAGGCCCTCTTCCGTAAGGCGGGTATCGTACGTTGTTATTCGCGCGAGGAACTCACCACCGTAGGGTGTATCTTTACCCTGCCTGAACTGAAAGGTAAGAACTTCGCCATCGTGACCCATGCGGGTGGTCCTGGAGTGATGCTCACGGATGCACTCTCGAAGGGTGGCCTGAATGTGCCTTCTTTGGCCTCTGAACCAGCTGCCGAGGAACTGAAGACGAAACTGTTCCCTGGCTCATCCGTGGCCAATCCCATCGACTTCCTCGCTACAGGAACGCCTGAGCAGTTAGGCACAGTGATTGACTATTGCGAGAACAAGTTCAATAATATCGATGCCATCGCCGTCATCTACGGCACACCTGGACTCACCCAACTCTATGAGGCCTACGATGTGCTCGACAAGAAGATTAAAGAATGTAAGAAACCGATCTTCCCCATCCTGCCCAGTCTGCACACGGCAGGTCCTGAGGTAGAGGAATTCCTGAAGCGCGGACATGTGAACTTCAGCGACGAGGTCACGTTGGCTACGGCACTGAGTCAGATTATGAAGACCCCACAGGCCTCACGCTTCGAGGTAGAGCTCTATGGCGTCGATATATCGCGCCTTAACAAGATCATCTTCCGTGAGATAGAGCGCCTGAAGTTTGAGGGTGTCGAACGTGGTTATCTGGCACCAGATGTCGTTCGTGAAATACTCTCCTGTGCGGGTATCCCATTGGTATCTGAGATGGTAAGCACCTTGAAAGAGGCACTTGTCGCCTTTGCTGAGGAAGTAGGCTTCCCAGTGGTGGCGAAGGTCGTAGGACCTGTGCATAAGAGCGACGTGGGTGGTGTGGCCCTGAATATCCGCACGCCTGAACACCTCGCCCTTGAATTCGACCGTATGATGAAAATTCAGGACGCGACGGGTGTGATGGTACAGAAGATGCTGAAGGGCACCGAACTCTTTATTGGTGCGAAGTACGAGGAGCGTTTTGGTCATGTGGTGCTCTGCGGACTTGGCGGCATCTTCGTCGAGGTTCTGAAGGATGTTTCTTCCGGACTCGCCCCGCTGAGTTATGATGAGGCTTATTCGATGATCCGTTCCCTGCGTGGCTATAAGATATTAAAAGGTACACGCGGACAGAAGGGTATCAACGAACAGAAATATGCTGAGATCATCGTGCGTCTTTCCACCCTGTTGCGCTTCGCTACGGAGATCAAAGAAATGGACATCAACCCGCTGCTTGCCGATGAAAACGAAGTGGTGGCCGTTGATGCCCGCATACTTATAGAGCGATGAGGACAGCGATCGTAGGCGGAGGTGCCGCAGGCTTCTTCCTCGCCATCAACCTCAAGGAGCGCTGTCCCCAGATGGAGGTGACGATCTTCGAGAAATCGAAGAAGGTGCTGGCGAAGGTGGAGGTGTCTGGTGGTGGGCGCTGCAACTGTACCAATTCCTTCGCCTCTGTGCGCGATCTCTCACAGGTCTATCCCCGTGGGCACCGTCTGATGAAACGGCTCTTCAAGACCTTCGACCATCGCGATGCCTACGCTTGGTTCGAGCGCCACGGGGTTCGTCTGGTGACGCAGGAGGATGAGTGTGTCTTCCCTGCCTCACAGGACTCCCACACCATCATCAACCTCTTCCTCGCTGAAGCCCGCCGTCATCATATCGAGATCCGTACGGAATGTAAGATCACCTCTCTCGACGAACTTGCCGGCTATGATTATATCGCCATCACCACGGGTGGTGGTACGGCCTCGATGGTTGGGGTACCGACTATCGAAGCTGTACCCTCGCTCTTTACTTTCAGCATTGAGGATGAAGCCCTGCGCGCCCTCATGGGAACGGTCGTCGAAGAGGCTACAGCCTTCATCCCTGGCACTGGCTTCCGTGCCTTTGGCCCCTTGCTCATCACCCACTGGGGCATGAGCGGCCCCGCTATCCTGAAACTCTCCAGTTATGCCGCCCGTGAACTCCACGACCATCACTACCAGATGCCGTTGGCCGTGAACTGGCTGTCGCGCAAAGATCCTGAGATCCAGCAGGAACTCCAGCGCATCATCACAGACCACCCGCAGAAGCAACTCAGCAGCATCCGTCCCTTCGACCTGTCAGGCCGTCTCTGGGATTATCTCCTGGGAAAAGCCCTCGGCGAACGTGCCCGGAACCGTTGGCAGAACCTGAACAAGAAGGAACTAAACCGTTTGACTAATATCCTCTGCAATGATCCTTATCAGATCACTGGGCGCGCTGCTTTTAAGGATGAGTTTGTCACCTGTGGTGGTGTAGATCTCGCCGCTGTCGATCCCAATACGTTGGAATTAAAAGACTATTCCCAAACGGTATTTGTCTCTTCATCGTCTTCCCCGCGAATCTTCTTCGCTGGCGAAGTGCTCGACATCGACGGCATCACTGGTGGCTTCAATTTCCAAGCTGCCTGGACCACTGCCTACGCCGTCGCCCATGCCATCAGTTAGTGCTGGGATCCGACAACAATTACTGACAAAAACATTTCAATTTTCCCTTCATTCAGAGCGTAACATGCTGATTCCTTGTGTGTTCGGCTGAAGGGGTCTTTTGGGTCTGTCCCCAGCCCCATCAAACGTATCTACAACTTTGATCCATTTGCTCTTTTGTATTATTCTGTAAAGATTTCTTCTGCTAAAGGAGCCCTTCAGCATCGTAAAGGAGTCCTTTAGCTCCGTAAAGGTGTCCTTTAGAACCGTAGAGGTCCCCTCTACCAATGGGCTATGGTTCCTCCGAAAAGCCATCCAAAACACCCTTCAGCGTAACTCTCTGTATATAAACAATATACGCCTCGGCTGAAGGGTAAATGAATTTTCTTTTTATTTTTTCTGTTTGGCGACACAGAGGTACAGGAGTGTTGTGAGATGAGGAATAACAGCAAAAGGCTTGGTAGTTTCGGAAATTCTTTGTATATTTGCAAAAGATATTTAATCAACATTAATCTTTTCGTTGGCATGAGAATAAGAAATCTATTAATCGTTGCTTCGATGCTCTATGGTTTCGGTTCGAACGTGACTACCGCTGCCATCCCCGACTCGCTGCTCTCATTGAGGAAAGCTTACAGATATAACCTGGTCAGTCCCGATACCTCGCTGCTAATTCTGCAGACGCTTCGCGAGTGCAACATGGCGGCGGAATGGGAGATCAGCGCTGCCGAGGGCGACATCTACACCAATATACGCAAGTATCGTAGGGCCGTGAAGTGTCATGAGAAAGCACTCAACGACCCAGCCATTGCAGACAGTACGAGGCAGAAAATGCGGCTTTACAGGCGACTGATGGACGAAAACGACATGTTGCTCGAGGATGAACAGGTGGCTTATTACATCGATAAACTCAGCGAACTGGCTGATCAATGTAACGACGAGGCGCATCTGGCAATGGCGCAGTTTACATGGGGCAAATACTTACACTATCATGGTGACAGGCAGCGGGGCTATGAGCAGTGTCTGAAGGCCATTGACTGCATGAAAGCCACTAACTATCATAGTAAACAGTTGGAACTGCGCGACTTCTATATCGACCTGATGAGGATGTATATTAGCGACAAGCGTTACAACGAGGCGCTACGCGTAACGCAACTTCACGAAGAGGCTGCCAAGACTGTTACCCTGCCTCTGGCCGACCAGCGCGCGCTGCGCAACGTCTATGGCCTGAGAGCCAGTCTGCTGGCACACATGGGACGCATGAACGAGGCTGACGAGTGTTATGAGCAATGGAAGATGACAGAGGGCGGCAATGAGGTGGATGATCGCTACATACTCGACTACCTGATGCTGAGTCGCCACGACAGGGAGGCTATTGACGTGCTCCACCATCTGCGCGAGTTCCTCAGAGCCGAATGCGACACGGTGAACTACTGGATGCTCGACTTCCTGAACAAGGACGCTATCCTCCACACGAGATTGGGCGATTTCGAGATGGCGGCGAGGAACTCCGACGAGGTCAGTGCCATCTCTGACAGTCTCCGCTTGCGCATGTCGAGAAAGACCATGGGTTCTGCCCTCTACCTGATCGGAGAGGCAAAGGCCATTCATAAGCGCAACCTGCTGATCAATTGGCTCGTCGCTGCCCTCATACTGCTCGCCATAATTATGGCCATCGTTATCTATTACAGCCACATCATCCGAAAAAGGAACGAGAAACTGCGTCGCGTGCTGAACGGACTGGAAGCCTACAGAAAGATGATGATGGAGCAGACGGAGGAGAATGTACTTCCGAAAAAGTCGGCTGAGGAGAGTGCGCTCGACGAATCCAGACGCTTGTTCGTGGAGATGGATGCCAAGATCACCAGAGAGCGGCCCTTCACCGATCCGAACTTTGGCCACGAAGAACTCATCAAGTTTACGGGTGTCGAAAAAGAGCGGTTTGAGCGCATGATTACCCTCTATACCAACGTGAAGAACTCGATGTCGTACATCAACTCGCGACGTTCGGAATATGGTGCCCAACTCATCGTGGATAACCCGTACGACACGCTGACCTCCATCGCTACAAGGTGCGGTTTCAACACCAAGGCTGAGTTTATCTCCGCCTTCAAGTTCGCCTTCGGTATCTCGCCCAGAGACTATCGCGACAGCATCGCCAACCTCTTCAAGGATAAAATCGACTAACGTAACATCGTGCTTGGCACCGTGTTACCCTCAAATGATGATAGATATGAAAGAATTGCTGAAAACGGTCTTGCGGTTTGCCCTTTGGGCGATGCTGTTTGTTGTTACTATGTTTGCGGGCATGATCGTGCTCTCCATCATTCACCCTTCCGTGTGGCAAGGTTCGGAACAGGCTGCAACAGAATATTTCAAAGACTCTGCCATAAGCGGATGGATCAATCTGGCGGCAACACTGCTCTTCATCATCCTCTTTCTGGTTCTGCGGTGGGTAAGTCTTTCTAAGGGTATCCTTGAGCGGTCATTCATGTGGAAGCTCGTAGGATTGCTGATGGTGCTTACTGTGGCTGACATCTGCTTTGAGGTGTTCCTTATAGAATTTCCGGCTTATCACAACCTGTTCCCGGAGACATGGGCAGAGATTGAGGCGGACGATAGTCCGGATAGTGGAGGAATAACGCAGTATTTATACGCATGCCTGCTAATTCCGATATTCGAGGAGATCGGTTTCCGAGGTGTGCTCCTCGGCGGTCTGCTCCGCGCAAGATGGCATCCCTGGCTCGCCATACCATTCTCAGCCATAGTTTTCGCCGCATTCCATCTGTTGCCCATCAATTTCATCGGACTGACTCTAGGCGGCATCATTTACGGCTGGCTCTTCTGGCGCACGAAGAGTCTTATCCCCGGCATCATATGCCACATTCTCAACAATACCATCGCCCTATGCGCCGGACCTGTCATGATGTACATCACCGGCTCGAGAGAAATGGACACTACCCCGACCACCGATGTGATTGTCATCGTGATAGCCCTCGCACTGATGCTCTCAGCCATAATCCTGATCAACAGGACGGTGCCGAAGCGTTAAAAATATAGTTAATTACAGCCATAGTCACGTTATTTTGCGATAATTGCAAATTTTACCAAGAACTTTATCTCGGGGCCTGACCCCAGTACTAAGTTTTTCGACGGTTTTCGCGACATGACGAAGGGGGAATACTGGGCGTTTGTCGCCTTTTTGTGCCTCTGTCGCAATGAATTACATAAAAAATCGAGAAAATTGTTAGAACTACATCATTTTTTTTCATATATTTGCACTCAAATAGTATTATTAAGGCTCACAAATATTACAATCTATGGCAGAAGGTATCAACAAAATCAATCTAAGGTTTCTGATCTGCTCGCCAAGCGCAGACATCATCCCTGTCACTTCAGAGAAGGTAGAATTGCCTGATCTGGAACTATCGACAGGCTCTGACAAGTTGGAAGGACATCTGATGCAAAAAGGGAAGAACTACCTATGGAAGGTCTCTCTTCAGAACGTCCATTATATTAAAAAGGTGTATAGTCCGAATGTTGTAAATATTGACCTGCATATCAAGAATGCCGATAACTCGGAAACGCAGCTCTCCAAGCAGCAGCTCGAGGACATATTCCTGAGTAAGCAGGTGGAGGTATTCTGTAACGGCGATCAAAAACTGTCAATCGGCAACGACTTCTACGTGCAGACCCTCGAACCGGTCTATACGAAGACAGACCTCTACGTGAAGGTGAGCATCTGTAGTCCCGACTTCCAGATGACCATTGAAAATGCCTGCCGCATGTTTACGGCCAAGAAGATGAGCACGATCGTGGACGAGACAAGGACCTCTTTCTGGCTGCCATACCAGCCCAAGAAGAACCCCTCGTGCAACTGCGACAAAATGCAGCACATGAAGAAAGCAGATAAGGAGCATGTGTTCCCCTACCTGGTGCAGTATAACGAGAGCTTCTACGATTTCCTGAGGCGAACGACCAACCGTTGGGGCGAGTTCCTCTATTACGAGGGAGGACAGCTGAACATCGGTTACGATAATGATGCAGAGCCCACTGAGGTAACCGACTACAACACCCGCACCTATTGCGCCATACAAGCCGAGATGTTAGGCCCGGGCCACAAGTTGCATGCTCAGGCCGTGGCCGACAAGAACCTGCTGGACAACCCGCTGGAAAAAGACGGCTATGACGTGGTGAAAAACGAGATGACAGCCATCGCCGACCCTGACGGCGGACAGGACAAGTATATCATCAACAAACTCAGTTCG
Source organism: Prevotella sp. (assembly GCA_017965475.1). Taxonomy (GTDB): domain Bacteria; phylum Bacteroidota; class Bacteroidia; order Bacteroidales; family Bacteroidaceae; genus Prevotella. Next base: position 37,428 of record JAGCPV010000080.1, read on the forward strand.
CTCTGGACCAAAGGCTCGAAACTGATGGACTGGCTCATCGACACGGGCGTGAACGACATCGTATCGTGGACGAAGGCCAAGAAAAGGGTATCGGACAACAACGGCAAATACAACGGCAAGTATTTCAGTGGCGATAACATGAACAAATACCCAGAGCACTATAGCGACGACAAGAAATCGTTTAATATGTACTCGGAGATCAACCCCATACTGAACGAAGACCGCTACAACGAGATCCTGAACATGGAGCTGAAAGCTGGGCAAAACGCCATGAAGATCGACTTCAACACGAAATACCCCGACCTGAAACTCGGACAGATTATTAAGGTGGCCGGAGAAAAATACCTCGTGATAGAGTTGAGAGGCTACATGCCCGACGCCGAATCAGTCAACTACGAGGCTATATGTCTGGCCATCGCCACTGAGACCCATAAAGAGAAGGGAACGGACGACAAGGAGATTGAGGTAAGCTATACGGGATTCTTCCCGCCATATCTGGAGACAGGCCACATTAGACCATCGGGCGTGCAGCACGCCACCGTCATAGACGTCGATGATCCGGCACGCGGCAACCGCGTCAGAGTGAAATTTGAATGGCAGGGCAAGGACGACGGTACTCCCTGGCTGCTTTTCGCACAGAATGCCGCCACGAAGTCGGCTGGCGTACATGGCCGTCACTATATGAAGGAGGCCGTGCTCGTGGACTTCATCAACGGTAACGTGGAGCGGCCTTACGTGGTGGGCGCTGTTAGCCAGAAGGTGCCTACGCCTCTGAAGACGGGCAGCATCGCTATGATGAGTCCCGCAGGACAAGGTATGCGCGTGAGCGACGGAACGGGAGCTGGCATGACGGCTTTTGTGGCCAGTCTGACTCCCGGACTAAAGACTATGCAGGGGTACTTCCCTGGGGCCGACATTCTGGGGAAAATCATCACCGCAGACAAATACAAAGAATTATCGCCCAGATTTGAGGGCAGCACGGAAATATGCGACTATTACGGCATCTACAGCATCAAGGGATGTACCGACAGCCGTAGCGTCTCTATCAAGTCGCCCTGGGGCGATGTGACGGTCAATGCCTTCACGGGTATCACCATCAGTGCTCCCAATGGCGACGTGAAGATTGTGGGTAAGAACGTGACCATCGAGGCGGGCAACAATCTGAAGCTCACATCGGGCACCAATATCAAACAGAAGTTCATCAGTTCCTATGGCAAGGACACCAGTGCGCTGATGATTTCGCAGGACATCGCCAAGAGGGCTGCCAAGAAGGTGATGGAATTAGGATTATCAGTGGTGGACCTGAAGCTTGTCAGGAATATCGTGGAGGTAGGCTTCAAGCCGCAGGAGGGTACCCTCGAACTGAAGTCGAACCGTTTCCTTAAACTGTCGGCAGGCGGCGCAGAGGCCGGATTCCCCGACGAACTCTACGCCAATCCGAAGAAGAAGGCCCAGGAGGCACTCGAGAAGAGCGGCGTGCTGAAGATGGCTCCCGCCATGGTGGCACTGATCGAAAAGATCGGACCGTGTGTAGATGCGCTGATAGAGAAATACAAAGAGCAGTATAAAGAGTGTATCGCGAAAAAGTATGCATACTCCAGCAACTGGGTGTATTTATGTCAGTTGACGAACATAGAAGAAAACGGTCAATGGCCCCAATTCTGTGCGGATTGGAGGACGGTTATCAAGAAGAAGATGTGGACGCCCGGCACGAAGAGTATTACGTTGGATGACCTGGGATTTATCGAAGATCAGACGAGCCACACAGATGCTTCTAAAATCAACAATTATTGCCGCCAAAGGTTCCGTAACGATTGCTTCTTCAAGAGTGACGAGAACGTGAACAAATACATTCTCGGGCAGCGCAAGAAATATAAGGATGCGATGCTGAAGACTGCCAACGAACTGCTGGAAAGCATACAAAAGCTCTTGAAAACGGAGTTTAATAAGGGTGACATTCACTCTGTGCTCACGGCCAGGTTCGGGTTCTTAACCAGGTATGTGCCCGACGACTATATCGGGACGTTCGAGAAAGCTTTCACGAAAGACAACACCAGGCAGATGTACCTCCATCAGTTCATGTATGGTGATGATAATAACATTGCTGACGGCAGGTCAAGGCTGAATGATCAAGCATTGAGAAGCCACGCGTTTGTCGCTCATAAAATTGCCTACAAGCGCCTGATTGCCGTGAACTTGATGGATGAATGGGGCTTCACAATGAAGCCTATCAATCGGGGCATCGTAAATGGTCAGATCGGTGCTATAGAAGTTGCAGCAGTACCGGCAAAGCCCCAGACGGAAGCTGAATTGACGGGTCCGCAATGGGAACTCTATTTGGAAAGTATTGGCGTCACCGATCTTAAACTTATCAAGAAAGAGACGGACTTCACGATGGCTCCGGTGGAAAAGGCCTGGGATAACTTCAAGTGCCTGAAGAGTGGCTGGGAGTATTTCTCATACGGCAGTGCCAGCAAAGGCAAGATTCTCATTGGCAACGGTCAGACTTATACGTTGGGCAGCCAGATCAGTCCTATTGAGGCCAGGTATAACAAGCGTACGCTTAATCCGGCCGATGTCCTGGACAATGCAGACCAAGTGATAGATAATTTCTTTACGCCTATTAGAAACGCTTTGCGAGCAATAGATGCTCCCGTAGATCTCAATCAACTTGGATATGTTGTCTTGGATGCGCCTGCTGATCAGGATGATCAGAACCCCCAACAGGGCGTAGAGCCTCATCATGTTGAAGAAGTTGAACAATAATTGACAGAATAAGATGGAGAATTATATATTTAAACAGTGGAAGGATGTGATGGACAACTTCCAGGAGACTGTTCAGAAAGAACTGGAAGAGATCCATCAGCAGAAGTCTGCCGTTCAGCAGATGAAGAGTGAGATATTCAGTCGCCTGAATGGAGGCAAGTTCTACCGCGACGAGAATCGCATCGTGATCTCGGCCCCGCAAATCGTGATCGGCAACGTGGACTATAGCGGCGACCTGCTGGGATCGATCGGTGAGGTGATCGTGAAGGGCAGTAACGTGGCACTCGAGGGTGTGGGAAGCACAGGCGCCATCACAAGCCGTGCGCCCAGCATCCGCCAGATCGCCGTCAACCCGGGCTCCGACGGACAGGAGAACGTGGTGGAAAGCATGTCGGAGATCGTATCGCAGGCCTGCGACATCGTGCTGCAGAGCGACGATGACAAGGATGTCTTCGCAGAAGGTCCCGTATCGGCAGGGCGCGGTGGTGTGAGGATCCATGCCTGCAAGCACATGCAGATAGAGGCTGCCGTATCGAGCGAGAAGCGCAAAGAGACCATAGAAGACTCTTTGAAGATACTCACCGATCAGATCAGCGACCTGGAGAAGTCGATGGCCGACCAGAAAAAGCAGGTGGACGGCTACTTCAGCTATATGGAGAGCCTGCTGAAGCAAAACGATGAGCTCAACGCTGACGACCTCTTTACCGCCGATGCCAACACCCTCGACCTGAATAAAGTGAGCGACCAGATAGAGAGTACGCTGCCGCTGCTTTACCAGACGTCGGTGGATTTTATCAAGACGGTATCGGCACTGGCAGAGGCTAACCGCAAGAAGAAGGTGCTGGATAAGGAGAAAGACGCCATCAAGACAGGCGACGACTTCAAGAAGAATACGACGGACGCCGATATGACGATTGCCGCTGAGCGTATCAACATGGCGACCATCGACGGCGACGGCAATCTGCACGCCAACCCCGAGGCTGGCATCAGCATGAGAACCCCAGGACTGGCCGTCAGCATGATCGGCGACAATGGCACCACTGTGGAGAACAGCAGCTTCAGCGTGCTCACAGAGAACGTGGAAATATCGACCCTCAAGCTATCAGACCAAGGGAAGAAGCAGACGGCTACCGGCAGCGTGAAGATCAGCTCGAAGGACGTTTCGATCGCAGCCATCGACTACGAGAGTGAAGGCGATGGCAAGCCATTTGCAGAGAAACAGCTGACGACCGACGGCAAAGTGAGCATCACCGCCAAGACCGTAGAGGTATCGACAGCCAATCCGACGAACATCAAGGTGGACGAAAAGGGCAAGAAGACAGGCGGCGAATATAAGGCCGAAGGCGACGTGATCATCAAGTCGAAGACACTCACCATGGAGAGCCTCGACTATGAGGTGAAGGACGACAAGCTGGAGAAGAAGGCGCTGACGAAGGACAGCAAGCTGGCCATTCGCACAGAGAAGATGGACTTCATGGCCGCCGACACCGAAGGCAAGGCTACCGGCAGCATCAGCATGAACGCGAAGGCTGTTAGCATGAAGTCGATGGATGTCGATAAGGAGAAGCTCACAGACACGGCGCTCGCTGCTGGCAGCACCATGACGCTCGTATCAGAGAAGATGTATGTGGGCGCCAAGTCGAAGGACATCAAGAGCAAGAAACTGCAGGCCGTCAGTGAGGAGATGGGACTCTTTGCCGACAAGACGCTCGAGGCCCAACAGGGCGACGGCAAGGCCGTGGTACAACTCGACGGCGGCAATGCATCGGTGGGTGGCAGCAAGACGCAGATCTACGGCGATACCACCATCAATGCCAAGACCGAGATCAAGGGCGACCTCAAGGCACCGAAGGCTGCTATTGACAATCTCGAGGCGAAGTCGTCGTTTAAGTCTCCTAATATCAGCGACGGCATTGCCGCTCCTGGTGCTGGCGGAGGCGGCAGCCTGAGCGCCAAGCTGAAGACCGAGGATGCACCCAAGGAATAACTGATAGTGCTCAAAAATATTGTAAACATATAACAGATAGAAAATCATGAAGAGATCGATTATATCACAATTCAATCAGCTGCAGGAAAAGTACACAAGTCAGGTGTCCATGCTGAACTTCTATTACCTGAACCTGTGTATTAAGGCTGAAGAGGCAGCACTGCTGCCAGTGAAGGTACAAGTGGACGGAGCCGTCATGGATCTGGAGAAGGCGGCCACCATCGCCAAGAAGAACGACTACGAGTTTATGGTCATCCCCAACTACGAAGATGACCTGAAACCAGTGGCAGAAGGGATCGCCAATGTGCACCCCGAGTTTAAGCAGAAAGTGGAGAATTTGACGCTCGAAGCAACAGAGGAGGGCGAGGAGGAACAGGAGGTGCCCTACATCCTGCTCACCATGCCTGAGGTGGACGACGACCGCCACGACTTCCTGAAGAAGACCGCCGATGCCCTCTACGATGACTGCAAGCTGCGCATGGAAGAAGCCCTGGCCAAGACAACGGCGGAGCTGACCCCACTGCTGGCCGACCAGACGGAGCAGGACAAGGACAAGGTGAAGCAGGCTATCGACCAGCTGAACAAAGAGCGCAACAGTCAGCGCGACGAGATGCACGAGCAGAAGCTCAAAGAGATCAAGGAAGCCTACAAGAAATGGCTGGGTGCATTTGGTCAGCAGGCGATTGCCAACATGGAAGACGAGGATGCCCACGGCAACGCAGCTGCCATGAGCATGACCTTGGAGTAATAATCATCACGGCAAAACTCAACAACATTATGGATATTAGATTCTCGGAAGAAGGCAGCCGTCTGATTGTGGCCTTTATCGGCGACCTCGACAACACGACTGCCATCGAGGCAGAACGGAAACTGCAGCGTGTGTTTCAACAAGATGAGTATGACGTCGTTGTGGAGTGTAGTCATCTCAACTACATCTCATCGAAAGGTCTCCGTCTGTTGATCCTGCTTTATAAGCACCTGAGGGATTCAGGCCATATCGGCTATATCACCAAGATGAACAGTACGGTGAGGGATGTGCTCTACACAGGCGGTTTCCTGGAGCTGTACAAAGAAATAGTAGAGGAATAACCGTCGCGGGCATTGCCTATTGGTAATGCTTGCGGTCGAGTTTTCCGTTATAGGTACGGGCGATGGAGGCGACCTGCTCATAGAGCTGGGGCACCTTGTAGGACTCCAGACGGGCAGCGATATAACGGGCGATGGCTTTCTTGTCGAAGACGGCCCCGTCCTTCATCACGACCAGCAGTTTCACGGCCTTCCCCATGATACGGTGCTCAGTGGAGATACAGATGCAGTCCTGAACACCCTTGATGGACATCGCCACATCCTCCACTTCCGTAGGAGCCACCTTGTAGCCCCCGACATTGATGACGTCGCTCTCACGTCCACCGATATGCAGCATGCCCTCCTCGTCAATGGAGCCGTAGTCAGACATATAGACGGTGTTATCATGGAGTACTGTGGCCGTCAGTTCGGGATCGCCGATATAGCCGCTCATCAGGGTGTCACCCTGACAGGAGATCAATCCCTCGGGGGTGATAAGGACACGCGAGTGGGGCATCGTATGGCCGAGACAGCCAGCGAGACAGCGGCCGTCGTTGTAGTCGTAGGTGGCGATGATGCCTGTCTCCGTAGAGGCGTAGGTGTTGTAGAGTCTCGTATGGGGCAGTACCTCGCAGAGCTGCAGCATGTCGGCATGTGACAGTGGGGCACCACCGCTCTCCACGAAGTCTAGTCTGTCGGCCAGTGCCGCGAAGCGCTGGGCGTCGAAGGAGAGCAGGAAACGGATGTTCGCAGGCACGAAGAAGGTGGCGTACTTCCCCTCTGCCTTGAAAGCTTCGAAGAAGGCTTCGGCATTCCGAAGTCCGTCGAGGATATGGAGCGTGCCGCCTTGGAGGATGATGGGGTAGATCTTGGAGAGGCTACCGATATGGTTCAGCGGCCCATGGATCACGAAGACGAGATCATGTGAAAAACCCTGTCCTGCGATGAGGTTCTCGGCATCGGCCACGATCGTACGATGACTGATCATCACACCTTTCGACTTGCCCGTCGTACCCGTGGTGTAGAGCACATCGGCAGTTCCCTCTGGGAAACTGCAGGCTGACAAGCGGGCAGAGATCTCCTCAAACAGGTTCTCTGGTGTCGCCTTCTCCAACGGTGTTGCCACACTGCCAGCCAGATGGATGGCCAGATAGGTGATGAGGAAGTCGGTGGTCTGCGAAGAGCGGAAAGGGATGACCTTCCCACTGGGGAAGTCTTTGGCCCGCTGCTGCACCTTCTCCCACAGTTGGGCCCACGTGAGTGTTTCCACAGGCTCATCACCCAACGGCGAGCCGCAGATGACGGCCGTCTTGTCAGGATAGAGCTGCGCGTCTTGTGCCAGATAGTCCTCTAGTGTCATTTATTTCTGGTTGAGTTTTGTCTCGACCATAGCGACGATGCTGTCGAGTGTTTTCAGGTTGCGTGGGGTGGCGTCAGTGGCCTCCAGTTTGATGCCGTACTCATCAGAGAGCAGCATCAGAATGGTGGTGACGCCTAAGGAGTCGAGCTCGCTGAAGAGGAAATCGGAGTCGAAATCCACCAGCGGCAGCGCATCTTCCAATAGTTGTCTGATTCTTTCTTTCATATCTTTTGTATCTACCTTCTTACTGTTTTAGTTTCCTGATCACCAGCGCACTGTTCGTACCACCGAAGCCGAAGGAATTGCTCAGTACGGTATTCACCTCCGTATCGATGGTCTTGGTGGCAAGGTTTAGTTTCTCGGAATATTCGTCTGGATTCTCGAAGTTGATATTAGGAGCCACGAAGTTGTTCTGCATCATTAGGATGGAATAGACGATCTCCGAGGCACCTGCCATCCAGCACTCATGTCCTGTCATCGACTTCGTCGAGCTGATGAGGGCACGCTGTCCCTCGAACATCCTGCCCAGGGCGATGGCCTCAAACATATCACCCTGATGCGTTGAGGTGGCGTGGGCATTGATATAGTCGATATCATCGCGTTCTACGCCAGCATCTTTCATAGCCCGTGTCATAGCCTTCACGCTACCGTCGTCGCTGGGCTCGGAGATACCGCCGCCATTGCTGGAGAATCCATAGCCGATGACTTCGGCGAGGATGTTGGCCCCACGGGCTACGGCATGGTCGTATTCCTCCAGCACGAGTGCTGCGGCACCACCACTGGGAACCAGTCCGTCGCGATCACGATCGAAGGGACGGCTCGCCTTCGTGGGCTCGTCCATGCGGACAGAGAAGGCATTCAGGGCGTCGAATGATGCCATCGCGTAGTAGTTCACCTCCTGAGCACCTCCACAGAGCACCATGCTTTGCAGACCCTGTTTGATAAGCATATAGCCCAGTCCGATGGAGTGGCTGCCACTGGCACAAGCTGCCGAGATGGTGAAGTTCACCCCACGCAGGTGGAAGATCGTGCTCAGGTTCATGTTGACTGTCGAGTTCATCGACTGGAAGATATTGCCATAGCCCAGCATCGCCGAGTCGTGCTTCTCCGCCATGAGTTTGGCTGACTCGATGACGGGTTTGGCTGAGGAGTCATTGCCGAAGATGCAGCCTACCTCGTTCTGACGCAAGTATTCGTCAGAGACCTGAGCCTGTTCGAAGGCCTGGCGCGAGGCCATATAGGCGTACTGCGCCTCTTCCGACATACCGGCACGGGTGTGACGATCCAACATCTGTTTGGTGATGACGGGTGTCTCCACGATACCCGTCAGTCCTGAACGGTAGCCGTAGGTCAGACGCTCCTGTTCGATTCCGATACCCGACTTGCCGTTATAAAGTGATTCCTTAACTGTTTCCCTGTCTGTTCCCAAGCATGACCAAATGCCCATGCCTGTAATCACAACTCGTCTCATGTGTATAGTCCTCCATTGATATTGATGACCTCGCCCGTGATGTAGGCGGCCTCGTCGGAAGCAAGGAAAGCCGCAAGGGCGGCTACTTCCTCAGGCTTGCCGAAGCGTCCCACGGGAATATTCTTTTTCAGTTCATCCTCAGGCAGTCCCTTTGTCATATCCGTCTCGATGAAGCCAGGAGCAATGGCGTTGACGGTGATGTTACGCGGTCCTACCTCCTGTGCTAGAGATTTCGTGGCACCAATGATGGCAGCCTTGGCGGCACTGTAGTTGGCCTGTCCGGGCAGACCTTTCACTCCTGAGAGTGAGGCCATGTTGATGATTCTGCCCCCACGTTTGCGAGGCATCATGTGCTTCAGCAGCTTACGGGTGATGTAGAAATAACCGTTGAGCGTGGTGTCGAGCACACTATGCCATTCCTCATCGCTCATCATGAACATCACGTTGTCGCGACGGATGCCGGCATTGTTGACCAGCACACTGAACCAGTCATCGGGATGCTGCTCCTCCCACTGGTCGAGGGCTGCTTCGATGGCCTGTGGATCGCTGGTGTCGAAGGGCAGGAGCTCTGCCGTGCCACCAGCGGCTGTTATCTCGTCGGCCACTGCTTGAGCCGCCTCCTTGTTACTCAGGAAGTTGATCACTACGGGCCATCCTGCTGATGCCAGTCGGAGAGCCACTGCCTTCCCAATACCACGGGAAGCACCTGTCACTAATGCATATTTCATTGCTTGAAGGGGGTTCTGATTTGCTAATTTTGTGCAAAAGTACGCTTTTTCTGCCACATAGCCAAAAAAACTGTTGCAAAACTTATTTTTTCTCGGAAAAAGTGTGGGGTTATCAACTATTTTTCTTAACTTTGCCAGAAAATTGCAACTAACTAAAAATATCAATGGAACAACAGAAACGTTACGGTCATTTCGACGACCAGCATCGCGAGTATGTCATCACAGACCCGCAGACCCCTTGGCCCTGGATCAATTATCTGGGCAACGAAGACTTCTTCTCACTGATCTCCAACACGGCTGGCGGCTACAGCTTCTACAAAGACGCCAAGTTCCGTCGTATCACGCGCTACCGCTACAACAATGTGCCTATGGACAATGGTGGCCGCTACTTCTACATCAAGGATGGTGACACCATATGGAACCCGGGATGGAAACCTTGTAAGACACCGCTTGACTTCTACGAGTGCCGTCATGGTATGAGCTACACCCGTATCACGGGTCGTAAGAATGGTGTGGAGGCCAGCGTACTCTTCTTCGTGCCCCTGAAGAAATGGGCAGAGGTGCAGAAGCTGACGCTCACCAACCAGAGCGCTGATACCAAGACGTTGAAGCTCTTCTCCTTCGAGGAGTGGTGTCTCTGGAATGCCGCTACGGATATGGAGAATTTCCAGCGTAATTTCTCTACTGGTGAGGTGGAGATCGAAGGAAGTACTATCTATCACAAGACTGAATACCGCGAGCGCCGTAACCACTATGCCTTCTATCATGTGAATGCCCCCATTCAGGGCTTCGATACAGACCGCGAGACCTTCGTGGGCCTCTACAACGAGTTTGCCGATCCTCAGGCAGTGATGGAGGGAAAGCCCCGCAATAGTCACGCCCATGGCTGGAGTCCTATTGCCTCGCACTATATCGAGGTGACGCTGAAACCGGGTGAATCTCGCGATTTCGTATTCCTGCTGGGATACATCGAGAATGAGCAGGATGAGAAGTTTGAGGCGCCTCAGGTGATCAACAAGAAGAAGGCTCACGCCTTGATTGCCGAACTCGACACCACGGAGAAGGTGGATAAGGCCTTTGGCGAACTCTGCGAATACTGGGATGCCCTCCTTAATATATATAAGGTGAAGACGGGTAACGATAAGTTGGATCGTATGGTGAATATCTGGAACCAGTACCAGTGTATGGTCACCTTCAACTTCTCGCGCAGTGCCAGCTTCTTTGAGAGTGGTGTAGGCCGTGGTATGGGCTTCCGTGATTCCAATCAGGACCTCGTGGGCTTCGTCCATCAGATCCCGCCACGTGCCCGTCAGCGTATCATCGATATCGCCTCGACACAGTTCCCCGACGGTGGCTGCTACCATCAGTACCAGCCCCTCACCAAGCGTGGTAACAATGACATCGGTGGTGGCTTCAACGACGACCCCTGCTGGCTCATCTTCGGTACGGTGGCTTATATCAAGGAGACGGGTGACTTCTCCATCCTCGACGAGATGGTGCCCTTCGACAACCAGCCCGGTTCTGAGGTCACTCTCTTCGAACACCTGAAGATCTCGATGGATCATGTCATCAAGAACCTTGGTCCTCACATGTTGCCGCTTATCGGACGTGCTGACTGGAACGACTGCCTGAATCTCAACTGCTTCTCTTGGGATCCCAACGAGAGTTTCCAGACTACAGAGAACGTCTCTGAAGGCACGAAGGCAGAGTCGTTGATGATTGCAGGTCTCTTCGTCGTCACTGGTAAGGACTACGTCGCCCTCTGCAAGAAGATCGGCATGGCCGACGAGGCTGCTCGCATGCAGAAAGCTGTGGATGAGATGATCGAGGCCGTGAAGAAGCACGGCTGGGACGGTGAGTGGTATCTGCGCGCCTATGACTTCTATAGTCGTAAGATCGGCTCTAACGAGTGCGACGAGGCCAAGATCTTCATCGAGTCGCAGGGCTGGTGTACGATGGCAGAGATCGGTGCCGAGGACGGTATGGTTGCCAAGAGTCTCGACTCCTGCAAGAAGTATCTGGAGTGCGAGCATGGTATGGTGCTGAACAATCCCGCCTTCACGAAGTATATCTACGAATATGGTGAGATATCCTCGTATCCCGAGGGCTACAAGGAGAACGCCGGTATCTTCTGCCATAATAATCCTTGGGTGATCATCGGCGAGTGTATCGCAGGTCGCGGTAATGATGCCTGGAGCCACTATGCCAAGATCCTGCCCTCGTACGTCGAGGAGAAATACCAGACCCTGCATAAGGTAGAGCCTTACGTAAACTGTCAGATGGTGGCTGGTAAGGATGCCTTCAAGCCTGGCGAGGGTAAGAACTCGTGGCTGACGGGTACCGCCGCATGGATGTGGTACACTGTCTCTGAGTTCATCCTCGGCATTAAACCCGACTACGACGGTATCCGCATCGATCCCTGTCTGCCTGAGACGGCTACGGATTACACCGTCCAGCGTAAGTTCCGTGAGGCTGACTACGAGATCACCATCCATCCGAATGGTGCCCAGAAGGGTGTGAAGCAGATCACACTCGACGGACAACCCGTCAGCGGAACAGTTATTCCCTATTCCGCTGGCAAGCATGTCGTAGTTGTTACGATGTAAATTAAAATCTTAGATCACTGAGAAGGCCACATCCATCATCTTCGTGAAAGTCAGCTGACGCTCTTCAGCCGTCGTTGCTTCACCGGTGATGATGTGGTCAGACACAGTGCAGATGGCCAGGGCCTTATTGCCCGAGCGTGCTGCGTTCATGTAGAGGATGGCAATCTCCATCTCTACGGCCAGCACACCCATGTTGATCCATCTCTCGTTGTGCGCGTTCTCTGTATAGAAGGTGTCCGACGTCATCACGTTCCCAACTTGGTAACGATAACCCAGACGGTCGCAGGTCTCTGCGGCACGGCGCAGCATGCCGAAATCGGCGATGGGCGCAAAGGTGCCGTTCAACTCATACTGGGATGCGTAGTTGGAGTTCGTGCAGGCCCCCATGGCAATCACCAGATCACCCACGTGCAGGTCTTCCTTCAGGGAGCCTGCCGATCCCACGCGGATAATGTTCTTCACGCCGTAGAAGTTGTAGAGCTCGTAGGTGTAGATACCGATGGAGGGACCTCCCATGCCGTGCCCCATCACACTGATGCGCTTGCCTTTATAGGTGCCCGTGTAGCCCAGCATACCACGGACGTTATTAAACTGGACGGCGCCCTCGAGGAACGTCTCGGCCATGAATTTTGCACGCAGCGGGTCGCCTGCCATGATGACGGTCTCGGCAATCTCGCCAAACTTAGCCCCGATATGGGGAGTTGGAGTCTTGTTCATAAGCTTTGTATTTAGGTTTTACTTGTCGTAGGCGTGGACAGGGTAGTCAGTGGTGAAGTGGAGACCACGGCACTCTTTGCGCTCCAAGGCCCAGCGGGTGATGAGATAACCCACATTGATCATGTTACGCAGTTCGCAGATATCCTTCGAGGCCTTGACGCGCTTGAAGAGACGCTCCGTCTCCTCGTAGAGCATGTCGAGACGGTCCCACGCACGATGCAGACGGAGGTCGCTACGTACGATACCCACGTAGTTGGCCATGATCTGGTTCACCTCGCGTACACTCTGGGTGATGAGCACCTTCTCCTCGTTGGTCATCGTACCCTCATCATTCCAGGCAGGCACCTTCTCGTTGAAGTCGTAAAGGTCGGCATGGGCGATGGAATCCTTGGCGGCGGTGTCAGCATAGACCACTGCCTCGATGAGTGAGTTGGAGGCCAGACGGTTGCCACCATGCAGACCTGTGCAGGAACATTCGCCAAGGGCGTAGAGACGCTCGATGCTGGTCTGTCCGTTGAGATCGACCTTGATGCCGCCACACATATAGTGGGCCGCAGGACGTACGGGGATATAGTCGGTGGTGATGTCGATGCCGATACTGAGACACTTCTGGTAGATATTGGGGAAGTGATGACGCGTCTCCTCGGGATCCTTATGGGTGACGTCGAGGCAGACGTGGTCGATACCGTGGATCTTCATCTCCTTATCGATGGCACGGGCCACGATGTCGCGTGGCGCCAGTGACAGACGCTCGTCGTACTTCTGCATAAACTCCTCGCCATTGGGCAGTTTCAGGATGCCGCCGTAGCCGCGCATGGCCTCGGTGATGAGGTAAGCGGGGTGGGTCTCCTTGGGATTGTGGAGCACCGTCGGGTGAAACTGCACGAACTCCATATCAGCCACCGTTCCCTTGGCACGATAGACCATCGCAATGCCGTCGCCAGTGGCGATGACGGGGTTGGAGGTGGTGAGATAGACGGCTCCGCAACCGCCTGTGCACATCACCGTGACCTTCGATAGATAGGTATCGACCTTCTGGGTGTCTGGATTGAGCACGTAGGCGCCGTAGCACTGGATGTTCGGCGAACGACGGGTGACACGTACACCCAGATGGTGCTGGGTGATGATCTCTACAGCGAAGTGGTTCTCCTTGATCTCGATGTTCTGATCACGGCGCACGGCCTCCATCAGTCCGCGTTGGATCTCGGCACCCGTATCATCGGCATGGTGGAGGATGCGGAACTCGGAGTGTCCGCCCTCACGGTGCAGGTCGAAGGTGCCGTCTTCCTTCTTGTCGAAGTTCACACCCCAGTTCACGAGCTCACGGATCTGCTCTGGCGCCTTGCGCACCACCTGTTCGACGGCGGCACGGTCGGAGATATAGTCTCCTGCAATCATCGTATCCTCAATGTGTTTGTCGAAATTGTCGAGTTCCAGGTTCGTCACGGAGGCTACGCCACCCTGCGCAAACGAGGTATTCGCCTCGTCGAGCGAGGTCTTACAGATCATACAAACCTTACCCTTGTTGGCACGTGCCACCTTGAGGGCGTAGCTCATACCTGCTACGCCGGCTCCTATCACGAGATAGTCGTACTTGTAAACCATAGTTGCCTTATAATTGTTATTTGGTGCAAAGGTAGTTAATTTTTCGGATAATATTTGCATCCTGACGAATTTTTTTGTATCTTTGCGCCGAAACCAAGACTAAGACGACGATGAAGAGATTATGGCTAATGATTCTGTTGATGGCTCCGCTTTCTGTGTTGGCACAGCAGGTGGTGGTCAGTGGTGTGGTGGTCGATGACAAGACCGGTGCCCCTATTGGGCAAGTGAGTGTTTCCTCTGGTAAGGTGTCTGTGGTGACGAACGAAGACGGCGCCTTCACGCTGAAGCTTCAGGCGATGCCTGAGCACGTGCGTATCTCCCATCTTGGTTATAAGACCCGTCAAGTGGGTGTCACACAGGGACAGACGGAAGGTCTGAAGGTGAGACTGCAGCCGACAACCATCCAGCTTCGCGAGATTATTGTGGTGAACGAGGATCCGCGCGAGTTGGTGGATATCGCCATCAAGAAGATTCCGGATAACTATAGTCGGGTGCCTGAGCTCCTGAAGGGTTTCTACCGTGAGACGGCCATGAAGCGTAAGCATTATATCTATGTGGCAGAGGGTGTGGAGGATATGTATAAGACTCCTTATACCCGTGGTACGGCACGCGACAGGGTGGCCATCGTCAAAGGACGTCGTTTGCTGAGTCAGAAGTCTGGCGACACGTTGGGTGTGAAGGTGATGGGTGGTCCTGTGCAAGCCCTGTTCCTGGATATCGTGAAGAACCGCGATTTCCTCCTGAACAAGGAAGAGTTGGACCTCTATCAGTTCTCGATGGCGGTGCCGGAATATATCAATGACCGTCCGCAGTATGTGGTGAAGATGGAACCCAGGGGCGTCTCGCTCAACGCCCTCTACCATGGCAAACTCTATATCGATATGGACAGGCTTGCCTTCACCCGTATCGAACTCGATCTAGACATGAGTGACAGGGAAAAGGCCACCTATACTATGCTTGTGAAAAAGCCCATTGGTGTGAGGTTCAGACCCAGGGAGTTGTCGAGTGTCGTGGATTACCGTTATGAGGATGGTGTGACACGCATCAGTTACCTGAGAAATACGTTCCGTTTCAACTGCGATTGGAAGAAGCGTCTCTTCGCCACCTCGTTTACGGCCACCTGCGAGATGGTGGTGACTGACAGCGAGTCAGATAATGTGCAACCTATTGCCAGCCGTGGCTCTTTCGACTCCCGTGATGCGTATTACGACAAGGTGGAGTATTTCTTGGATTCGGCTTATTGGGACAAATATAATATCATAGAACCCTCGGAATCGTTGGACAAGGCTATCCAGAAGCTGGTATCGACGTACCGCAGGAATTAGTTTATTGTTTAATAATTGATAGTGAAAAGATACATATTTGCAATTATCTTTGCGGGTTGTTCTTCCCTCGGTTTGCAGGCGCAGACCGAGAATGTGGTGATGGATACTGCCGAGGTGAGACTGCCTTGGCCGCAGAACCTGCAGACCAGACTTGATACACTCCTTCAGAACTCGCTCTTTGAACGGTCGCAGTTGGGATTGTTGGTGTATGACCTGACAGCCGACTCCATCCTGTACCGTTATGGGGAGAAGCAGACACTCAGACCCGCCTCGACGATGAAACTGTTGACAGCCGTCACGGCCTTGGATCGTCTGGGAGCCACCTATCAGTTCCGTACGTCACTCCGTTATTCGGGAACGGTGGAGGACAGTGTGCTGATGGGTGACCTGTATTGTGTGGGTGGCATGGATCCGATGTTTGAGACCATCGACATGAACGCCTTCGTGGAGAGTGTCCTCAGACTTGGAGTTAAGACCATCCGGGGAAATCTTGTCGCCGTGACCTCCTTCAAGGAAGAACCACTGTTGGGTGAGGGCTGGTGCTGGGATGATGACAATCCCCAGCTGACACCGTTGCTCGTGTCGCGGAAGGATGAGTTTATGAACCGTTTCAGGGATATGTTGCGGGCAGCAGGTGTGGAGGTCGATGCGCCGATAACGACGGGCACCTTGCCAAAGGAAACACTGACGATCTGCACGCGGAGTCATACACTCAGGGAGATCCTCCTGCCAATGATGAAAGACAGTGATAACCTCTATGCGGAGTCGGTATTTTACCAGGCTGCCTCGACGGTGACTTCCCGTCCTGCGACGGCTGCCCACGGGCGACAAGTTGTGAAAGAGACTCTGGGCAAGGCTGGTGTGAAGGATATCCAATATAGGATTGCTGACGGTAGCGGTCTCTCGCTCTATAATTACGTGACACCTGAGTTGATGGTGAAGTTACTGGTCTATGCCTACCGTCAGAGAGGTATCTATATGGAACTCTTTCCCGCATTGCCCGTGGCAGGACAGGATGGTACGTTGAAGAAACGTATGGTGAAGTCGGTAGCCAACGGTAGGGTACGCGCTAAGACGGGCACGGTGACGGGTGTCACCACGCTGGCAGGTTATTGCACCTCGTCGAATGGGCATATTCTGGCATTCAGCATCATGAATCAAGGCGTACTGAAGATCGCCGAGGGACGCAATTTCCAGGATCAGGTATGTGAAATCATGAGTGACCCTAACAGATATGGAAACGATTAAGATATATTTGGAGAAGATGATCAGTCTGACAGGACTGACAGCCGATTATGTGTCTGTGGTACGCTATGCGATACTTGTGATCCTCGCTTTCTTGCTGGCATGGTTGGCAGGATGGGCATGTAGGAAGTTTTTGGTGCCAGTGCTTCTGAAAGTTACAAGGAAGACCGAAGCGAAGTGGGATGATGTGATCTTCAGTCAGCGTGTGTTGACATCTGCCAGCCGTATCATCCCAGCCATTGTCATCTGGATTCTGCTGCCCCATGTGTTCTATGAGTATCCGAAGGTAGAAGAGATCGTGGGACGATTGACGGCTATCTATTTTACAGTGATGATGACGCGGACATTTTTTGTGTTTATTGATTCCTTTAAAGAACTGGAACATGGTGGCCGTTCCTCGCGCCGACAGTATCTTTACAGCATTTGTGGTGTGCTGAAGATTCTTATGATTTTTATTGCTGCCATTGTCGTCATTTCCATTATCGTGAATAAGGATCCTTCCACGCTTTTGGCAGGACTCGGCGCTGTCTCTGCCATTCTGATGCTGGCCTTCCAGGATACCATCAAGGGACTGGTAGCAGGCATCCGTCTGGCCTCCAACGATATGCTGCACATTGGTGACTGGATAACCGTGCCCAGTGCTGGTGCCAATGGTAAGGTGGAGGAGATTACGTTGACCACGGTGAAGGTGCGTAACTTCGACAATACCATTGTCACCGTCTCACCTCAGGCGCTCGTCGATGGTTCTTTCCAAAACTGGCAGGGCATGATCGAGAACGAGGGGCGCAAGCAGACGCGACAGATCTATTTCGACTTCCGTTCGCTGAAGGTCGATGACGACGGCGTGGCGAATATCACGAAGTTTCGTGAGCATATCGAGGAGTGGCTCAAGAAGAATTCGAAGGTAGTAGTCGATAAGCCCGTTCTCGTGCGACAGGCTGAGGCCGCGCAGGCTGGTTGTTGCGTGGAATTCATGTTCTGGCTAAAGGCACAGAATGCCTTGGACTACGAACATGACACCAGTGAAGTGATGGAATATATCTTTGCGAAGGCTTCTGATTACGATCTCCGCATCTATCAGCAATTCCCAGAACAGTAAAAGGTAAGAAAATAAAAGAATGGAGAAAGACATTAAACAAGAGCAGATACTCGTAAGGATCACGGGTCAGGACCGTCCTGGTCTTACCGCCTCGATCATGGGCATCCTCGCCAGATATGATGCACAGATTCTCGATATTGGACAGGCCGATATCCACTCAACATTGTCGTTGGGTATCTTGATCCGTATGGACGAAATACACTCTGGACAGGTGATGAAGGAACTGCTCTTCAAGGCTACCGAACTGGGTGTGAATATAGGTTTCTCACCCATCGGCGACGATGAGTATGAAGACTGGGTCGGTCATCAGGGTAAGAACCGCTATATCCTCATGGTGCTGGGTCGTCAGTTAGAGGCCCGCCAGATAGAGGCTGCCACACGTATCATCGCAGACCAGGGCCTGAACATCGACTCTATCCTCCGACTGACAGGACGTAAGAGTATCAAGAACCCCGCTACCCATACCCGTGCCTGCATACAGTTCTCTTTGCGTGGCGAACCGCTGGATCGTCAGGAGATGCAGTCTAAACTGATGAAATTGGCTGCTGAGATGGAGATGGACTTCTCGTTCCAGCGTGATGACATGTTCCGCCGGATGCGTCGTCTGATCTGTTTCGATATGGACTCCACACTGATACAGACGGAGTGTATCGATGAACTCGCTGAGCGTAATGGCGTGGGGGCTCAGGTGCGGGCCATCACGGAGAGTGCCATGCGGGGCGAGATCGACTTCAAGGAGAGTTTCACCCGTCGGGTGGCCCTGTTGAAGGGACTCGACGTGAGCGTCATGCAGGAGATTGCTGAACACCTGCCGATCACAGAGGGAGCCGATCGTCTGATGTCCATCCTGAAGACCTGTGGTTACAAGATCGCCATCCTCAGCGGTGGATTCACCTATTTCGGCGAGTACTTGCAGCGTCGCTATGGCATCGACTATGTCTATGCCAACGAACTGGAGATTGGTGAGGACGGCAAGCTCACGGGTCGTTATGTGGGTGAGATCGTCGATGGTCATCGTAAGGCCGAATTGCTGAAGTTGATAGCTCAGGTGGAGAAGGTAAACCTCGCCCAGACTATTGCTGTGGGTGATGGTGCCAACGACCTGCCGATGATCGCTGAGGCGGGCCTGGGTATCGCCTTCCACGCGAAACCCCGTGTGGTGGCCAATGCCAAGCAGAGTATCAATACCATCGGCCTCGACGGTGTGCTCTATTTCTTAGGTTTCAAAGATAGCTATCTTGGAGATCAGGGGAAACTTTAGCTTTGCTTTAACCCTCTTGCGGTGGTTCCGCGAGAACGGGCGCGATCTACCTTGGCGGCAGACGCGCGATCCCTATGCCATCTGGCTCTCGGAGATCATCCTCCAGCAGACGCAGGTGAAACAGGGTTGGGACTATTGGGAACGGTTTATGCACCATTGGCCAACTGTTGAGGCTTTGGCTGCAGCCACTGAGGATGAGGTGTTGCGCGAGTGGCAGGGCTTAGGATACTACAGTCGGGCCCGAAACCTGTACTTTGCAGCTAAGCAGATCGTAGCCTTGGGTCATTTCCCCAATACCTTGGAAGAAATCAAACAACTGAAGGGTGTGGGTGACTATACCGCAGCAGCCATTGGGAGCATCGCCTTCGGGTTGCCTGCTGCTGTGGTCGATGGTAATGTGTATCGTGTCCTCGCCCGTCATTTCGGCATCGACACGCCCATCAATACGACTGAAGGCAAAAAGGTTTTTATGGCGATGGCGCAAGAACTCCTGCCTGACGGTGAAGCCTCTGCATATAATCAGGCGGTCATGGATTTTGGTGCCATTCAGTGTACACCACAATCCCCTCATTGTTCAGAGTGCCCCCTGATGGAATCCTGTGTCGCCTTGCGCGAGGACAGGGTAGGAGAGTTGCCTGTGAAATTGAAGACCCTCAAGATTCGTGAGCGCCACCTTATTTATATCTACATTCGCTGCAACGGTGAGACGGCTATTCATCGTCGTGGTCCAGGCGACATTTGGCAAGGCTTATGGGAACCCTGGTTCGTGGATTCTCCCGCTGCCGTTCCGTATGGTGCTGTGTTACAGCGACAGAACGTCAAACACGTCCTCACCCACCGTATTCTCTTGGCTGATTTCTACCTATTAGAAATCGGAGAGAAGCCAGCGCTTCCCTCCGATTATATCTGGATTCCTGAGGCCGATATCGACAATTACGCCAAACCCCGTCTCATAGAGAATCTATTGCTTACTCTTTAAGTACTCAGCAAAGATTCTCGCAGCACTCTCTACCTTGGCTGCACAAGGTCGTGTCTTGTAGTATTCTGCCGTGCGGGGCGAGGCTACGTAACTGCATGATGCCTTCTCGTAGCCTTTCAGTCCAAGAATCTCCGCACAGATCACACTGCCATTCTCTTCCTTCGATTTGGCGAGGAGATCCTGCACCACCTTGTAGCAGGCCGATTTGCCCTCACGATCGCTGCCTTCCGTCTGTCCACAGTCCAGACCCACCAGCATCACGATACCTGACACAGCACCACACATCATCCTTAATCTGCCAACGCCCCCACCAAATCCAGCGGCAATCTTCTTGGCCAGCGTTTCATCGAGACCATAAAGGTCGGAAAAGGCTGCCACCACACTCTGGCAGCAGCCATATCCGGCCATGAAATTATCAACCGCACGGTTGACCCTTTCGTCCAATTCTTTTTCAGTCATTAAGCTTCGGCCTCGACATTAGCCTTGAAACTCTCCAGATCTTCTACCTGGAAGGCCTTGATATAGGCGCTCTTGCCAAAGACATCCTCCTCCGTCATGCGGACATAGACGTTGGCACTTTTCTCGAAGAGTTCTGGTGCCTTGGTGGCATCGCGTAGGATGAGCAGAGACATCACGAGCTCGGCAGTCATGTCGTACAGACGGCGAGCCAGGAAGTCGTGAGCGTCCTGATTGTCCAGAGCCTTCACGTTGGCAAGGGCCTCCTCGTAAACGGGGATGAGCTTCTCGACGCGGGCCTTCAGGGCTGCGTTAGCCTCTGCGGGCAGGGCAGCCAGCATGTCCTTGATGTTGTTCAGCATGGTGCCGTTGGTGATATAGCGGATAGCTGCAACAACCTGCAACTGCGTCGTGCCTTCGTAGATAGAGAAGATACGGGCGTCGCGGAACAGGCGTTGACTCTTGTACTCCATGATGAAACCTGAACCACCGTGGATAGAGATGGCATCGTAGGCGTTCTGGTTGGCATACTCAGAGTTCATACCCTTGGCCAGTGGCGTAAAGGCATCAGCCAAGCGCTGATACTTCTTCAACTCCTGCTTCTCCTCGGGAGTGAGCTTGCGGTCGCGCTCGATATCCTCCAAGCACTTGTAAACATCCACGTAGCAAGCTGTCTCGTAGAGCAATGCACGACCAGCGTCGAGCTTGGCCTTCATACGGGAGAGCATGTCATAGACAGCGGGGAAGTTGATAATCTTGTCACCAAACTGCTGGCGCTCCTTGGCGTAAGCCAGGCCCTCATTGTAAGCCTCCTGCTCCACGCCTACGCTCTGTGCAGCGATACCCAGACGGGCACCGTTCATCAGGGCCATCACGTACTTGATCAGACCCAGACGGGTGCTGCCGCAGAGTTCAGCCTTAGCATTCTTATAAGTCAGCTCACAGGTGGGAGATCCGTGGATACCCAGCTTATGCTCAATGTGACGCACATTTACACCACCCTGGCGCTTGTCGTAGATGAACATCGACAGACCGCGTCCGTCCTTAGTGCCTTCCTCAGAGCGGGCCAATACGAGGTGGATGTCAGAGTCACCGTTGGTGATGAAACGCTTCACACCGTTCAGGCGCCAGCAGTTCTCCTTCTCATCGAAGGTGGCCTTCAACATCACGCGCTGCAGGTCAGAACCGGCATCGGGCTCAGTCAGGTCCATCGACATGCCCTCACCAGCGCAAACGCGGGGGATGTACTTCTGGCGCTGTTCCTCGCTACCGAACTCATACAGGGTGTCAATACAGCTCTGCAGGCTCCAGATGTTCTGAAAACCGGCATCGGCAGCCGAGATCATCTCAGAGAGCATAGAGAATACGGCATTGGGCAGGTTCAGACCGCCATAACGACGGGGCATTGATACACCCCACAGGCCAGCCTTGCGGGTGGCGTCGAGGTTCTCGTAAGTCTTAGAGGCGTAGATCATACGACCGTTCTCGAGGTGCGGACCTTCGAGGTCAACAGCCTCAGAGTTAGGCTCAATGATGTTGGCTGCCACGTCGCCGGTGATGTCGAGAATCTGCTTGTAGTTCTCGATGGCATCGCCCAGGTCAACGGGAGCATAGTCATATTCTTTCGCATCAGCGAAACCCTTTTCTTTCAGCTCAACGATACGAGCCATCAGGGGGTGGTTCAAGTAGAACCCGATCTCAGGATGATCGCTATAATAGTTTGCCATAATTTCTTATTTGTTTTCTTGATTCTTCTTATGTAATCTTCCACCTCGCTGAATGCGTCCTACCAATCCTCCTGCGCAGAAAGCAGCGATGAAACGGAGTAAGTCCCTCTGCCATGAGCCTTCTGCGAAAAAATAGCAAGCGACAAGGGACACTATACATCCGATGATGAGAAGATAATCAAAGACTTTCATTTTACTTCGAGTTCTGCTTATAATACTTAATCAACTTCGGAACCACTTCTTCCACCGTACCAACGATCACGTAGTCAGCAATCTTGTTGATAGGCGCATCGGGATCGCTGTTGATAGAGATAATGATACCAGAGTCCTGCATACCAGCGATGTGCTGAATCTGTCCAGAGATACCGCAGGCAATATACACCTTCGGATGAACGGTCACACCCGTCTGACCAATCTGACGGTCGTGATCCAACCAACCAGCATCTACGGCAGCACGAGAACCACCCACCTCACCATGCAGCACCTTTGCCAGGTCGAACAGCAGGTCGAAGTTCTCCTTCGAACCCATACCGTAACCACCAGCCACCACGATGGGCGCACCCTTCAGGTTGTGCTTGGCAGCCTCCACATGGTGGTCGAGTACCTTCACGACGAAAGCCTCAGGGCTCACATACTTAGACACCTCAGGATAAACCACCTCCTTCTTGCAAGCACCGTCGTAGATAGCCTTCTGCATCACGCCAGAACGGACGGTTGCCATCTGAGGACGATGGTCGGGGTTCACGATGGTAGCTACGATGTTACCACCAAAGGCAGGACGGATCTGATAGAGCAGATTCTCGTAAGTCTTGCCCTCTTTCTTGTCCTCATACGGACCAATCTCCAACTCTGTGCAGTCGGCGGTCAGACCAGAGGTCAGTGAAGAACTGACACGAGGACCGAGGTCACGACCGATCACGGTAGCACCCATCAGACAGATCTGAGGCTGTTCCTCCTTGAAAAGGTTCACGAGGATATCGGTGTGGGGAGCAGAGGTGTAAGGGAACAGATCCTTGGCGTCGAACACAAACAGTTTATCGACACCGTAGGGGAGAATCTGATCCTCCACTTTACCCTTGATATCGGTGCCGGCTACCACGGCGTGGAGCTCAACACCTAATGTATTGGCGAGCTTGCGACCCTTGGTCAGCAGCTCCTGAGATACTTCCTGCACTAATGTGCCTTCAATCTCGCAATATACAAATACGTTGTTCATATCAAAACTTACGTTTTTACTTTTGACTTCGTCGAAAGCTTAGCCAATAATCTTTTCTTCCAACAATTCTTTGATCATTCCCTCGATATCAGCATCAGAAGCCGTCAAAGTCTTCGACTCCTTAGCCTGGAACACGATGTTCTTAATGGCCTTCACCTTGGTGGGCGAACCATTCAGACCACATTGCATCACGTCACCATCCACGTCGGCCACGCTCCACTGGTTCAGATTCAGTTCAGGACGCTCCTCGTACAGATAGTCGTAAGCCGTACCCTCGGCAGGACGCTCCATCGGACAGGTAGCACGCTTGTACTTCATCACCAGTTTGGCGTTCTGGGGACGGCAGGGAGCAGCACTTCCGTTCACGGTAATCACTACAGGCAGCGGAGCCTCTACAGTCTCCACACCACCATCGATTACGCGCTTAATGGTAGCCTTACCATCCTTCACTGAGAGCACCTCCTCAGCGTAAGTCACCTGGTTCAGGCCCAGCTTCTGAGCCACCTGAGGACCTACCTGAGCAGTATCACCGTCGATAGCCTGACGACCACCAATCACGATATCCACATCACCGATCTTCTTGATGGCCGTAGCCAAAGCATAAGAAGTGGCGAGGGTGTCGGCACCAGCGAACAGACGGTCGGTGAGCAACCAACCTGTATCAGCGCCACGATAAAGTCCCTGACGGATAATCTCACCTGCACGTGGAGGACCCATCGTGAGGATTCCTACTGTGGAGCCCGGATTCTGCTCCTTCAGGCGAAGGGCCTGCTCCAAGGCGTTCAAATCTTCGGGATTGAAGATAGCGGGTAGGGCGGCACGATTCACAGTTCCTTCTGCGGTCATGGCATCCTTACCCACGTTACGGGTGTCTGGCACTTGTTTGGCCAGAACAACAATCTTTAAAGCCATAAATTATTAATTAATAATGTGTATCCTTTTTCAAAACGGGTGCAAAGGTACGACTTTTTACCCATACAGCCAAATAAATTGCACAAAAACAGCCGATTTGTGCACAGATTGGCTGTTTTGTGCAATAAAACCTTTGCATTTATTTACTAAAACTGATTGCGCCATTCAGAGAAGAAGGTCATGATGGCATGATAGGCCTTGACGACGTCAGGTTTAGGATTACGAATACTCCATCTGGCATTGAATTCCCTACCGTCGCTGTATTCCATAAAGATACGATAGATGGGTGCGCCGTCTTCCTCGGCCATTTGTTCGTAGCCGTCGAACTCCCATGGCTTCAGTTCGTCCAACAGGTTCCAAAGTTTTGTCAATTTAGACCGTGGTATCGGGATAAACTCGCACCTCATCTGTTTCTCAAAATCGCTGTTGGCATTGAGGCATACCACCACTTTGATACTGTCTTCCTGATCGGCGA
Source organism: Prevotella sp. (assembly GCA_017965475.1). Taxonomy (GTDB): domain Bacteria; phylum Bacteroidota; class Bacteroidia; order Bacteroidales; family Bacteroidaceae; genus Prevotella. Next base: position 62,428 of record JAGCPV010000080.1, read on the forward strand.
CGAACTCACAGAAGTCTTTGCCCTGACCAGCTGGTCTGGTCTCTGAGTAACTGCAATAGATAGGGCGTCCCTCAGGTCTTTTTTTCTTTTTCATGACACCCGTACCCTCGGCATCGGCAGAAATGGGAGTGGTTATCATTGCTATCAGTAAAATAATAAATGGTTTAAGCATGTTCAAATTTCCTTATGTTATGGCATCTCCTCTTCGCCCTCTTTGATTTCGATGGGACTCCATTTCCACAGTTTCGACAGGTCGATCCATTCGCCCAGTTCGTTGATGATGTCCGTGGTCTCGTCATCAGCCCCGAAGCCCGTTGTAACCTCTACCGTGCGACCTTCGTCGGGATTGGCGAAGTTGGGCAGGTCGCACACCACATACTGTACCAGATTCCCCAACACGACATTATACCACAATCCGCCCGCCATGTCGCGATGTACCACGGCCACCTGTTTGTCGCCGTTCTTGTTGTCTGTTATGCGGAACACGTTGAGTTTCTCACCATCTGGTGTCGCCATACCCAGTGCCACGTGGTTTCCCTTGAACTCGCCGATCATGATTATCTCTCCGATCTCACCGTCGTAGAAGTTGCAGAAGGCCAGTACAGGATTTCCGTTGCCCGTCAGGTCGAGCACGCAATAGTGTGTCCATGCGTAACCCTCGCTGATGCGTGCCGTAGTCTTGGAGTCTGCCGCCAGCTTATACTCGAAGTCAGGGATCTCCGTATGGTCGAGGGTGAACTCCTTCCGATCCCATTTATATACGTGTGTGATGGCCGGCAGACCCGCGTAAAACTCCGTGATGCGGAAGTCTGTACCCGTCATCGGCAGATCCCATCCGATCTCTGCATCCTTCACGTCGGGCTTGAATTCTTCGAGCGGACTCTTCGCGGGTGTCATCGTCTCCGTCTGTGGGTCATAGTCATACCAGCAGAACAGGTTCTGCGGTATCTCGTGCTGTTCGTAGAGACTCACGGCGAAGAATCTGTGTCCGTTGTCCTTGCGCCACACACAGGCCGACATCTGGTTCATGTCCGTTTCCGACTCCAGATCCACATAACCGTTCTTGCGGTCTATCAGGATGCGGAAGTCATCCTGATCATCGTAGATGGAGGCCGTGCCGCTGATGCGTGTACCCTGGGCGGGGTTGTCTGCTTGTTTCAGTACACGTCCCACCACCCACGTAGGCAATGCCTGGTGGAAGGCTTTCAGCAGGGCGATGACATGAGGCGACTGACCGCCGTTCTTTACTGGAATGGTGGTCTTGAACCATTGGGCGTTCACTTCCGCATTCGACAGCGTCTGTTGCGCGCTCATCCCCGTGGCCGTCGCCAACAGGATCAGGGATAAAAACACCTTTTTCATTATCGTGGTTATTTAAGTCCCTGCCAACTACCTCGGATCGGCTTGCACTGTGTATAGAGAGCGGGACAGTTGAAGACCTTATACAACGGCTGGCCAGGCTGCTGGATGATCTCCACGGAACGCTGTTCCGTATCCCAGCCCTTACCCATCACATAGAGATACATTACCAGGCCGGAACCCACGATCTGCAACTCCTGATGCTTGTTCACGCTGGCCTTCATCTCCACCGTGTAAGGCTCCTGCGGATGGTAGCCGTTCTGTGGCGTAGCCCCCTTCAGCACGGCAGCGGGCAGGTAGCGCTGGTGGTAACTGTCATTCTCTGGGGCATACTGCGACGTGCCGTATTTATCGTTCAGCCGGGGGATCACGGAATTGACGTTCGAGGGGTAGTTGATCAGTTCGATACACTGTTTTCCCACCTGACGGTCCCTGCCGTAGATCTCCATCGCCATGACCATCATGGCAGCCGTACCGTGGGGTGTCTTCCCGAGGAACTGCCAGTAGAGGGCCTCGAACTCCTCATAGTCCGAGGGTACGTTGGTGAAGGTGACCACCCCCGTGGCCTTGCTGTTATACTGCTTGGCTGTTAGATTACCCTTCTGGGTGTAGGTGTGACCTCCGTAGGTCCAGGTCTCCATATCGGCCTGACCATAGGTCTGCTGCGATACTGCAACCAACAGACCGATTGCAAATAGTAACTTCTTCATATTTTTGTGTTCTTGATTATTCCTCATCACCGTTCAGTAGGTCGAAGATCGCCTGGAAATCCTTGGCGGCCCGTTTGTCGTAGAAACCGTCGTCCGTCTCGTCGGTATTGTTGGTCTTGGTCTCGATACAGTCACCGTTCTCGTCGAAGTAGTAACGCCATTCATACATCTGTCCCTCTTCGCCACCACGTGAGTAGGAGAAGATCAGGTCCTTGGTCTTCGGCTCGAAGAGGAACTCGCTATAGCTATCGAGCTGCATCGACTTGTTGGATTGGTTGATGAAGTAGATGCCGTCCTTGTCGAAGTATATCCTCGTCTTCATCGTCCTGGGTGGCTGGTCGTCGCCGAGGTCGTGGATGGTGATATGCAGGTCGTTCGGCATCTCCGCCTTGTCGTTGGCAGCCGATTTCTCCTTGGCTTGTGCATAGAGGGCACGGATATGCTTCAGGCGCTCGGCCTTGGGTGTCGTGGATTTCTTTGGCTTGTCGAGGTCCAGCGGGGTGAAGTAGCCGTTGTAGGTCAACATGTTGAAGAGCCTCACGTAGTACTCCGCATTCTCCTTCTCGGTCTCTGGCATAGTCCAGCTGTTGGAGGTGTTGTGCTTCTCCTCGATGCACTGTCCCTCTGCGTCGTAGTAGTAGCGTGACTCCACCACGAAACCCGCATCCGTCTCACCTCTCATATAACAGAAGATCACCTGATAGTCCTTGGGGTCGAGCAGCACCTCGCGGTACCTGAGATGGCCGTGGTTACCCCAGTCCTCCACGATAAAGTAAGGGGGCTGCTTCGTCGCAAGACCATCCACGATCTTTTCCTCGAAATAGAAGTCCAACTGCTCCGTGTCGTAGAGGGGGACATCCTCGTCCTCCAGTCTGTTGATGACCAGTCGCATGTCCTTGGGCGACTTCCCGTTCTTGCCGTTGGCATCCACCTTCTTCTTGGCTTCGGCATAGCACTTGCGGATATACTTCATCCGCTCCTCCTTCGTAGTCTGCGCCAGCGCCATGCTTCCGCATGCCAGCAGGACGATCATACTCAAAAAAAGTCTTCTCATTTCGGTTCTGGTTTTAATTGATGCGGCAAAGTTACGAAAAGTTGCGCGAAAATCCAAATATTATTTGGAATTTCACCTGATTTGCACTACCTTTGTCGCCAGAACGATGAAAGAAACAGAAGGACCCGTTGCCGAGAAGCAACGTTATCTCATTCTCGATGCTCTGCGGGGTTTTGCCCTGATGGGCATCGCTCTGGCCAACTACCCCGAGTTCTCGCTGTGGACTTTTCTGTCCCCCGGCGAGCAGACGGTGATGGCTACGGGTGGCATCGACGAGGTGGTGCGATTCTTCCACTATATGCTCATCGATGGGAAGTTCTATACCATCTTCTCCCTACTTTTCGGCGTCGGCTTTGCGCTGTTTCTCTCGCGTCACAGCGTCCCCCGTTTCCTGCGTCGTATGGTGATCCTCGCCCTTATTGGCTTCTGTCATCTGATGTTCCTCTGGAGCGGCGATATCCTGTTGCTCTATGCCGTAGGAGGGATGCTCCTGCCCCTGTTTATCCGCCTGAAGGACAAGTTGGCAGTGGCTGTCGCACTGATCCTCCTGCCAGTGGGGCTTGATGCCCTGACGGAGTTCGGAGGGGTCGATTTCGCAGGACCGTTCTATGACCTGTGGTGGCGCGAGGCTCGTGCTCAGGGCATCGACGAGTCGAACTTCGCCACGTGGCTCCGTGATGCCAACAGTTATCCTCAGATGTTCGCCTTCCTGTTGCAGGGTGCCTGCGAACGGATGTGGGAGTTTGTCAGCGGCCACCGCCTGCCGCGTGTCGTGGGCTTCTTCATCCTCGGCTATCTGGCAGGCAAACATCAGGTCTATGCTCGTCTCTCCGAGTTCTTCAAGGAGCGCTGGCTCGACATCTGTCTCTTCGTCTCCATCCCCTGTTCCTTCTTATATGCGTGGAGCGCCACCAGCGGCCAGCCTCTCGGACTGACCCTCCACTCGCTATTTTATACCCTGAGTGTCGTCTCGATGGCAGCCACCTACGTCATCGGCTTCTGTGTCGCCTACCAGCACACACCGTCGAGTTACAAGTTCTTCCCCCTGATGGCAGGAACGGGACGCATGGCCCTCACGAACTATATCGGCCAGACGCTTATCGGCATCGTGCTCTTCTACGGTCTCGGCTTCGGCCTCGGCACCTCGTTCGGACTGGTCTTCACCACGCTCACAGCCCTCGCTGTCTTCATCCTGCAGATCGGCCTGAGCCGTCTGTGGCTCCGCTATTTCAGCTTCGGTCCCCTCGAATGGCTCTGGCGCCTCCTCACCTACGGCCGCTACTTCCCCATCTGCCGCAACTAAAAACCTCCTACTGGGGACAGGCCCCTCTGCGAAGTCGAAGAAATTCGCATTTGGGCCAGTCCAGGACCCAACGTTTATCCCAGCCATTGGGACTTTTGTAAAGGACTCCTTTACGTCGCTAAAGGAGCCCTTTAGGAAGCTGAAGGTCACCTCTACAACTCCAAAGGTCCACTTTGCTAATCAGGTGTGGTTTATGACCATTATGCAGCACCTATTCAGCTAAACCATTCGTCTTGGCATACACGCGCGTATATATGTGCGCACGCGTGTACCCCCACCCCCGCCAAGGGGGTGGGGGGATAATTAATGTTCGGCCAAATCCCAAGCCTAAAATATTTTGTTTAACAATCTTTAACAGGGGGGGGGTAAATGGCTTCGGTTTTATTTTGTATCTTTGCAGCGCAGAGCGCTGCGAGGACGGCGCCAATAATCACTAGAAACCAAACTAAATGATATAAGCTTATGGAGAAAAAACAGTACGAGAAGCCTACCATGCAGGTGTATGAGTTAAAGCAGCCGCGGTTGTTGGCTGGTAGTGGCATGGAGGACTACGACCGAGAGAATCCCGTTAACTGGTAACTAACCCACAAAAATGATGAAAGCAATGAAACAGATGAAAAATTTTCTGACGATGTTGGCTCTCACAATGGTGGGCGCCTTGATGATCAGCTGCTCCAGCAGCGACGAGACTACAGCCCCGGTGGGACCGCAGCCTAAGAGTGATAACTATTCAGTGACGCAGACTGTAACCATCAGCCTCGACGGTGAGGCTGCAACCCGATCCCTTGACCCCACAACTGGCGCGAAGACATTCGTCGAAGGCGATCAGGTCGCTTTGATCTATAAGTCAAGCTCAACGAATCAATTGGTGAAGGTTGTGAGTGCAGCACTCACCAATACAGAAATCACTGACGGGGGCAAGGAGGCTAATTATAGTTTTACTCTCACCGACACTCCAGTGTCCGATAGTAAAGTGCGATATATCTATCCCGCCGCGATGGCCGCAGCATCGATGCCTGCGGATGCTGATGCGGACAACGACGGAACAGTGAACTACGACGCCCTCAATTCGCAAAATGGTACGGCAGCTTCGCTTAACAACATCGACCTCGCTATTTGCGATGCTACACTTAATGGCACTACCCTCCCTGACAACAAACCCCTGAAGAACCAACTCGCCATCATCGAACTGAACATATTGAATAAAGAAGGCGTTATCTTCAACTACCACATCCATAAAATATCATTAAATGTAGCTGGAGGACGCTCATATAACATCGTACCGACGGACGGAAAAGCATTTCCTAATGGTTCCATCTACGTGGGCATGCTGCCGATCAGCAACAAGAATGTTGAATTCGCGATCAGCATTAATACCACCGCATATAACCAGCAGAATAACTACGCACCATCCGCAACCAATAAAACGCTGGAGAGAAACAAGATCTATCCCATTAACTTTACACTTAACTTCGATGATGGAAATGCCTGCACGCCGCTGACGTTTGAAGCCTACGAGGCTGGGGCATCGGTGACGTTTACACTCGCTGAAGACGTGACAGGTAGCGTGATCTATAGTACAGACAGTGGCGCAACGTGGTCGGATTACACAAGCGGGACCGAGATATCACTGGCCAACGTTGGTGACAGAGTGATGTTCAGGGGCAACAATGCATCGTACTACAAAGATCCAAATTACAGTCATTTCGTGACTAGTAAATGTTACATCTATGGCAATGTGATAAGCCTTATCAATAGCACGATCTACGGCTGGGGAAGGGTGCTGAGTGGCAATCATAACTTCGACCATCTCTTCTACAACAACCAAGACATGAAATCACACCCCACGAATAGCCTAAGACTGAGTGCCACTTTTACGCCGTATTGCTATGAAGCCATGTTCAGCGGGTGTAGTAGCATAACTACACCGCCTTACATGTACAATTCAGAGGTGAACACTGGCTGCTTCAAAGAGATGTTCAAGGGCTGCACCAGCCTAACGTCATCGCCCTATTTGCCGGCAACATCGCTGAATACTGATTGCTACAAGGAGATGTTCTATGGATGCTATAATCTTTCTACCGTGATCTGTCTCGCCAAAACCAACATAAGTTATGGTTGTACAGACTGGCTCTTTGATGCTGGAAGGGACGCCACTGGCGAAAAGACATTCTACAAGAACTCAGCAACAACATGGGGAACTAGCAGTCCCTCCACCATCCCTGCGGGCTGGACTGTGGCTAACTACGAATAGAGCAAAGAGGTACTTCTGCTTATAGGGCGTGTTAGTGAAGAGTATCCGCAAAAACTTGGTGCTGGGGTCAGGCCCCGACACCAAGTTTTTTTATCTCGGGGCCTGACCCCAGCACTAAGTTTACTTCATGATGAACTTGCGTCCGTGGCGGATGTGGATGCCCTTGGTGGGGGAGGCGACGCGCTGGCCCTGGAGATCGTAGATGGGGGTGTGGTCGGAGGTGGGATCACTGGGGACGGCATCGATGGCCGTCGCAGTGGCATTCACCTGGATAGTCAGGCTGTGGGTCTCGCCCATGAAGTCAGTATAAGTGGCCGTCACGGTGCCCGTCTTCTCCTCTGTAGCCTTGACGGTGTTGCCGTCGATCTCGAAGTCGCTGCTCTCGAAGACGGTCTCGCTCGTCAGGATCTCGCTGTGGCCGTCGGCAAACGTACCCTTGATGGTGATCTTCTTGCTGTTGCCCACCTTCAGGTTGATGTCCTTCACAGGCTCCAGCTCGTCGAGCGCAAAGAAGTCCTGCAGGTTGTCGGGTAGTTCGTAGTCGGCATCTTTCTTCACCTCACGGCCCATCACCTTCAGCGTCTCCATGGCGTAGCGCTTGCCGAAGGTGCGGTAGCCGGCGGCGCAGAAGTGCCAGGGATCCTGACCGTTGCCAGGCAGGCCCTCGGAACTGACTACATGAGAGGTGGGAACGGTGGTGGGCATCTTCGCCACGACATTGTTATGGGATGAGCAGCCTCCGCCCATATCGGCACGCTCCAGTTCGCCCACGAAGAGGGGCACGTCCTCAGCCTTCAGGTTGAGCTCCGTCAGGATATCCTCGTAGATCTTCTTCACCATGTTGGGCCATTCGGGATTGCCGCAGTTTGAGCAACCCTGATGCAACAGGATGCCCTTGATGACACCAGCCTCCTGTGCCTTCTTACCCATCTCCACCAGTCGCTGGTAGGGGTTGCCGTCGTAGAAGTTGTTGGCCTCGATGGCCCACCAGTCCTTGGAATGGCTGGAGACGGTCTTGGCAGACTTCTCCTTGTCGAACACCTCGATGGGACAGCCGCCCATGGCCACTGCCACCACACCGATCCTGACATCAGCAGGCAGTGCAGCCACCATCGTACGACCGAAATAGTCGGTCACTCCCAGTTTACCTTCGGGGTTAACGATGGGACAATCGGCAGTGTACCACTCCCCGAGGCTGCGCTTAGGGGAATTGAAGTCGCAGGTGGCCAGCATCTGGAAGCGGGGATCGACATACTCATCGACCTTCTCCCATTTGGCATTACCCTCCATATTGGACTGTCCGAAACAAAGATACACGTAGAAATTGGGGTCGGCCTGAGCCGATAACTCTTGGGGTTTGGCCATCAGAGCCAGCCCGATCATAGCGATGATAAATACATTTTTTCTCATAATGGCCGCAAAGGTACAAAAAAGTGATGATATAACAAAAAATCTTCGTAAATTTGCAGCCGATTTTAAATATGATGGACTATGATGAATGGTGTATATACGATTCTGCTGCTCATCTTGAGCAATGTGTTCATGACGTTTGCCTGGTACGGACACCTGCGCCTGCAGCAATCGGGCGTCTCTTCCAACTGGCCGTTGTATCTGGTGATCGCCTTCTCGTGGATGATCGCTTTCTTCGAGTACTGTTGTCAGGTGCCCGCCAATCGCATCGGTTTCGTGGATAACGGCGGTCCCTTCAACCTCGTGCAGTTGAAGGTGATCCAGGAGTGTATCTCACTGGTGGTGTTCGCCGTGATCGCCAACCTGATCTTCCAGCACGAGCACCTGCACTGGAACCATGCGGCTGCGGCCCTCTGTCTGGTGGCAGCGGTGTATTTCGTGTTTATGAAGCCATAAATGTTTGGTGATTCCAGAAAAAATATGTAACTTTGTCGGCAGTTATGATTGACAGGGCGACGATAGACAAGATCATGGACGCCACGAACATCGTGGATGTGGTGGGCGAGTTCGTCACACTCCGTAAGTCGGGTGTGAACTATAAGGGCTTGTGTCCCTTCCATGATGACAAGACGCCGTCGTTCATGGTGTCGCCGTCGAAGCAGATCTGTAAGTGTTTCGCCTGTGGCGAGGGTGGTACGGCCGTGAATTTCCTGATGAAACATGAGCAGATTACCTATCCCGAGGCTCTGCGCTGGTTGGCCAGGAAGTATAATATCGAGGTTGAGGAGAAGGAACTTACCGAAGAGGAGAAGAAGGAACAGAGTGACCGTGAGTCGATGTTCATCGTCAATGAGTGGGCGATGAAGTATTTCCAGGATGTGCTGAGGAATGATCCTGACGGCATCGCCATCGGTAAGCAGTATTTCCGCAGTCGTGGCATCCGCGACGATATCATCGAGAAGTTCAACCTCGGCTATGCCCTCCAGAAGCGCGACGCACTGGCGCAGGCCGCGCAGAAGGCAGGGTATCAGGCAGAGTTCCTGGTGAAGACGGGACTCTGCTATGGCGAGGGCGATCTGAGAGACCGTTATGCGGGTCGCGTGATCTTCCCGTGGCTGAATGTCAGCGGTAGGGTGGTGGCCTTTGGAGGACGGTTGCTCGACGCCCGGACGAAGGGTGTGCAACAGAAATACGTGAACTCCCCCGACTCGGAAATCTACCATAAGGAGCGTGAGCTATATGGTCTCTTCCAGGCGAAGAAGGCCATTGCGAAGGAGGACCGTGTGTATATGGTGGAGGGCTATACCGACGTAATCGCCATGCACCAGTGCGGACTGGAGAACGTGGTGGCTAACTCCGGTACTGCACTCTCGAACCACCAGATCCGGCTGCTGCGGCGCTTCACCCAGAACATCACCTTATTATATGATGGAGACGAAGCGGGTATCCATGCCGCCATGCGTGGTACGGACATGCTGTTGGCAGAGGGGATGAACATCAAGGTGCTGCTGCTGCCTGATGGCGACGACCCGGACTCGTTCTCGCGCAAGCATACAGCGACGGAGTTCAAGGACTATATCGAGAAGAACGCGACGGACTTCATCACCTTCAAGACCCGTCTGACGGTGGAGAACGTGAAGGATCCCGTGAAGCGCTCCGAGGCCATCGGTGGTATTGTGAAGAGCATCTCCGTCATCCCGGATCAGATCCTGCGCTCGACGTATCTCAGTGAACTGTCGCAGCGGCTGGGTATCAAGGAACAGACCCTACTGAACTCGATGAACGGTATGATCCGTAAGGATATCGAGGATAAGGAGAAGGAGCGGGAGAGAAATCAGGGGGACAGGTCGCTTGATGAAGGACCAAGTTCAGATCATGGATCAGCCCCTTTGATCGGCCTGCACACCGTTGATGAGCAGACCCAGGAGGTGGAGCGGCTGCTGATACGGAGTGTTATCAGAGACGGCGAGAAGGTGATCTATGAGAATATCGAGACGGAGGACGGTGGCACCACGAACCTGACGGTGGCCCAGTATATCGCCTATGATCTGGGACAGGACGGTCTGACGTTCCATGACGACTGTTATAACAAGATCCTTCAGGAAGCAGTGGTCCATAGTGGGGAACCAGACTTCAAGGCGGAGCCCTATTTTATGCACCATCCGGATATAGAGATCAGTTCGTTGGCAGCCAAACTGGCCATCGACCGTCATCAGTTGGGTAAGAGCTTCCAGCTGAAGGAACGCGAGGATGGTCTGCGACAGAACGTGCTCCATCTGGTGCTCGACCTTAGGCTCGATATCATCGAGAAACGGTTGAAAGAGATACAGACCCAGCTGAAGCAGGCGGGCAGCGATATGGACCGCGTGAGACAACTGCTGGAGGAATACAAGGATACCCAGCAACTGCGCGATGCCCTCGCCAAACAGTTGGGAAATGATCTTGTAAGATGAGTTGGGTGAATATCATATTCCTGGTTTATCAGGTCATCGCCATTGCGGCTGTGATCCATGTGATCATGGACAACCGTCAGCCTGCGAAGACGATGGCTTGGGCACTGGTGATCTGGTTCATCCCCGTGGTGGGCATCGTGTTCTACTTGTTTTTTGGTATCAACACCCGTAAGGAGCGTCATGTCAGTGAACGGAGCATGAACCAACTGACGAAACGGTCGATGCTTGAGTTCGTGGAGCAGCAGAACCTCCGTCTGCCTGAGAAGCACAAATCACTGATTGATCTCTTCATCAACCAGAACCTCTCTCTGCCCTTTAAAGATAATAAGGTGGAGATCTATACTGACGGCTATCAGTTCTTCCCGGCCTTGCTCGCGGCCATCCACGAGGCTAAGAGCCACATCCATATCGACATGTATATCTTCGCAGATGATGCCTTGGGTACGCTGGTGGCTGACGCTCTGATAGACAAGCGGCGCGAGGGTGTGGAGATCCGCGTGATCTATGATGATGTGGGGTGCTGGAACGTGAAGCATCAGTTCTTTGAGCGGATGCGTGAGGAGGGTATTGAGGTGGTTTCCTTCCTGCCCGTGCACTTCCCCTCGTTCACGAGTAAGGTGAACTACCGTAACCACCGTAAGATCATCGTCATCGACGGTATGGTGGGCTTTATCGGCGGCATGAACTTCGCCCTGCGCTATGTGAAGGGTACGGGGACGATGCCTTGGCGCGATACGATGATCAAGGTGTCGGGCGGTGCCGTCTATGCCTTGCAGCGGGCCTTTCTCGTGGATTGGTATTTCGTAGATCGTACACTGCTCTCCGACCGTAAGTTCTACCCCTCGTCGCTCCGTGATGAACTCTCGGCGAACAACTGTCTGGCACAGGTGGTGACGAGTGGGCCCGTGACACCTTATCCTGAGATCATGCAGGGATTCGTGCGGGTGATCCTGGGTGCGCGCCGTTATCTCTTCTTGGAGACGCCCTACTTCCTGCCCAATGACTCCGTCCTCTTCGCCCTGAAGACGGCAGCCCTTGCGGGGGTCGATGTCAGGGTGCTCTGTCCGCGATATAGTGATGCGCGATTCGTGGAGTGGGCCAGCCGCAGCTATCTCCGTGAGATACAGGAGGCAGGCGTTCAGGTGAGCCTCTACAAGCCGGGCTTCCTGCATTCGAAGCTGATGGTTTGTGACGATGCCATCACCACCTGCGGTTCTACGAACCTCGACTTCCGCAGTTTTGAGAACAATTTCGAGGCTAACATCTTCTTCTACGACGAGGGAACGGCTCTGCGCATGAAGAAGGTGTTCCTGGATGACGAGAAACAGGCGGTTTCGTTGAAGGATGTGCCAGGACGGATGAACAGTAGTTTCTTCGTCCGTCTTTGGGAAAGTGTTACGCGGATGTTGTCACCGCTGCTCTGAAAATCGTAAAGTTCACGCTTCCATAGCTACGATGTTCCACGAAATGCGGATCATCGCTGAAGTCATGATCCTTACCATGTTCGAAGACGAAGATGCCATCGTCTTTCAGTAGTCCCCTCTCAAAGATGAGGCTGGGGATCGTCGGCAGTTCCTTCAGGGCGTAGGGAGGATCGGCAAAGATGAAGTCGAATTGCTGCTTGCAGGACTTGATGAAGCGGAATACATCACCGCGCAGGGGCAGCACGTCCCGCTGTGTTGGATCCAACTTTTGGAGACATTGCTGGATGAAACGGTGATGGTCTCTGTCCAGTTCCACGCTGATGACATGGGCACAGCCACGAGAAAGAAGTTCGAGAGTGATGCTGCCCGTGCCGGAGAAGAGGTCGAGGGCAGTGGCTCCTTCGAAGTCGATATACTGTGTCAGCACGTTGAAGATGTTCTCCTTGGCAAAGTCGGTGGTGGGTCTTGCCTTGAAGGTCTTCGGAATGTCGAAGTGCCGTCCTTTGTATTTCCCTGTGATAATCCTCATCTTCCTTTTACGAGTAATGTCATCAGGTCGTAGGGCATATTGGCGATCTTCGTGGCTGGTGACTCCTGGAAATCGGCAGAGGGGTTGATGACGTAGGCCTTCTGCAGATAGCGCTTGAGTTCCTGCAGGAGCCAGTCCTGTTCAGGGATATTGCCTACGATGTGCATCTCGTCGTGCTCAGCCTCCAAGCGCAACTGCTTCCATACATAGAGCAGGAAGTAGAGGGCGTCGTGGGCATCGGTGGTGTCGAAGGCATTACAGAACTTAAAGCGGTTTTGCTGGAAACTGAAAATGTCGAGTCGTTTGCCGTGGAAATAGCCGTAGAGCTTGCTGCGATGCCCCGTGAAACTCCGTTGGTGTAGGTAGTGCCACACGGGCGTCATCGCGTGGATGAACTGCAGATCGTCGAAGCGATCCTGCAGGACACCTGCCAGGTCCTTGTTGACGGCGAAGAGACAGACGGCCTTCAGCGACGGCAGCACATTGAAACGGACGAGACGCTGTTCCTGTGTGGCGGGGAAGACATGGTTGAAGAGGGTGGTGATATTCTCCTCGTCAAACTGTTCGATGGGCACGAGCATGGAAGGGGTATCGACAAGCACCTGTACCCTGCGGGTGTCGATGGCAGTCAAGTCGGCAGTCTTGAAGGCTTCCCTCAGATTGACGGCCATGGAGATGCCGCCCTTCACGATATAGGGCTCGTAGAGGAACGGCCGTTCTTGGTCGGCGGGGTTAGGCATCGTGAAGGAGAGGGTGTTCTTCCCAATGCGGATGATCAGCTTTCTCTGATAGATCTCTTCCATGAGTCGTGGGTTTGGTTTATCCGCGCATCACACTAGCGATGCACAGGACCAACAGTCCGAGTGCAACGATAACCAGGATGGCGTTGATATATTTGTCCGTTATTTGCATTCGGGTGCAAAGGTAGCACTTTTTTCTTAATTCTTAATTCTTAATTTTTTTCGTATCTTTGCAGTCGAGATGATTAGTGACGAACTGAAATACCGTATTCTTCAGACCTTTGGTTTCCCACCGACGGTGGAGCAGGCGCATGCCCTCGACGTGTTCTCGCTCTTTATGACGGATCGTGCAGACCATGTAGTGATGATCCTGCGGGGGTCTGCGGGCACGGGAAAGACGACCTTGGCGGGTGCCATCGTCAAGGCGTTGACAGCTTTGGAGCAGAAACTGATCCTGCTGGCACCAACGGGGAGGGCGGCAAAGGTGTTCTCCTTATATGCGGGGCATCCCGCCTATACCATCCATCGACGTATCTACCGTCAGAAATCAGCAGGCGACATGTCATCCTTCCAACTTAACGATAATCTGAATCGCGATACCTTGTTTATTGTTGATGAGGCCTCGATGATCGCGAACCAGGGATATGGGGATTCCGCCTTCGGCAGTGGTTGTCTGCTCGATGACCTGATGCAGTTCGTATATAACGGGCAGAACTGTCGTATGATGCTTATTGGCGATAAGGCGCAGTTGCCGCCTGTGGGTGAGGAGGAGAGTCCTGCCCTCATGGCCGATGTGCTCCGTGGCTATGGGATGAAGGTCTATGAGTGCGACCTGAATCAGGTGCTCCGCCAAAGCGAGGAGTCGGGTATCCTGTGGAACGCCACGAAGATTCGGCAGATGGTCACCCATGATGAGATGACACAACTTCCGCAAATCCGATTCAAGGATTTCCCCGATATCTGTGTGATGCCTGGCGATGAACTGGTAGAGTCGCTGGCAGGTAGCTATGGCAGGGTTGGACTTGACGAGACGATCGTGGTCACCCGCAGCAACAAACGCGCGAACATCTATAATCAGGGTATTCGCAATCAAGTACTCGATCGTGAGGACGAACTCTGCCGTGGTGACCAACTGATGATCGTGAAGAACAACTACTTTTGGACGGAAGGCTCCAAGGAGATTCCGTTTATTGCCAATGGAGACATCGCTGTCGTGCATCGATGCAGGAACATGCATGAACTTTATGGCTTTCGCTTTGCTGAGGTGACGATGCAGTTCCCTGATTACGACAACTACGAACTGACGGCCACCGTGATCCTCGATACCCTTACCACTGAGGCACCCGCCCTGACACACGACCAACAGGAGCACCTCTTTAATGCCGTCATGGAGGACTATGCCGATATCCCTAAGAAGGCAGATCGCATCAAGAAACTGAAGAGCGACCGTTATTACAATGCCCTTCAGATCAAATATGCCTATGCCGTCACCTGCCATAAGGCTCAGGGTGGTCAGTGGGCGCATGTCTATCTGGATCAGGGATACATGACGGACGACATGCTCACGCCCGACTACATCCACTGGCTCTATACCGCCTTCACCCGTGCCACAGAAAAGCTCTTCCTCGTCAACTGGCCCAAGACTCAGATCGAAACTTAGTGCTGGGGTCAGGCCCCGAGAAAAAAAACTTAGTACTGGGGCCTGTCCCCAGTAGGAGGTTTGCGACAGATTTCGGGGCGATGCCCGAGGTCTGTCGCAATATTGTTTTGGTGTCGCAACAACTGCGAACGAAATATTGGAAAAAGTTTGGAATGAGGCGAAATCCGTCGTAACTTTGCATCGTCAATCAGAACAAACGAGGTTGACAAAAAGAGAAAAAAGTTCAATTTAAAATAACAACAGTATTAACA
>JAGCPV010000081.1 GCA_017965475.1 Prevotella sp.
ACAACAGGATCACGGCACCGATGGCGATGGCGATGAGCGATGTCTCACCGATAGAACCAGGGATAAAGCCACAAATCATGCCACAGATAGATGCATCAGGATTAACGCCCTGTGCAATCTGTCCTAAAGGTGTTGCTGCAGTGAAGCCATCGGGCAGGTCGTTACCTAATCCGAAAATGGAACTCTGAGCCACCCACACCTGGTCGCCCGTCATCTTGGCGGGATAAGCAAAGAAGAGGAACATACGGGCTGCGATAGCCGGATTGAAGATGTTCATACCCGTACCGCCGAAGATCTCCTTACAGAAGATAACCGAGAAGGCACAGGCCAAAGCCAGCATCCACAGCGGGCAGCCGATAGGGATAATCAGCGGGATGATGATACCCGATACGAGGTAACCCTCCTGAATCTCCTCACCCTTCCACTGTGCCCAGGCAAACTCAATACCCAGACCTACGATGTAGCTGACGAGGATCTTAGGAAGTACGGCCAGAAAACCAAAGAAGAAAATCTCCCAGAACGAGGCTGTGGCGAGTGTGCCTGCAGCAGCATAGTTCTGATAGCCGATATTATACATACCAAACAGCATGGCGGGCATCAGGGCGATCACCACCATACTCATAATACGTTTCGAGTCGATGGCGTCGTGAATATTCACGCCACCAGCCTTTGCTGTGTCATTGGGCACGTAAAGGAAAGTCTCGAAACCGTCGAAAACCGAACGGAAAGCATGCAGCTTGCCACCCTCTTCGAAGTTCGGCTTTACCTTGTTGAGATAATTTCGTAATGCTTTCATATTCGTTATGCGTTTTCTTTACGTAGAATGTTCAGACCTTCACGTACAATGCGCTGAAGTTCAAGTTTAGAGGAATCAACGAACTCTGCCAGTGCAAAGTCCTCAGGACTAACCTCATAGATACCCAGCGCTTCCTGACGATCGATATCGCCAGCGATGATAGCCTTGATGAGATATTCGCCATAGATATCCATCGGCAGCACCTTGTCATATTCACCACTCATGATGATGTGACGTTCACCGCCTTTCACACGGGCATCGAGAGCATAGCTCTTCTTACCGCAAAGCCAAGAGAAATAACTGCGGTTCACGGAGAACTGCTTGAAGCGAGGCAGGATCCAGCCCAACATCTCGTCAGCATCGTCACCTTCTGGAATCACAGTAATCTCTGAGGTATGGGCACCCAAGAAGCCATCCTTCGTCGTAGGCTTACCCGTCAGCACATTACCATTGATGATGCGCACGCTCTTCGAAGCATCGTAACTGTTGGAGAGCAGTGTGGAGAGTTCCTCACCCACCAGCATATCCACATAGGCAGGATTATTGATCTCACTGCCGCAGAGAGCCACGGTACGCTTCAGATCAACCTTACCGGTATTGAACAGACGACCGATGAAGAGCACTACGGTAGGATCACCGATGGTCCAGACCACCTCACCCTTATTCACGGGATCGACGTTGTTCACCTGAACACCCACGTTACCTGCAGGGCACTTGCCATCGAAGACATTGACCTCGACATCCTTCACACCTTCGAGCTTGGAGCCGACACCTACACCGAGATAGGTCTTGGCGATCTTCGAAAGGGCTGTCAGACCCGTCTGGAAGTCTGCCTCCTGACCCTGTACCTCGAACTCGAAGTCAGCAGCCAGCGGCTTGTCCCTGAGAGCAGAAACGAAGATTGCCTTGGGCTGGACACTCGGATTCGTGGATACAGCATAAGGCAACTGGTTGACGTATCCGAAGATACCTGCCTCCAGTAATGCATTGATCACTTGCTCGCCAGATAGCGTACTGACATCCTTCTTGCCGAAATCAACAGACTCCTGCTGGGCATCAGCATCAACTTTTACGCAGAGCACCTTTCTCCGTTCACCTCGTACAACGGCACTCACCGTACCGCTCACTGGCGAGGCAAACTTCACTTCGGGATACTGTTTGTTGACAAACAAAGCATCCCCGGCCTTGACCTTATCACCCTCTTTGACAACGACCTTCGGAGTGACTCCCTCGAAATCATCAGGCACCAACGCATATTTGCCGTTAGATTTCAGCTGGATCTTCTTCTCCTCAGCCTTGCCCTGAAGGTTAATGTCCAAGCCTTTGCGTAACTTAATTACATTTGCCATTTATATCAAGTTTGATTGAATAGTCGCACAGAGCGGGGCAAAATTACTAAAAAAACGGCAGACAAAGAACAAAAATATAAAAAAAATGCCGAAATCCCGATAAATTGTTGTATTTTTGCCACGTGAAGATACTCAAAAGGATTATCAGCGTTGTCATCTGGACTGTGATAGCCCTGAATCTGTTATCTGCAGGCATACTCCATCTGCCAGGCGTGCAGCAGTTTGTCGGAGGAAAGGTTGCGGCCATGTTGGAAGACCAACTGGGCACCAAGGTCACTGTAGGACAAATAGATATCGGGCTCCTGAACCGGATCATCATTGACAATGTACTCATATACGACCAACAGCGGAAGGAGATGCTGCGCGTATCCCGTCTGTCTGTCAAGATTGACTATATGCCACTGGCAGAAGGCAAGATACATATCTCGTCGGCACAGTTGTTCGGTGCCCATGCACACCTCTATCGCAAGAACAGTCAGACAGCCCCGAATTTCCAGTTCGTCATAGACTCATTAGCCTCGAAAGACACGACCAGTCAGACGCCGCTCGACGTACGCATCAACACCTTCATCATCAGGAACTCCAGTGTCAGCTACGACCAGCACGACATAGCGCCATCCGACGGGCTCTTCAATCCCGCCCATCTGAAGGTCAATGGTCTCAGCGGTCATATCAACCTGAAGGCGCTCACTGACGATTCCCTGAACATCAACGTGAAACGTTTGGGATTCAGCGAACAGTCAGGACTGACGGTTAACCGTCTAGCTTTTCGTTTCTATGCAGGTAAAAAGAACGCCATGCTGGAGAATTTCCAACTTCAGATGCCAAGTTCCAATCTGCGGATTGACACACTGACAGCCAACTACCAACTGAACGAAAAAGGTCTGAAACCTGGTACTCTCGTCTTCTCTGGAAGAATCAACGATACAAGCATAACACCGTCAGACCTAAGATGTTTCGAACTTTCTCTCAAGAATTTCCAGAGGCCGATTGCCATCACAACCATGATCAATGGCACAGACCAACAGATCCACGTCCCAGACCTACAGATCTCCACTTCTGAGAAAGACATCGACATCAATGTCAACGGCTGGCTGGAGCACTGGGACAAACAACCTGCCTGGCACTTGCAAATGAACCAGATAGCCTTGTCGGAGACCAGCATCGACTTCCTCAGCAAGGCCTTCCAACTGCCCAAGGAATTGACGCGCGTGGGTCTTCTGCAGATGACTGGCACCTTCGACGGCAATCGTCAGGGGGAGGTCACACTGAACAGTCAGATACATACTGGTGTGGGCGACGTGGATATACAAATGACCCAAAACTCTAACCATGCGTTCAAGGGAACTGTCAACACCCAGGGCATCAACCTGAAGCAGATCCTCGACAACGAGAAACTGGGACAGGTCGTCGCCCAACTCAATATGGAGGGAACATGGCATCACCAGCAGAAGCCAGACATCAAGGTGGAGGGTACCGTCGGACAACTGGATTATAACGGCTATTCTTTCGGGAATATAGCTTTCAACGGCGCGTATGTCCAGAAAGCCATCTCCGGTCAGCTAAGCATCGACGATCCGAACCTGCAGGCACAAGTCAGCGGAGAGTTGACAGAAGACCTGTTTGAACAATCCCCGCAGAAAGCCAAGCGGGTGAAGATCGAAGGCGTTGTCAACCGTTTTTCACCTGCTGCCACCAGACTCACTGAACAGTTCGGCAACGCAGAATTCTCAGGAAACATCGATGCAGACTTCACCGCCCACAATCTGAACGATGCACAGGGTAGTCTGCGTATCAGCAACTTCACCATCTCAGGAACAGAACAGCATAAGCCCTACCAGCTCGACAACCTGATCCTATCCTCCGGCTATCAGGAAGGCATCCATTTCATGTCACTGAAGAGCGACTTCGCCGATGCAGAGCTGAAAGGACATTTTGACTACGGCACACTGACCCAGAGTTTTGTCAACCTCATTGGTTCCAAACTCCCTACCCTGCCAGGACTCCCACCCATCAACAAGGGCAACGACAACAACTTCAGCCTGAGGCTCCTGATGAGCAAGACGGATTGGCTGAAACGGTTCTTCGACATTGACCTGACACTCGGGCACCCTCTCTCGTTGACAGCCACCATCAACGACTTTACCAATCAGACGACCATCGACGGTGACCTGCCTTCATTCGCCTATAACGGGTCATGGTATTCCAACGGTTTCCTACGCGTCACCTCTCCTTCCGACACGCTGAAATGCGATCTGGGCATCCAGAAGATCATGGATGACGGGAAGCACATGACCATCGGACTGCAGGCCAATGCCGCCAACAACATCATCAGATCCTCACTCAACTGGGATAACCATAGCACGACCCTACACATGGGCGGACAGCTCAACAGTGTTGCGATGCTGTATAAGAACCAGCAGGATATCCCCGAGGCACATGTGCGCATTCAGCCGTCACACATCATCCTGAACGATGGCACATGGAACTTGGAGCCGTCAGACATCTTCTATCACGACAGCCACCTGCTGGTAGATCATTTTTCCATCCACCGCGGACAGGAACATATTGTCATTGACGGCATCGCCTCCCGCAGTGCCTCAGACACCCTTACCGTCGATCTCAAGGAGGTGGAGGTAGCCTATATCCTCGACCTCGTGGACTTCCATTCCGTCGAATTCAGCGGAAAGGCCACAGGAAAGGCAAAGGCCTCCTCACTCTTCCAGGACTTTGCTGCCAAGGCCCACCTGATGGTTCATGACTTCAAGTTTGAAGACGGACGCATGGGTGTGCTTGATGCCCATGCCGACTGGAACAAGGAAAAGGAACAGATAGACATCCATGCCATCGCCAATGACGGTCCCGACGCCAAGACACTGATCGACGGCTATGTCTCACCTGTTCATAATACCATCGATCTGGCCATCCATGCCGATGGTACCTATATCGACTTCATGCACAGCTTCACCAGGAGTTTCCTCAGTGATGTCACAGGTCATGCAGACGGAGATGCCCGTGTCGCAGGTACGCTGGACAATATCAACCTCACTGGTAAGCTCGTCGTTGATGGCGAGGCCAGCGTCATCCCTCTGAACACCACCTATCGGCTGGAACGCGACACCGTTGTCATGATCCCCGATGACATACGCCTCACCAATATCCCCATCTACGATCGTGAGGGAAATCAGGCGTTCCTGTCTGGAGGCATCCATCACCAGCACCTGACGAACCTCTCCTTCGACCTCGCTGTCAAGACAGACAAACTGTTGGCCTATGACTTCAAGGAGTTTGGCGACAACATCTTCTACGGTACCATCTATGCCGCTGGAAATGTGACCATCCACGGACTGGGCAATGATGTGATCATTGACTGCGACGTCACCCCATTGCAGAACTCCGTCTTTGTCTATAATGCCGCCACACCTGACGCCATCTCCAGCCAGGAGTTCATAGAGTGGATCGATCCTTCCAGCAGTGCTAGCATGACCAGCCATTCTAGCCAGACTAACCATGCTAGTCCCTCCAGGGCGATGGATACCGATATCTACATCAACTTCCTGATCAACGCCACGCCGGAAGCCACACTCAGGCTCCTGATGGACGCCAACACCAACGACTACATCAACCTGAACGGTGATGGCACCATCCGTGCTACTTTCCATAACAAAGGAGCCTTCAATATGTTTGGCACCTATACCGTCGATCATGGCACCTATGGTGTCACCATCCAGAATATCATCAAGAAGAACTTCACCTTCAACAAAGGCGGCACCATCGTCTTTGGAGGCGATCCCTATCAGGCTGCCCTCAACCTCCAGGCTGTCTATACCGTCAATGGTGTCAGTCTCTCAGACTTGAACATCGGCAACTCGTTCACCAACAACACCATCCGCGTGAACTGTCTCATGAACATCAGCGGCCAGCCCGTCGCCCCTCAGGTGGATTTCGACTTCGAGATGCCTACCGTCAATGCCGACGAACAGCAGATGGTGCGCTCCATTATCAACGGCCAACAGGAGATGAATCAGCAGGTGGTCTATCTGCTGGCCATCGGACGATTCTATAACCAAGGTGCCAACAACAACAATGACCAGCAGAGTGATCCCACGTCACTCGCCATGCAGAGCCTCTTGTCAGGTACGCTTTCCACTCATCTGAACACCCTGCTCAGTCAGGTCATCAAGAACGAGAATTGGAACTTCGGCGCGAACATCTCCACAGGTAACGAGGGCTGGCATAATGCCGAGTACGAGGGTATCATCAATGGCCGCATGCTCAACAACCGCCTGCTCTTCAACGGACAGTTCGGTTACCGCGACAATGCCACCAAAGCCAATCCCTCGTTCATCGGCGACTTCGACGTGCAGTACCTGCTCTACCCCAACGGCAACCTGGCCCTGAAGGTGTATAACCAGACCAACGACCGCTACTTCACAAAGTCGAGCCTCAACACCCAGGGCATCGGCATCATCATGAAAAAAGACTTCAACGGGCTCCGTGAACTCTTCTCATCAAAGAAAAAGAAGAAATCATCGGCTACCGATATACAGGAAGACCATACCAAGTAGTACGAGCGCGAGGTCGAAGGCCTTTGCCTTCAGGTTCTTCTCATGGAAGAACATCGCCCCGAACATAAAACTGACGATCACACTCCCCCTACGGATCATCGACACGATGGAGATCATCGCGTCAGGCAGACTCAGCGAATAGAAATACATGAAGTCTGCCGTGGAGAGGAAAAGGCTCACACCCAAGATCGACCATGACCAGTGAAAGGGTGTCGTCTGCTGATGCTTGGGCCACCACAACAGCCACAACATGATACCCATCATGCCGCACTGGTAGATGTTATACCACGACTGCACCATCATACGGTCCAAACCCACGCCCCCGTTCTCCACAGGCGCCATCAGGTACTTGTCATAGAGACCGCTAATCGCTCCCAGCATTGCTGCACCGACGATCATATAGATCCAGTGGTCGTGCTTGAAGTCGATACCTTCCTTCTTACCGCTGCGGCTCAACATCAGGAACGACGCGATGGCCAACAACACACCGATCCACTGCCAGATGTTCAGACGTTCGCCAAAGACCAGCAAGGCACCCACCAGCACCATCACAGGACGGGTGGCATTTATAGGCCCCACGATCGTCAGGGGCAGATGCTTCATGCCGAA
>JAGCPV010000082.1 GCA_017965475.1 Prevotella sp.
AAAAGCCATTCCGCTTCTTAATGGTCTGATTCTGTTATTCTGACGATGTTCAGCGAATAGGCAGGAACGTCGAGCAGCACACTGCCGTCCTCAGGCGAGAGTTGTTGCTCTATAGGATGAATCGTAGTGGGTGCATCGAGGGTGTTCTCTTCCATACCATCGTTGGCAGCTAGCCGTACTACCTTGGCCTCACCCGGAGCAAAGTTCTTCAGGTTCAGCCGTGCGGTGGTAGCAGCATCACCGTTGTTGACCACCTTCACGATAAGCTCGCCGGTGGTGTCGTCGATGGTAGCCGATGAGTAGATGCCTTTCGTTTGGTCGCGTTTAAGCACGGTGTCAAACACCAGTTCGTTGTCCAACCAAACTTTCACACCGTCGCCAGCCACCTGCAGGGTCACGTCGTACCAACGGCCCGCTTCAATACGTCCGCGCTTACTGTCGGCCAGCAGCTTTCCGCCATTGCTAATCTGTTCGATAGCATGCTGTGAGTTAGTCCATCCGCCGAAGTTCACCCAACAGTAGTTCTTTTCATCCACATAGTTGAAGATGATGATAAAGCCCTCGGCGCCCTCGTCTTTACGGGCACGGAACTTACAACTGTAGTGGTCGCCGTCGATGATATCCTTCTCTATGCAGAGCGTAGCATCCTTATGGCCAGTCTGGCGCACGCTGTTGCCTTCCTTCTGCCAGTCGCCATAGACGTAATCCACATCCTTATCGGTCTCAAACGTGGCACGTGTGTTCCATGTTCCGAATCCCACACGGCTCTGCTTCGGTGTCAGGGGCTTGCAAACCTTGCCTTTATAAGGGTCGGTCTGTTCCACCTTCACCACCTGAGTGCCAAGATGCTGCGGCATGAGCTGCTGCACGTAGTAACTGGGGGTGCCCATAACCCGACTGCTGCTGAACCGTATCATGTCGGGACGCCAGCGGGCATCGTTCTCATTGACGAAGATGGGGGCATACGAAGCCAGCTCCACCACGTCGGAGTTGTTCTCCATACCCATCATGTAGATAGCCTCGCCCAAAGCGGCATTCATGTTGCCCAGCGTGCCGTAGCCGTTGGTCACGGCATATTCGCCTACATAGACTTTCGGCCCTTGGCGGTCGTAGCTGTCGTACTTGCGGAAGGCAGCGGCAAACCAGTCGGGCGAGCGGTAGTAGTGCTCATCAAGCAGGTCTACGGGCAGGGGGCTGTTCCATTTGGGGTTGTCATCGCCCCAGGCCACCACGTTGCCGATGATTTTCATCTCGGGGTACTTGGCACGGATGGCTTGATAGAACTGCTCATAGCGCTCGTAATAGTGGTCGCTCTGCTGCCGGGGGTCGGGCTGGTTGTTCTCATTGCCCACCTCCAGATACTCCAGTCCGAAGGGCTCAGGGTGACCGTTTTTGGCACGCATAGCACCATATTTCGATGTGACGGGTCCGTTAGCATATTCGATGGCGTTCATACACTCCTCTATCCACGGCTGGATGCTGTCGTAGGGAGTCTGGCCACCATGCCATATCCCCACGTTAACGACATAGAGCGGCTTGGCCCCCAGATCCTCGGCCAGCTGCAGGTATTCATGATAGCCCAGTCCGTCGGTGGTACGATAGCCCCAGTTCACGTTCCAGTGGCCCTCACGCTCCTCAATCGGTCCGATGGTGCGATCCCAGCGAAATGCATTGTCGGGACTCTCCTGCCCCTCCACGAAGCACCCTCCGGGGAAGCGCATGAACTTGGGATGCATCTGCCACAGCATGTTAGCCAGGTCGGGGCGCATGCCGTTTTCCCGATTCTTGAACGTGGGCGGGAAAAGGCTCACCATGTCTATCTGCACCCGCCCTTCACCGTCGAATACCAGTGCGAACTGCGCCTGCGGGTCGTTGTCGTTGGCAGTGAGCGTTGCCTCGTACTTTGTCCAGCCCTTAGCCTTGATGGAAGGAAATCCGCCGACCGTCGTCTCGGCATAGAGTTTTGAGCCGTCCTGCGAGCAGAGCATGGCTTTTACGGAGCCCTGATAATTCAGGGTCTTGGCCCAGAACGACAGCCGATAGCAGCGCCCCTGTACGGCGTTGATGCCCCAGAAGCCCTCGTTCACCAGACAGACGGGTTTTGCCGCCGATGCCTTGATGTCGAGTTCGAGGGCATTATGCTGCACACTGTTCAGCAGCGGTGTCTTTTTCGAAGGCTGTATGAGCCTTGCCGTAAGCTGCGACGGGGCTGCTGCATACGTCGTCCACCCCTGCATGTCGGCAGGCGCACCATAACGAGGGCCGTCCTCAAACGAACGGTTACGAATCAGTTCGGCATAGATACCACCATCGGACGCATGATTGATGTCTTCATAGAAGATACCATAAAGCATGGGGCTCACCTTCGGCCCTCGCTGCTGGGCATCGATGTCGATAATGACTTGTGCCTGGACTATTGCCGTAGCCACAGCAAATCCAGCCACGAAAAGAAAACTTTTGCAGTTCATATCATCGATTGTTTAATTCTTGTTTTATTAATCCGCCACAAAATTACGAAAACAATTCGACATCCCCAACAGATTATCAGTCTTTTTTATGATGGCATATTCAAAGACTTGATCGACACTACGCCATTTAAAAGTCACCTTCGTGTGGCTTTAATTTTTCAAATGACACATGTGACACAATATTTTGATATTCTATCGCGTACCGCGCGTATATTATATGCGTATATGTGTGTATTATAATATAACCTACACGGTACGCGTGAAGAGGAGTAGCCATAGGGAAGTAGCCATAGGGACAGGTACTTGGGTATACCCAGATGCCTGTCCCTACGACTAATAACAAAACCAGACGAAAGAAGAAACGGAAGCCCTGACAGACTTCCGTTTCCTATTCTCATCTTTGGGGAACATATAACAAAAGAACCGTCCCTCCGTTATATCTTCTCGTCGAGTTTCTCTCCACGCAGCAAATTGGCCACGACGTCACACAATTCCTTCATCGGCAGGCCGCG
>JAGCPV010000010.1 GCA_017965475.1 Prevotella sp.
CGCATTCATCGTGATGGCCATCATGACGATGGTGATCGGAACAGAGGAAGACGGGAAGACAAGCACGTCGGACGGTAACGACACCGAAGAAGTGAAGGCCGACACCGTCAAGAAAGACAGTGTGATCGTGAACGAGCCGCTGGAGGGTGATCCCTACAAGGAGCTCGACGAACTCATCGGTCTGGGTGCTGTAAAGGAGGAAGTCAGGTCGCTGGCCAACTTCGTAAAACTTCAGAAACAGCGTCAGGACAAAGGTCTGAAGACCCCGAAACTTTCCTACCACCTCGTGTTCACGGGTAGTCCTGGTACTGGTAAGACCACCGTGGCCCGTATCGTGGCCCGTATCTATAAGGACCTGGGTATCCTGAAAAAAGGACATACGGTAGAGACAGACCGTTCCGGACTGGTGGCCAACTACGTCGGACAGACGGCCACAAAGACCAATGCCGTCGTGGATTCCGCCCTCAACGGCGTGCTCTTCATTGACGAGGCCTACGCCTTGGTGCCCGAAAACGCCTCACAGGACTATGGACAGGAAGCCATCTCGACCTTGCTGAAGCGTATGGAGGACGACCGTGACAAGCTCGTGGTAATCATCGCTGGTTATACCAACGAGATGAAACGCTTCATCGACTCCAACCCCGGTCTGCAGTCGCGCTTCAACCGCTACATCAACTTCCCGGACTATACGGCAGGAGAACTTGTGGATATCTTCAAGATGTATATGAAGAGAAACCAATATACGATCGCCGAAGATGCCGAGGAATTGTTGGTGGAGAAGTTGAACTACGCCGTCGCACATAAAGATCGAAACTTCGGTAACGCCCGTTTCGTACGAAATGTCTTCGAGAAATCCATCCAGGCTCAAGCCAACAGGCTCTCTGGAAGGACAGGGCTCAGCGAGCGACAGCTCACAGAGATTACCATCGACGATCTCGAAAAAGCTTTTTAGAAATAAAGAGCCCCGCCAATTGGCGGGGCTCTTTATTTCGCTTTATTTCGCAATAAGTCTCTCACGCTTCATCTTCGTATCGAATATCCACTTGATAATGCGAGGATAATGAAGCATATGCCGGAGGAACCAGAAACCAAACTTGCTGAAAAAGAAGTTGAACACCTTGACCTGATGTTCCATCTTCACAAACACCTGATGGTTGGTCTCGCTGAACGGTTTACCCTCTACGATGGCCCGTTTGGCATTGTAAGCCGTCTTAAAGGCATCATAAAGTCCTTCACCCGTCAGTTTGTTGGCAAATCCACCTGCATCACCGATCAGGATCACATGCTCAATGGGAGACTTGACCGTATTCAGGGAGATATAGGCACCATGGATATGCTCGACAGGTACACCATACTTCTTCAATGTCTGGCTAAACTTCTCACGGTGACGGGGGAAGTCTTCATTGGTTTCCAGACAGGCGAAGCCATAGATATCGCGACCATGACTGGAGAATTTATAAAAACAGCCTGGTTTATATTGATGAGAAAAATGTACGAACACATCATCATCTTTCTCTCCCTCGGTAAACTCTTCCAAGAAAAGAGCCTGCAATTTGGGCTCACCAACGATCTGACGACGGATGAGACTGTTTGAACCATCGGCTGCCACCAGATAGCGACATGAGAACTGCATACCCGACTTCAGAGTGACCAGAATACGGCCGTCGGCCTCCTGTTCAAACCGCGCAAAAGAGCCCTTGATCAATTCACCGCCATGATCCTGATAGTACTTCACCAGCGAATAGTCAAAGTCCTTACGCCGTGTCATACGAAGTTCAAACTCCGTGAGGAACTCACACACAGGATCTTCCTCAAACTGACAACGCAGACGGTAAATAGGACGATAGTCATACTTGATGCCAGGTAACAGCTGGTCAAGCAACCGCCAGGCCTTTACCGTGAGTCCACCAGCACAAACCTTATCACGAGGGAAGGTCGCATGATCAACGACCACACAATCAACACCAGCCTGCTTCAACAGACTGCCACATACGGAGCCGGCTGGGCCGGCTCCGACAATCAGTACATCAATCTTTCTTAATTTCTCCATTATGATTCTTTGTCTAACAGAATCTTCATCATCTCGACAGCGGCCTTCGCGACAGAAGTACCAGGACCGAAGATGGCGGCGACACCTGCCTTGTAGAGGAAGTCGTAGTCCTGGGCGGGAATCACACCACCGGCTATGACCATGATGTCCTCACGACCTAGTTTCTTCAACTCCTCGATGAGTTGTGGGATCAACGTCTTATGACCTGCGGCCAAAGAACTGGCACCCACACAGTGCACATCATTCTCCACAGCTTCACGGGCGGCCTCGGCGGGTGTCTGGAACAGCGGTCCCATATCCACGTCGAAACCACAGTCGGCATAACCTGTAGCCACTACCTTTGCACCACGGTCGTGACCGTCCTGACCCATCTTGGCGATGAAGATACGAGGACGACGACCTTCCTTCTCTGCGAACTCATCAGTCAGCTTACAAGCCAACTCGAAGTCGCTGTCGTTCTTTGATTCTGAACTATACACACCTGAAATTGTTCTGATTACTGCCTTATAACGGCCTACGATCTCTTCGCAGGCATCTGAAATCTCACCCAACGTACAACGGAGCTGTGCAGCCTTCACAGCGAGGTCGAGCAAGTTATTCTCACTCTTACGACCCTCGTTGAAGTCGCGCACGCACTCGGTAATCGCCTTCAGTGCAGCCTGACAAGCAGCCTCGTCGCGCTGGCCACGAACCTCCTTCAAGCTCTCCTCCTGCTGCTTGCGTACAGCGGTGTTATCAACCTCCAGGATATCAATCGGATCCTCATGCTCCAGACGGTACTTGTTGGTACCCACGATGGTCTGCACGCCTGAGTCGATACGAGCCTGAGTACGGGCTGCTGCCTCCTCGATACGCATCTTGGGCAGGCCAGTCTCGATGGCCTTCGCCATACCACCCAGTTTTTCAATCTCTTGGATATGCTCCCAAGCCTTGTGGACGAGTTCGTTGGTGAGGGTCTCTACGTAGTAGGAACCAGCCCACGGGTCGATCTGCTTGCAGACCTTCGTCTCGTTCTGGATATAGATCTGGGTGTTACGGGCGATACGGGCACTGAAGTCGGTAGGCAGGGCGATAGCCTCATCGAGGGCGTTGGTATGCAGACTCTGGGTATGTCCCAGAACAGCAGCCATAGCCTCGATACAGGTACGACCGACATTATTAAACGGATCCTGCTCTGTCAGTGACCAACCTGAGGTCTGTGAGTGGGTACGCAACGCCAGCGACTTAGGATTCTTAGCGCCGAAGCTCTTTACGATTTTAGCCCACAGCAGTCGGCCAGCACGCATCTTGGCAATCTCCATGAAGTGATTCATACCGATAGCCCAGAAGAAGCTCAGACGGGGTGCAAAGGCATCGACATCGATACCGGCATTCACACCGGTCCTCAGATAGTCCATACCATCGGCCAAGGTGTAAGCCAACTCGATATCAGCAGTGGCACCTGCCTCCTGCATGTGATAGCCAGAGATAGAGATTGAGTTGAACTTAGGCATTTTCTGCGAGGTATATTCGAAGATATCTGCGATAATCTTCATCGAGAAAGCAGGGGGATAGATATAGGTGTTACGCACCATAAACTCCTTCAGGATATCGTTCTGAATCGTTCCTGCCATCTCCTCCAACTGAGCGCCCTGCTCCAGACCAGCCACGATGTAGAACGCCAGAATCGGCAACACAGCACCGTTCATGGTCATCGACACAGACATCTTGTTCAAGGGGATACCAGAGAACAACACCTTCATATTCTCCTCGTTACAGATCGACACACCAGCCTTACCTACATCACCCACCACACGGGCGTTGTCAGGGTCATAACCACGGTGGGTCGGCAGATCGAAGGCCACAGACAGTCCCTTCTGACCAGAAGCCAGGTTCCTGCGATAGAAAGCATTCGACTCCTCTGCCGTTGAGAATCCGGCATACTGACGGATGGTCCAGGGCTTGAAAGGATACATCATCGAATACGGACCACGCAGATAAGGGGGAATACCGGCCGTAAAATCGAGGTGTTCCATGCCTTCGAGGTCCTCTTTCGTATAGACGGGACGCACCTCGATGTGCTCGGGTGTCTTCCAGTTCTCTACGATACCATTGTCTTTAATCCACTTGGCACCATCCTGAGCCTTGATGCCTGCATAGATATCAATATCTTTAAACTGTTTACGCATAATTCAAGTCTCCTATCATTTAAATACCAAGTTTCTGATTATATTCTTTCAAAGTCTCGAGCACATTGCACTTCACATGCACATAGTTCTCGATACCAGCAGCCTTCAGATCTTCCATGCAGGCAGGGGCACCAGCCACCACAAACATCGCACGACCATTCAGATACTTGAAGGCAGGAATAGCATACTCAGCATACTCATCGTCGCTTGAGCAGATCACCACGATATCAGCCTTAGCCTCCAAAGCAGCATCAACACCTTCTTCCACAGTCTTGAAGCCGAGGTTGTCAATCACCTTATAACCGGCACAGGCCAAGAAGTTGCAAGAGAACTGTGCACGGGCCTGACGCATAGCGAGATTACCGATGGTCAACATAAAAGCTGTTGGCACCTTCGTCTCCTCAGTGTGAATACGCAGATCTTCGAAGTCTGCAGCGAGACGAGTAGTCTCCAATTTCTTGAAGGGCTTCTCGCAGTCGTCACCACCATGACAGCAGGCCTTACCAGCCACAGCACGCTTACCGTCGCTCTTCTCCGTGAAATTCGGGAACTGGTTGGTACCCAACAGAAACTCCTTACGCTTGGCAGCATCGCCATGACGCTTCACGTTGGTAGCGTTGATATCGTCTTGGACGATACCCTTCTTACATGCCTCCAGGAATCCGCCTTCGTCCTCGATCTTCAGGAACAGCCTCCAGCCTTCCTGAGCCAGGGCATCCGTCAGATGTTCAATATAATAGGAACCTGCAGATGGATCGACGATACGGTCGAAATGGCTCTCTTCCTTGATGAGCAGCTGCTGGTTACGGGCGATACGCTCGCTGAAGTCCGTAGCTGTCTCGTATGGAGCATCGAACGGCGTCACCACCATCGAATGGATGCCACCGAGAGCGGCACTCATAGCCTCCGTCTGAGAACGGAGCAGGTTCACATAACTATCGAACAACGTCTGATTATAGGTCGATGTCGTGGCGTTGATGGTCATCTTACACGAGTCATCCTCCTTCGGCCCATACTGTTTCACGATCTGAGCCCACAGCAGACGGGCTGCACGGAACTTGGCAATCTCCATGAAATAGTTCTCAGAGATACCCATATAGAACTTCATCTGACGGGCTGCCAAATCCACATCGACACCGGCATCCACCAGTTGCTGGAGGTATTCGTTACCCCAAGCCAGGGCATAGCCCAACTCCTGAACGATATAGGCACCCGCATTGTTGAGTGTCTCCGTGTGAACGGTCATCACATGAGCCTTCGGATAGTCCTTCAGAGCCTCCACGATCTTGGGCCCCTCTGTCAGCAGCGGTGTGACATCCTTACCCTTGGTGAGGATGCTCTCAATGGGGTCGAAGCCCACCGTGAACGACAGTTTGGCCTTATCGAAGCCCTGCTTTGTGAAGTAGGCATCTACCAGCTTTGCCAGTTCGAGGGCATGACGGGGACAAGTGCGGAAGTTCAGGTCAATGATCTCGCAATAGATATCCTTCAGCAGTGTCTCGATAAATTCTGCACTCACATCACTGCCCTTGATACGGAAGCCCAGTGAGTCGATACCCTTGTTCAGGATATCAAGGGCTTTCTTGTTTGCCTCTACCGGATCATTCACTGCGATGTTCTGACGAACATACCATGCATTGGAGTCCTTCTTGTTACCACGAACGAACGGGAACTCTCCAGGGAGAGCATCGGGTGTTTTCAGGTTCGCCAGATCTTCACGACGATAGAAGGGCTGTACATTAAAACCTTCATTGGTTCTCCATACCAGACGTTTCTGGAAGTCGGCACCCTTCAGATCGACCTGAATCTTGTCAAGCCATTCCTGAGTTGTCGGCGCAGTAAACTCGGTAAAGAGTTTCTCTTTGTTTGCCATAGAGTTAATACGTTAATTATTATATAAGTAAGTTTGAAGTCACTTGAAGTTACGCATAACAGGCTACAAAGATACAAACTTTTTGTCCATTTTGCCACAATGAATTGTGAAAGAAATAAAAAAACAGTTTTTATCCAAAATTAAATGCACAAATATGCTTATGATGAGCATATTTTCATTAATTTTGCAGTCGAATTATTAGTTAGTATAGAAAATTATGGATTCTTTTCATTGGCTGAAGGACCTGTTTGTGACCACAGACTCTGTGGCTCATATTGTTTTGCTCTATGCCATCGTTATCGCTATCGGTGTCTATTTGGGCAAGATTAAATTCTTTGGCATATCCCTCGGCGTGACCTTCGTGCTTTTCGCAGGTATCATTGCCGGGCATATCGGCTTTACAGCCCCCATCCCGATACTGACCTTCGTACAGGACTTCGGTCTCATCCTCTTCGTCTTCATGATTGGTATGCAAGTAGGTCCGGGATTCTTCGAGAGTTTCGGAAAACAGGGTATCAAGCTCAACGGACTGGCTGCTTCGGCCATCCTCCTGAATATCATCGTGATGTTCGCCTGTTACTATATCTTCTTCGATACTAATAATACGACGGCTCTGCCAATGATGGTTGGTACGCTCTATGGTGCCGTGACGAACACCCCCGGACTTGGTGCCGCTAACGAGGCCCTGACCACCGTTTTTCCTAACGGTGCCCCCCAGATTGCATCGGCCTATGCCTGTGCCTACCCCCTCGGTGTGCTGGGCATCATCAACGCCACCATATTAATAAGGTATATATGTAAAGTCCGACTGGAGAAGGAAGAGGAAGAACTGAAAGCGCGTGAAGAAACCAACGCCAACAAGAAGCCCTATAAGATGCATCTGGAGGTGACCAACCAGTATTTGGAGGGAAAGACGCTGTTACAAGTCCATGATTTCCTGAACCGTGATTTCGTGGTGTCACGACTGGTTCATCAGGGTGAGTTATGCATCCCTAATCGTGATACTATCTTCCATGTCGGCGACCAGATGCTTATCGTCTGTGCGGAAGCCGACTATGAGGCCATCGTCGCCTTTATCGGTCCCAAGATTGATATCGACTTTGAACAGCAGGATCAGCCGATGGTCTGCAAGCGTGTGCTCATCACCAATCCGAAGATCAACGGCAAGACGTTGGCTTCGATGCACTTCTCAAGTGTGCATGGCGTGAATGTCACCCGTGTCACCCGTCATGGCATGGATCTTTTTGCCTCGGCAAGCCTCCCCTTGCAGGTGGGCGATAAGATCATGGTCGTGGGTCCAGAGGATGCCGTCGATCGCGTGTCCAACCAGATGGGCAACTCCATGCGCCGTCTGAACGCGCCAAATATCGCCACTATCTTCGTTGGCATCTTTCTGGGACTGATCTTCGGCATGTTCCCCTTCGCCATCCCGGGCATGCCCGTACCCGTGAAACTGGGTTTGGCAGGCGGTCCGCTGATCATCGCTATCCTCATCGGACGCTATGGCTATAAGATACATCTCGTCACTTATACAACGACCTCTGCCAATATGATGCTCCGCGAGATCGGTCTGGTACTCTTCCTAGCCTCCGTAGGTATCAAGGCTGGTGCCAACTTCTTTGAAACGGTCATCGAGGGCGACGGTCTGCTTTATGTGCTGACAGGTTTCCTGATCACCATTATACCTATTCTAATTATAGGCCCCATCGCACGGATTCGCTACAAATTCAACTACTTCATTATCGCGGGTATGGTAGCAGGTACCTATACCGATCCCCCTGCACTGGCATATGCCAATAGCATCTGTTCGAAGGAGGCGCCCGCTTTGGGATATTCGACGGTCTATCCGCTCTCGATGTTCCTGCGCATCTTCACCGCCCAGATCATCGTCCTCTTCTTCTGCGGCTAATCCCCAGAAATATTAAAAACGCTAGAAATACTAGAATAATAATACACCATAAAAGAAATGAATAAATTCAGACTTCTGCTCAGTGGATTACTGATGGTAAGCGCCTCAACGGTATTCGGCCAAGGAGCCAAGAACATCCGCATCAACGAGGTACTGACCAACAACACTGCCAGCATCGTGGATGAATTCGGTAATCGTGAGGCCTGGATAGAGATGGAGAACACTTCGTTCACCACCTACAACATCCGTGGCATGTACTTCACGACCGACCGTTCCGTCCTCGATCCCCAGATGTCTGTCCCCGAGCGTATCAAACGCATGAAGGTGATCCCCAATGGTGACCCTCGTACGCAGATCGGCGGAAGGCAGCATCTTGTGTTCTACTGCAACTCCAACCCCACCAAGGGCAAGTTGCATCTCTCACTTCAAGTTCCCATATCGGAACCTGTATGGATCGGTTTCTATAATGGCAACGCCGAAGAGTTGATAGACTCTGTGACGGTGCCTGCACTGGCAGCAGATCAGAGCTATGCCCGTCAGGGAGCCGGGAAATGGAGCGTCAAGTCGGCAGACAACGCGACACCAGGCATTGAGAACTTCATCAAAACCGATGAGACGAAGGATGCCAAGTTGAAGCGTGAGGATCCCCACGGCTTCGGCATCACCCTATTGGCTATGGGCATCGTATTCTTCTGTCTGGCTGTGCTCTTCCTGTTCTTCTGGCTCTTCGGACTAATCATGCGCCACCTCGACACCGCCAAGAAAGTGGCCAACACACAGCCCATCAAGCCTATCACCAAGACGGTGGAGATCACACACGACCTGGCACATGCCACTGGTAATATCCTGCAGGACGGCTTGAAGACGAGGGGTAAGGACAAGGAAGTCTATATCGCAGTCATCTCCATGGCCCTGAAACAGTATCAGGACGATGTGCACGACGTTGAGAGCGGCGTTATCACCATCAAGTCCAAGGACACGGGGTGGAGCGACGAATACAGTCAGATGACCCACTTCCACGATCCTTTGCAGCCATCCAGCCATACGGCTCCGAAAATACCAACAACCACCAACCTGAGGTAATTACCAATTATTCATCTTTAATTACTAATTAGAATAATGAACAAGTATCAATATAAAATACAAGGCGTCGATTACGACGTAGAGATCGAAGAAGTAGAGGGCAACGTCGCCAAAGTGAATGTCAACGGCATCCGCTTCGACGTTGAGTTGAAACAGCCCATCAACGCGACGAGCACCCTGAAAAAGGTACATGTCGAGGCTCCGAAGCCCGTGGCCCGTCCTGCCGTAGCCCCCGCAGCAGCCCCCGCAGCCGACAAGCCCATGGCCGCAGGCACTGGTTCTCCTGTGAAGGCACCACTTCCTGGCACCATCATCGATGTAAAAGTCAACGTGGGCGACACTATCAAGGTCGGCGACACCGTCCTAGTGCTCGAGGCCATGAAGATGCAGAACAACATCGAGTCGGAATACGAGGGAACCGTTACCTCTATCACCGTTAAACAGGGCGAATCCGTCATGGAAGGCGCCGTTTTAATGACAATCGGATAAGCTATGGACTTAGGACAATTTATCATACAGAATTTTGAGGAGTTCCTCACCTACACAGCATTTGCCAATGCCACGGTGGGAAACCTCATCATGATCATGGTGGGAGCCTTCTTCATCTGGCTCGCCATCAAGAAGGACTTCGAGCCGCTGCTGCTTGTCCCCATCGGACTGGGTATCATCCTCGGTAATATCCCCTTCCGCGCGGATGCCGGACTGGAGATAGGACTCTACGAAGACAACTCGGTACTGAACATCTTCTACCAGGGTGTGCGACAGGGCTGGTATCCGCCGCTGATCTTCCTCGGCATCGGAGCGATGACCGACTTCACGGCCTTGCTGGCGAATCCGAAGCTGATGCTCATCGGAGCCTCTGCACAGTTTGGTATCTTCGGTGCCTATATGGTGGCTTTGGCCATGGGCTTCGAACCCTCTCAGGCAGCTGGTATCGCCATCATCGGCGGTGCCGATGGTCCTACGGCTATCTTCCTGAGCTCCAAGCTCTCGCCGAACCTGATGGGTGCCATCGCGGTCTGTGCGTATAGCTACATGGCCCTCGTACCCGTGATCCAGCCGTTTATCATGCGTCTGCTCACCACGAAGAAAGAGCGCGTCATCAAGATGAAACCCGGTCGTGAGGTTTCCCAGACAGAACGCATCCTCTTCCCGATCATCGGATTACTGCTGACCACGTTCATCGTTCCTTCAGGTCTGCCCCTGCTGGGTATGCTGTTCTTCGGCAACCTGCTGAAAGAGTCTGGTAAGACCACCCGTCTGGCCAAGACCGCCGGAGCCGCCCTCAACGACATCGTGGTGATGCTGCTGGGTCTCACCGTCGGCTGTTCCACACAGGCCAGTGAGTTCCTGACACTGAACACGATCAAGATCTTCGCCCTCGGTGCCATGGCATTCATGATTGCCACTGCCTCGGGTGTCTGCTTCGTGAAGATCATGAACCTCTTCCTGCCCGAAGGCAAGAAGCTCAATCCCCTGATCGGTAATGCCGGTGTGAGTGCCGTGCCGATGGCAGCGCGCATCTCTAATAATCTCGGACTGGAGTACGACCGTCACAATTTCCTCCTCATGCACGCCATGGGTCCGAATGTGGCAGGCGTCATTGGCTCTGCCGTTGCCGCAGGTGCCCTCCTTGGATTCCTCTCATAAGAAAGGCATAGGCTCATGAAACATCTGACACTGCCCAACGATATCGAAGCGATCCACCAGCTCAACGAGTTCATCGACAAATTCTGCGAGGAAGAGGGGATCGGCATGAATATCGCCATGAGCCTGAATCTGGCTATTGAGGAGGCTGTCGTCAACGTCATGAACTACGCCTATCCTGTGGGAACAGTCGGCTATGTCGATATAGAGGCAGAAGCCGACGAGAAGAATGTCACCTTCGTCATCAGTGATACAGGGAAACCATTCGATCCTACGCGGAAAGAGGAGCCTGACATCACCTTGTCCGCAGAAGAGCGGCCCGTCGGCGGACTTGGCATACACCTCGTGCGCCAGATCATGGATACCATCACCTACGACTATGCCGACCATAAGAATATATTGACATTAAGAAAGAAACTCAATAAGCAATAAGAACAATGATTAAGATTAATGAAGAGAACGGTGGTATGAGAGCCATCTTTGAAGGACGTCTTGACACGCCCGCAGCGGTCAAAGCCCAGCAGGAGATCACACCGTTGCTGGACAATGCCGACAAAACGATTATTCTCGACTGTACGAACCTCGAGTATATCAGCAGTTCCGGTCTCCGTCTGTTTCTGACCATCCGTAAGGAGGCCAGTGCCAAAGGAGGATCAGTCATCATTGAGAATATCAATGAGGAGATCCGAAAAGTCTTCATGATGACAGGCTTCTTCAACCTGTTCGAGATCAGGAATGCATAACGGCGAGCATTCAAGACCCAAGATTGCCATCATCGACCCCAACACCCTCTCGGCGTTGGGGTTGAAGAGTATTCTCCAGAATGTCATACCCATCATGACCGTGGATACCTACGGATCGTTCTCCGAACTGGCAGCCAACGGCCCCGACGACTACTTCCACTACTTTACGGCGATGAACATCGTACTGGAGAATATGCCGTTCTTCCAGGAGCATAAGCGGAAGACCATCGTCCTGACCCTGTCGCTTGACACGATGTCGCCCCTATCAGGCTTCAACAGTCTTTGCACGAACGTCCCTGAGGACGAGCTTGTGCGTTCAATCCTTGCCCTGCAACAAGGAGCCCACGGCCACGGGGAGCACCTGCCGCCAATGCCCGGCATCCTCCAACAGAAAATCCTCTCCGACCGCGAGATCGAGGTCATGTCGCTCATCGTACAGGGTTTCATCAACAAGGAGATAGCCGACAAACTGAACATTGGACTGGCCACGGTCATCACCCACCGCAAGAACATCATGGACAAACTCGGCATGAAGAGTGTCTCAGCCCTCACCATCTACGCCGTCATGCACGGCTACGTCGATATCAACAAAATATAAATCCCTAAATATTTGGTATTCTGCTCACTTATTCGTACCTTTGCAGCCAAAATGATCAAAAATGGACGAAAGACTCTCACACATAGCCTTTGAGAACGCATCCGCCGACATCTCCTGCTTCGACAACGGCACGGAGGTAAAGGAGTATCATGCCATGATCCATGTGGATGCCAAGCGGCTCCCCTACTCCCAGCAGTTGGAGGCCGTGCTCAATGCCTATAACCAACTGCTTGAAGGTCCGCTGAAGGGAGTGCAGGCAGTGTTCAAGCGCTATTTCCTCAGCGATGCCGCCAATCAGGCCGACGAGGTCATCCTCTCCGATGTCACCGACTGCGCGAAGAGCATCATCGAGCAGGCGCCCCTCGACGGTACGAAGGTTGCCCTCTGGTGCTACCTGATGACAGGTGTACAGACGAGCCTGACCCAAAGTGGCCTCTACGAGGTAAAGCACGGTGCGTTCCGTCACCTCTGGAACGGCTCCGCCCATAACATGGCTGCCAACTCGGAATACCAGACACGCCTGCTCTTCAACGAGTACAACATGCAACTGCTGGAGGAGGGCTGCACACTGGAGGCTAACTGCATCCGCACATGGCTCTTCGTCAACGATGTCGATCTGAACTATGGCGGTGTGGTACGCGCCCGTAACCAGTTCTTCTTCACTCAGGGCCTGACCGTCCACACCCACTTCATCGCCTCCACAGGCATCGGTGGCCGTCAACAGGATCCCAACGTGCTCTCGCAGATGGACAACTACGCCATCGCTGGCATCGAGAAGTCGCAGATCCACTACCTCTATGCCCCCACTCACCTGAACCGCACCAGCGACTACGGCGTGAGCTTCGAGCGCGGCACCTATATCGACTATGCCGATCGTCGCCATGTCTTTATCTCCGGCACAGCCAGCATCAATAACAAGGGTGAGGTCATGTATCCCAAGGATATCGTGAAGCAGACCCACCGCATGTGGGAGAATGTCGAAGCATTGCTGAAAGAAGCCGAGTGTACCTATGACGATGTGAGTGAAATGGTCGTCTATCTCCGCGACGTCGCCGACTACGAGTTGGTGAAGGAGATGTATGAGGAGCGTTTCCACGGCAAGCCCTACGTTATCGTCCTGGCCCCCGTCTGCCGTCCGGGCTGGCTCGTCGAGATGGAGTGTATGGCCATAAAGAAGAACGAGAAGCCGGAACACCCCGCATTCTAAACCAAATAGATTCCGAAAAATGAGACGGACACATTATATATTAATGATAGCAGCCGTATGCTGCCTGATGAGTTTCATGGCGGGCGACGACACCATGACGAAGGAGAATGGTGTCTATGTCGTCAACACCACCACTCTCGGTAAGAATGTTGAGGGCTACAACGGTCCTACCCCACTGAAGATCTATATCAACAACAATAAGGTGGAGAAGATCGAAGCCCTGAAGAACTTTGAGACCCCAAAGTACTTCATCAAGGTGAAGAAAGCCCTGTTGGAGAAATGGAACGGTATGAAGGTTAGCGAAGCGAAGGCCCTTCAGGTCGATGCTGTCACAGGTGCAACCCTCTCCTCCGAGGCCATCATCCAGAATGTCCAGCTAGGCCTCGACTATTACCAGACCCACAAATAAATTAAAGAGCCCCGCCGATTGGCGGGGCTCTTTAATTATTTTGCGTATGCGACGCTGCGCGTCTCACGGATGACGGTGATCTTTACCTGTCCCGGGTAGGTCATCTCATTCTGGATCTTCGTAGCGATATCACCGCTGAGTGCCTCTGCCTCGGCATCGTTCATCTTGTCGGCTCCGACGATCACGCGGAGCTCACGGCCAGCCTGGATGGCATAGGTCTTCGTAACACCAGGATAACTCATGGCTATAGCCTCCAGGTCATTCAGACGTTTGATATAAGCCTCAACAATCTCACGACGGGCACCAGGACGGGCACCTGAGATGGCATCGCACACCTGCACGATAGGAGCCAGGAGCGTCTGCATCTCCATCTCGTCGTGGTGGGCACCGATGGCATTGCAGATATCGGGTTTCTCCTTAAACTGCTCAGCGATCTTGGCACCATAGAGTGCATGGGGCATCTCACTGTCCTCATCGGGCACCTTACCGATATCATGCAACAGTCCTGCGCGCTTTGCCTTCTTCGGATTCAGACCCAGTTCTGCGGCCATGACGGCACAGAGGTTAGCGGTCTCACGGGCATGCTGCAACAGATTCTGACCGTAAGAGGAACGATATTTCATCTTACCGATGATACGGATGAGTTCGGGGTGCAGACCATGGATACCCAGGTCGATGGCGGTGCGCTTACCGGTCTCGATGATCTCGTTGTCGAGCTGCTTCTTCACCTTGGCGACCACCTCCTCAATACGGGCAGGATGGATACGACCGTCGCTGACAAGCTGATGGAGTGCCAGACGGCAGACCTCACGGCGCACGGGATCGAAACCAGAGATGACGATGGCCTCAGGGGTATCATCGACGACGATCTCCACACCTGCGGCAGCCTCAAGGGCACGGATGTTACGACCTTCACGGCCGATGATGCGGCCCTTCACTTCGTCGTTGTCGATATGGAACACGCTGACGGAGTTTTCGATGGCGGTCTCCGTGGCCACGCGCTGGATGGTCTGGATGACAATCTTCTTGGCCTGAGCATTGGCATTGAGCTTAGCCTCGTCCATGATCTCATTGATATAGCTGGCAGCAGCCGTCTTGGCCTCGTCCTTCATGGACTCCACGAGACGGGCTTTGGCATCCTCAGCACTGAGGCCAGAGACCTCTTCGAGCATTTCGCGCTCCTTGAGCTGCATCTTCTCCAGCTCTTCAGCCTTCACGGCCAACAGTTTCTTCTCGTTGTCGATACGGTTCTGCTGGTTGTCGAGCTCGTTCTTACGGCGTCCGAGTTCCTCCTGACGCTGATTCAGGGAGATCTCACGTTGCTTCAGTTTGTTCTCACTCTGCTGGATATGCTGGTTGCGCTGTTGCACCTCTTTCTCCAGCTCGCTCTTCTTGTTGAGGAATTTCTCCTTCACTTCAAGCAGTTTCTTCTCCTTGATGACCTCAGCCTGCTTCTCAGCTGTATCGACCATCTCGTTATACTTCCCTTTCAGGACATAACGGAAAATCAAGTATCCGCCGACACCTCCCAATGCGAGGGCACCGGCAGCAATCAATAGTACAAAAATTAAATCCATATTAAAATCTATGTTGTTAAATGTATTCCTACTTCAGTGCTTCCTCAATCTCAGAAGTCAACTTCGTAAGAATATCATCATAGGGAGCGGTGTCGTTCTTGCCACGCTCCCGCTCATACATCAGGGCGATGTCAATCAGCGTCATCAGCGCGATTGTGTGCTCGCTCTTCTTACCCTTATAAGCTTGTGCATAGGCATTATAACGGTCTGTAATGAGCTTGGCTGCCGTACGGTAGTACTCCTCATCGGAGCGCTTCACCGTCACCTGGATCTCCTCGTCATAGACGTGCAGCCTTATATTGAGTTTCTCATTGTTTACTTCTGCCATTGGTATAGCATTTTACTGTTACTGTTCGTCGCTCAGTATGGCGATGCATTTGTTCATCTCGCGAATCATCTTGGCAACGCGCGCTTTGGCACTCTCCAGATCTCCGTCAGTGATTTCCATCATCTTGGCCATCTGTAACGACTGATAGTCGTTGTCCGCCTGAGTCAGCTGAGCCTGCAGGGTCTTGATATCCTGCTCATTCTTCTCCACGAGAGTCTGCAGATGCTCATTCTCCTTTTTCAATTCCTGAAAACGGAGGATCATCTGCCTGACACGGGTCTCAAATGTTGACAGTGCTTTCTCGTTCGGATTCATCACATAACTATTTATGGTACAAAATTATGCAATTTCCTTCTTAAAGAATCAGACAGGGCCAATCTTTTAAGAATTTTTAATCTATTTCTCGTCACCAGAGGGACGTGGCTCCTTTTTGGCGAGCATCACGACCTTATAGACGAAGTCGGTGATCCATTTCTGGGAGAAGCCCAAGCGACGGTTGTATTCACGTACGGCAACCACGGTCTTCATCACAGAGGCATCCGAGAAATCGTTCTTGTTGAAGATATCGTTCACGGTCTTCTCCGTCATCGTGTAGAGTGCCTTCTTCATGAATCCAGGCAGACGGAGTTTGAACTTCATCAGGTTACCCGTGAGCATCATGATGTCCTGTGTGAAACCCTGGAACTGCAGCAGGTAGGTCTGCGCATCCTGTACTTTCTTACAACGTTTGCGAAGACTGCCGTCGATCTCCTTGAAGAAATCATCGTCCATACCATACATACTCTTGAGCATGTTCTTGCAGCGTCCACGTTCGCCAACGCCCAGTTTATTATTGACCGTCGGCACCTTCAGCGTGGTCTTGAACACCCGCAGATCAGGCAATGCTGCCAGATTGGTGATGCCGAGGTCGGCAGCCATGGCTGCCTGGAAATAGACACGGATCAGTGTCATGAAATCCTCCATGCCACCAACCTTCTGTGTATCTTTCTTTCCGAAAATTTTATTCCAAAAACCCATAATCTCTTGATAAATATTTGTAAATCGTCTGCAAAGGTACAACTTTTTTCTTAATTCATCATGCTTACATCTTATTTTTTATTATCTTTGCACCCAACAAACAATCGCAGTTATGAAAGGAATTGTATTAGCCGGAGGTTCTGGCACCCGCCTCTACCCCATCACCAAGGGAGTTTCGAAACAGTTGATTCCCATCTTCGACAAGCCGATGATCTACTATCCCATCTCGACACTGATGCTGGCAGGCATCCGT
Source organism: Prevotella sp. (assembly GCA_017965475.1). Classification (GTDB taxonomy): domain Bacteria; phylum Bacteroidota; class Bacteroidia; order Bacteroidales; family Bacteroidaceae; genus Prevotella. The sequence continues at coordinate 16,863 of JAGCPV010000010.1, forward strand.
GAGATCCTGATTATCTCCACGCCTTACGATCTGCCTGGTTTCAAGCGTCTTCTGGGCGATGGCAGTGAACTCGGCGTGCGCTTTGAATATGCGGAACAACCCTCACCCGACGGACTGGCTCAGGCTTTCATCATCGGCGAGGAGTTCATCGGCGACGACTGTGCCTGTCTGGTGCTGGGGGATAACATCTTCTACGGCAGCGGATTCACAGGCATGCTGAAACAAGCGGTGATCAATGCGGAGCAGAACAACCACGCCACCGTCTTCGGCTACTATGTGAACGATCCCGAGCGCTATGGTGTGGCCGAGTTCGACAAGGACGGCAACTGTCTGAGTATCGAGGAGAAGCCTGCCAAACCAAAATCGAACTACGCCGTCGTGGGACTTTATTTCTACCCCAACAGTGTGGTAGAAATCGCAAAGAACATCAAACCCAGTGCCCGTGGGGAACTGGAGATCACAACGGTGAACCAGAAATATCTGGAGCAGAAGAACCTGCTGGTGCAGACGCTCCAGCGCGGTTTTGCTTGGCTTGATACTGGCACCCACGACTCCCTCTCCGAGGCTTCGACCTTCATCGAGGTAATCGAGAAGCGACAGGGACTGAAAGTGGCTTGTCTGGAAGAAATCGCCTACAAACGGGGCTGGATAGACAAGGAACAATTGAAGAAACTGGCTGAGCCGATGGCAAAGAACGACTACGGCCAGTATCTGTTACGTCGCGCAGAAGAGTACGTCAAATAGCGTACTCTTCCACGCAACGGCGGAGTGCATCGGGGTTACCCATGTCGTACATCTTACCTTTCAGACGGTAACCTATCATACCGCTACGCTTACGGACAGCCTCCAGCGCAGAGGTCAACTCGATCTCTGACACATGGTCGCCCTCTATCTCCTTTTGCGTGATATCCTCATGTATCTGGGCAAACACCTCCGGGGTCAGGATATACTGGCCAAACACACTGTAATACTCTTTCTCCCCGTTCTTATCGCGAACACCCAGATAATCCTCGGCATAGCTCGATTTGGGTTTCTCCATGATGGTATCCACATTCAGCATCGTACGATCCTTATCTTCCCATCTGCCATGAAGGATACCATAGCGGCTCACCTCTGCCAAGGGTATCGGATGGATGCTGACCATCAGACTGTTGTGAAGCTCATAGCCCTCCACCATCTGTAGGGCACAGGGTTTGTTGGACTCACTGCGATAGAGCGTGTCGCCCAACAAGAGCAAGACAGGCTCGTTACCTGCGAACTGAGCTGCCTGATAGACAGCATGGCCAAAGCCCCGTTTCTCTCTCTGATAGACATAACGCAGACGTTTTCCGATATCCAATATGTGGTTCTCATACTCCTGAGCCTCAGGATTCAGTTTCCGCAGGTGCTCCTCCGACAACGGGCGCTCGAAATAGTCGGCATACTGCTGACGCTCTTCCTCCGAGCCAAGTACCAGACAGATCTCCTCGATACCACTCTGTACCAGTTCCTCCAACAGGATCAGGATAACGGGACGCACCATACCATCGGAACAAGGGATGGGGAAGAAATCCTTCTTGATGGCACGGGTCGCAGGATAGAGACGTGTTCCGAAGCCAGCCACAGGAATGATCGCCTTACGGACGGTATGTACGGGTTTCAAGGTCAGTGTGTAAGCCTTCAACCCCTTGTCATTCAGATAAGCCACCAATTGCTGCTGAGCCTCAGCGCTACGGGCGAGAAATTGCACAGAACCATCGCCATGAGAGCCGACGCCCTTACCACCCCATACCAAAGGCTGGACGTTCGGATCCTGTAAGACAGCATGCAGATTCGGCGACCAGAGAGCAGGAGACATAGGAGCCACCTTCTTGTCGAAGAGCGCCTCAGCCTCCGTCATCAATTTACCGAGAGACTCCGCGTCACCATCCGCCATATACTTGATGGCACGATCCACGATCTCCAGGTTATCCTCACCCAGGGCCTCATGCTCTGCACGCTCCGCATCAGTGCTGGGGAACGGGTAGGCTTTGTTCAGGTCCGACAGGATCCTGATTGTATCCTTTTCCGCACAGAGGTCTGCAAAGACCCAGTACAGGTGTTTCTTCACATTGAGGGAGCGTACCTCGATCTCATCACCATCGAAGGTCATCAGATTGGGTTTGACACCAAAGGCACAGGCCTGATCCAGACGACCACAACGGCTACTGGTACGGAGTTCACCCACATAGGCGATATTCATCTCACCCAGTGTGTTGAGGTTCAGATTATATAGTAAGTTGAACGCGCGCGCAACCAAGACACAGATCGCCGCCGAACTGGAAAGACCACTTTTCATAGGAAGGGTCATCGAGGTAATGCGGATACGTACGCCTCCCACCTTATACCATTCCAACATATAGGAAGCCACACCCGCACAGTAGCTGAAGAAAGATCCCGACTTCGCAATGCGCTTCAGTTCCGACTCATCCATCCGACAGGAGAAGTCCTGCCAGACACCATCAATCTCCTTGGCATTGCTGTACATCTCAAAGATACTGGATTTCTCCACTTCGGCATAGATACCCTGTTCTATACCCGTCACAATGGCGGCACCAGGCTTGATATCAGCATTCATCGTCCGATAATGACCAGCCCAGTCTGTGTGTTCGCCAAATAGGCATAATCGTCCTGGTACAAATAGTTTTATCATATCAGTTTTAGTCCTTAATTAATGCAAAGTTAAGAAAAAAGAGACTATTTTCGCAGTTTTTCGTCATTTTTTTTGGTCGTTTCAACAAAAATTCATACTTTTGCGCCCAGTATTAACAATTTAAAAAGATTATTGCCTATCGAAACAGACTTTACTCAGTATTAAATGAGATTAAAGTATGAACACGTTGGAAAGTATGACCGACGAACAGTTGGCATTAGCTTACATCGATGGTAATAACAGAGCATTCGACGAGTTACTTTCACGGAGTCAGGACAAGATTTTCACCTATATCATGTATGTGGTGAAGGATGAGGACTTGGCCAATGACCTCTTCCAGGAGACCTTCCTGAAGGTGATCACCAAGATGCAGGACGGACGATATACCGACTCCGGCAAGTTTATCTGGTGGGTAACCCGTATTGCGCACAATGTCATCATCGACCATTACAGGGCTGTGAAGAGCAGCAAGATTATAGAATCAGGTAAGGACAACGACCTGACGAATCTGAACAGTGCCTCCGTGCTGGACAGCAACCGTGAGAGTGAGTTGGCAAACGAGCAGGTTCTGAAGGATGTGAAGCGTCTGATGGAGGCTCTTCCAGAGGCTCAGCGCGAGGTGGTCTTCATGCGCTTCTTCCAGGAGCTGTCGTTCAAGGAGATCGCCGAACAGACGAATGTCAGCATCAACACCTCATTAGGACGTATGCGCTACGCCCTGATGAACCTTCGGAAACTGACGAAGGAATACGGTGTGAACCTGGCTATAGAGTCCTGAGCTGACGGATCACGGCTTCGGGGTCAGGGGCACTGAAGACATAACTGCCACTGACGAGTACATCGACACCTGCTTCCACCAGTCTGGGAGCCGTCTCGCCTTGTACGCCACCATCCACCTCAATGAGTGTATGAAGTCCCTTAGCCTCTATCATCTGGCGCAGGCGCTTCACTTTGTCGATGGTGTTCTCGATGAACTTCTGTCCGCCAAAACCGGGGTTGACACTCATCAGCAGCACCATCTCCACATCGCTGAGGATATCCTCCAGCACGGAGACGGGTGTCGAGGGATTCAGTGTGACACCGGCCTTCATCCCTGCATTGTGGATCTCCTGAACCGTACGGTGCAAATGGACGGACGCCTCATAGTGCACGTTCATCATCATGGCACCGAGTTTGGCCGTCTGCTGGATATACCGCTCAGGACTCTCAATCATATAATGCACGTCAAGCGGTTTCTTGCAGGCCTTGGCCACAGCTTCGAGCACAGGGAATCCGAAAGAGATGTTAGGAACGAAGGAGCCGTCCATCACGTCAAGGTGGAGCCAGTCGGCCTCACTCTTGTTAATCATATCGATGTCGCGGTCGAGATGCAGGAAGTCGGCAGCGAGCAATGAGGGTGATACTAATGCCATTTCTCAATTCAGGCTATAAGCCTTTTTACTGTTTGGTCTGTAGGTGTACGCTACCTGTCGGATGATGTCGAGCGTCATCGCTCTGGGTTTAAATTCTTCGGGGGTAGAAATCTTCATAGGCAATCACAATTTGGAGTTGTTTACACCTAAGAAACGCACATACCTTCTATTTTATTATATAATTCTCAATATTTTTGTTACCATTAAGGAAATCACGGGCTCTCATCCGTTCTCTGCCAGCCATCTGAAGCTCATCTATCTGGAGCATATAGTCGCCAGTGGTGATGTAAAGTACACCTTTATAGACGACAATGGTTCCTGGTCTCATGCCTACGTTCTTCTCCGTCTTGGTGGTCTTATAGATCTTCAGATCCACCGACTTACCGTTGGGACCCAAGAGCGTCGTCCAAGCTCCGGGATAAGGACTCAGACCACGGATAAAGTCATAGATGCGCTTACAAGGACGGCTCCAGTCGATCTCACAGACGTCCTTGAAAAGTTTCGGAGCATCATACAGCCGCTTGAACTTCCCCTCCAGTTCTTCCTGTGGGATGCTCTCGGGATGACCGTCTGCTGCGATGATCTTCTCCAGCGTCTCCAAACAGATCTCTGCACCGAGATGCATCAGTCCGTCATAGACATATTCCACATTAGCGGTATCAGGGATATCGAAAGGCTTCTGCATGATGATATGTCCCGTGTCGATATCCTTGTCGAGGAAGAAGGTGGTGACACCTGTCTGTGTCTCTCCATTGATAACGGCCCAGTTGATGGGGGCAGCACCACGATACTGGGGCAACAGGGCGGCATGCACATTGAACGTGCCATATTGGGGCATATCCCATACCACCTCAGGCAGCATCCTGAAGGCGACAACGACCTGGAGATTGGCCTTGTACGACTTCAGCTGCTCAACAAAGGCTGGATCCTTCATCTTCTCCGGCTGTAACACGGGGAGGTTATGCTCCAGCGCAAACTTCTTCACCTCCGAGGGCTGTACCTCGGTCTGATGACGACCAACAGCCTTGTCTGGCTGTGTGACCACTGCCACGACGTTATACTCGTTCTCCACCAACGCCTTCAATGTCTCCACAGCAAACTCGGGCGTTCCCATAAACACGATTCGTAAATCCTTCTTCTCCATATTCTCAAAAGTTTTTAGTTAATCCTCACTCATGTCCGCCACCATCTTACGATACATCGTATAGATACGCTGGCGGGAGATATAGCCTTTCAGATGATTCTCCGCATCAAACACCGGCAACCAGTTGGCACCCGTACGATCAAAAGCCCTCATCACATCCGCCATCGGCGTGGCATCGCTGAGTACAGCCTTCGGCTCCACCATCAACTGGGAAGCCGTGAAATGATGGTACAGTTCTATGCGGAACAACACATTGCGGATCTTGGCAATATCTATCTCACCCAACAACATCCCCGCCGCATCCAACACTGGTAATACGGAAGTATGGCTACGGCTGATCTTATGAACGATCTGGCCCAGTTCCATGTCTGGTGTCACACTCAGATAATCTTTCTCGATCACGCTATCCAGATTCATCAGCGTCAGCACAGCATGGTCGGTATGATGGGTCAGCAGTTTACCTTGTTTTGCCAGACGGGAGCCATAGATACTATGCGGCTCGAAGATAATGATGGTGAGGTAGGCACACACGCTGACAATCATCAGTGGCATAAACATACTATAGCCACCCGTCAACTCGGCGATCAGGAATATACCCGTCAACGGTGCATGCATCACACCCGACATCACACCTGCCATACCCAGCAGGGCGAAGTTCTTTTCAGGCACATACACGCCAATCTCGTTGATATTCCACAGACGGGAGAAGAGGAAACCAGTCAGACAGCCGATGAAGAGTGAGGGTGCAAATGTACCACCACAGCCACCGCCACCGTTCGTGGCAGAGGTCGCCAACACCTTGGTAAACAACACTAGAGCGATATAGATGATCAGCAGGGAGCCCTGACCAGAGAACAGGGAGTTATCCAGGATATGATTCCAGTCTGCCTCCGTCCTTCCGTTCAGCAACAGGTTGATACTGCTGTAGCCCTCACCATAGAGTGCGGGGAAGAGGAAGATGAGCAGACTCAGTACCGTTCCACCGATGGCCAGCTTCACATAGGGTTTATCCTTGAACTTGGCGAAGACATCCTCACAGGCACCCATCATCCGGATGAAATAGAGTGAGATCAGTCCGCAGGTGATACCCAGCAATACAGAGGCGGGAATCCGTTGCACAGACCACTCGCTGTCGAGATGGAAGGAGAACAGTGCCGCATCACCGCTGAAGATATAGGTGAAGACGGTGGCTGTCACACACGAGACCAGTATCGGCAACAAGGCCGACATCGTCATATCGATCATCAGCACCTCCAGGGTGAACACCAATCCCGCTATCGGGGCCTTGAAGATACCCGCGATGGCACCAGCGGCGCCACAGCCCACAAGCGTCATCAACATCTTACGATCCAGATGGAACAGCTTCCCGAGGTTTGAGCCGATGGCGGAACCCGTGAGTACGATAGGTGCCTCAGCTCCCACAGAACCGCCAAAGCCGATGGTGATGGCAGAGGCGATGACGGAAGACCAGCAGTTATGTGACTTCAGCCGTGACTTATTCGACGAGATAGCATAAAGGATACGGGTAATCCCATGCGAGATATTATCCTTGACGATATAGCGCACGAAGAGTGAGGTCAGATAGATACCCACCACAGGATAAACCAGATAGAGCCAGTTGGCCTGCGTGCGGTCGAAGGAACTCGTCAGTAACAGGACGATCTGATTGATGATCCAGTGCAGGACAAAGGCAGCGACAGCGGCAAAGAATCCCACAATCAGCGCGAGGATGATCATAAACATCTTCTCGCTGACGTGCTCCACCCGCCACTCGTGCAACTGCTGGAGCCATTTGGGTCTTCTATCTACAACTGCTTCCACCTTTATTTCCTGATAACCGTTACTTCTCCGTTTTCCTTCAGTTTGATAATGCTCGACGGTGTATGGGGCTTGTGTTCCTGACGACGCGACCAACACACATAATCCACCGCCTCGATGATCCTGGGATCAATATCGCAGTAGTTCTGCGCAGCTGGTTCTCCGCTGATATTCGCAGAAGTCGATACGATGGCCTTCTGGAACCTGTAACAGAGCTCCTTCGAGAACGGTTCATTGGTGATACGGATGCCCACGCTGCCGTCTTCAGCAATCAGGTTCTCCGCCAGATTGATGGCACCATCGAGAATCAGCGTCGTGGGTTTGGTATCGCCCTCTTTCAGACCATCCACGATCTGCCACGCCACATCAGGCACATTTCTGAAGTAGCGCTGCATCCTGGCATCGCTATCGACGAGACAGATCAGTGCCTTCGAGTCATCTCGCTGCTTGATCTGATACACTCTCGCCACTGCCTCGGCATTCGTCGCATCACAACCAATGCCCCACACGGTGTCCGTAGGATAGAGGATCACCCCACCCTTCCGCATGGTTTCTACTGCTTGTCTGATATCTTCTTCTCTTGTCATACTTAGAACGATGGATTAATGGTAAAACGGATGCCATGCTTCGAGGCCGTGGGCAGGTCGTTGTAATTGATACGGTGCACATACTCGATCTGTATGAGACTGAAGATGTTCTGAACACCAACAGCATACTCGAAATAGGGTCTCTTGCCGTCCATGATGAAACTGTTCGTGGGGAAGACCATCAGCCGCGAGCTCGTCTGGTTCTGTGGCAGATAAGGATTGTTCTTATCCGAGAGGGTACCCCAGAGCGTCTTGAATTCAAGGATCTCACGCCACTTGAGTTTGCGGAGCAGAGGAATACGGTTGAATATCTTACCACCCATCTCCCAGGTGAACATCAGCGAGGCGAAACGGTCGTTGAGGAACTCGATATTATTCACCATGTTGAACAACTGCGGAGCGACGATGTAAGAGAGATTCGCCTGAGGCATCGGCAACAAAGGCCAGGGCACCTGGTTCCACTGCTGTCCGATACGCAGACGCGTATCTATCTTACCCCAGCTCATAGGGAGCCACGTACGACGGAACCACTCAAGTTCGGTATAGTTGTAGGCATACTCACCACCAAGCAGACCCTGATAGCCGAGGGTATGCTGCAGTTGTATATACCACGCATCCCTGTTCATGGTACGACGGTGCTGCTTCGTGTTGACGAACTTCTCATCAGGCGCGTAGCGGATGCCGAAGGTGGATTCAGTATAGCGCATCTTGTCGAGTGGTGTAGCATCTGGGCCAACGGGCAGGAGCACCAGCGAACCGATGGGTGAGATACGCTCTGTCTTCAAGTCTGCGGTGAAACGCCAGTGCGTGGATGTCTCAAATTCATAGGCCAGCCGCTGGGTGTTATACATGAACATCTTGTCGATGTCGTGCACCTTGAACGAGGCAAACACATTGTCTTTATCCGTAGCGGCATATTTATCGCTGGGCAGGGCCACATCACGCTTCGAGGAGAAGATAATATTATTCACAGGGAACTCCTGCGGCAGATACTGCTTCGGCGTGATCGAATAGGTCAGCTCCGCATTATAGTATTTCTCGTGCTTCTTCGTACCATAGGCGAAATAGCCCTTGGCGAAGAGATGACGGTTGAGGTTCGCCGTCGTCTGTCCTCCCACCCTGAAGCGCAGGCCATCGTAGAAATTCTGGGAGACGAAGGTGTTGATGGGACCCACGTCGAACTTGCTGGGATTGTCACGGGAGCCTGTCTCCAGATAGTTCTCGAAGAGGGCCTTGAGCACGAAGATGACGTACTTAAAGCCCTTCAACTGCTCCAGATGGTCGAGGAAACCTCCCATTCCCTGCTCACTCTTGGTGAATTCCACCTGACGGTTCTGGGCCCAGAACTCATCACTGCGATTGTCAGAGCCTACCTCCACCTGCAACGGGTTCTTTTTCTTGAAACGAGCCGCGGGTATCGGGTCAAACGAGAAATCCGTCTTACGCGTGGTACGTGTCACCACACCCTTCTGGATGAAGTCTGTAAGCATCAGCTCCACGATCATATCGTCGATCGTGAGCAACCACTCACCGTCCTCCTGCTGCGAGAACTCCTGCATACACTGCATCGACTCCACCCAGTTCACATCACTCGAACGGGGGATATAGAGTTCACAGCGTTTCACCTGATACTGAGAGGCCGTGTCCGCGATGATATAGATCTGTCCGCGGAAGCCAAAGTCCTGCTGGTTATTCGGCAGGAAGTCGAGTTGGATACAGCGGTCATTACCCACATAGACGGTGTCCGTGATATAGTACCTATAGAACTGGATGGCATCACGTCCGATGGGTGAACTGAACTTATGACGCATCAGCAGGATATAGTCATCGTAGATATCGACATCAGCAAACACCTCACGCATCACCGTCGTCAGGATCTCACCCGTCTGGAAGAGGTCGTTCACACCACTCGACTTCGTACCTTTCACGATGGTGCGCTCAGCCTTCGGATCCTTGCGCCAGAGCTGTTCCGTCACCATCTCATCCACCGTCAGCGGCAACCACAGCTTATCGGTATATTGGCTGGTATCCACCTGCTCACGCAACCAGGGATAACGTTTGAAGAGACCTTTCTCCAACGTCTCGGGCTTGATGTCGTTGAGACCAAGACCGATCTTCTGATAACTCTGATAGCGGTAGTAGTCGTGACTCTTCAGGTCTGCCTTCTTCTTGTTGGCTATCACCTTACGCATCAGCGCCACAGCGGGGTTGTCCTTACGACGGTAGCGGGA
>JAGCPV010000083.1 GCA_017965475.1 Prevotella sp.
AACAGGAAGCCCCTGGGTTCCAATGGGATATCCGTCTCGGGCGTCGCCTCATAATGTACGATGGCACCATGCGGGCCATAGCCGGCGATGGTATCGAAGGAGATATCACGATAGAGGGGTTGCTCAGCACGAAGGGAGGTCAGTTTCTGATCAATGGAGATCTCTGTCAGATTGGAGATCTCAGGCTTTCCAATATAGTCTGAGAGCCAATGGAGGAACTTTACGAGTGCGATGCCGTCTTTCTGCATCGCCGACCTAAAACCCGCTATTTCCGTCTCGTTCTTAACGGTTTTCATCCGCTTCACGGGCGACTCTTCCTCGACAATCTCCGTCTTTGGCAGATCATTCATCTTACCCTTGTTCCTCACCACGTCGTAGAGCGCATAGTTGATCTCATCGGGGTCGAGCAGGATGTTATACTCGAAGTATTTCTTCAGACCGTTCTTCACCTGGTCGTAGTCTTCCACCATGATTTCTTCTTTCTTCAGATAGGCCGACACCTCAGGTGAGAGTTTCTCCTTATTAATATATAAGGTGACACTCTTCGATGCGATGAGCAGGTAGGAAACAAACACCGGGTTGCAATGCACATCTGTTCCTCGCAGGTTCAGCGTCCAGGCAATGTCGTCGAGGGCCGCCATCAGCATCCCGTCGGCATGTTGCTGGCGCAGGGCCTGACGGATACGGGTGATCTTGTCGTGACAACTCTCACCAGCATATTGCATGGGATAAATCTCTATGGGATTCTGCGGAATGGCAGGACGATTATGCCAGATCTGCCGCAAGGGGTCGAAGTTCGTGCGAAGCGTAATACCTCCCTGCTTCCTGAGATCGGCTATCAGCTCTTTCACACTGTTGGTGGAATTCACCATACCATCGACGCCCACCTCAACACCCGGGCCACATTCCCTGCCTATCCACTCGGCAATGGTGGGTGTACCTTCGATCTTCAGTTTCATCAACTGGAACCCGGTACCCCTCAACTGCTCTTCGGCAGCGATGAAATAGCGGGAGTCTGTCCAGAGGGCGGCGGCATCCATCGTGACCACTGCCGTACCTGCCGAGCCGTTGAAGCCCGAGATAAACTCACGTCCCTTCCAGTGATCCGGTATATATTCGCCCTGATGAGGGTCTGTACTGGGGAAGATGAAGGCGGCCAGATGTTCGCGCCGCATCACCTCACGGAGGTCTTCCAATCGTTGAAGGATAGTCATGTTCTTAGGTATTTGCAATTTCGACTTTACAAAGGTACAAAATTAGTGTTACAAATTGTCGGGATTAACACAGATTAATAATAAAAATCCACTTCATATGAGTTTTTTTCGTAACTTTGCAGCACTTTTGATATAACAATTATAATAATACAATTATGGCTTTTTTAACAGACGAGAAATTGGTAATTGTTGGTGCCGGTGGTATGATTGGCTCTAACATGGTACAGAGTGTGTTGATGCTGGGCTTGACTCCCAACATTAGTTTGTATGATATCTATGAGCCCGGTGTTCATGGTGTGTATGACGAGATGTGTCACTGTGCCTTCCCCGGCGCAAACATCTCCTATACCGTAGATGCCAAGGAGGCTTTCACTGGTGCTAAGTACATCATCTCTTCTGGTGGTGCTCCCCGTAAGGAGGGTATGACCCGTGAGGACCTGCTGAAGGGCAACTGCCAGATCGCAGCTGACTTTGGTGAGAACATCAAGAAGTACTGTCCCGACGTGAAGCACGTGGTCGTGATCTTCAACCCCGCTGACGTGACCGCTCTGACAGCGCTCATCCACTCTGGTCTGAAGCCCAACCAGCTGACCTCTCTGGCCGCCCTCGACTCAACCCGTCTGCAGCAACAGCTGGCTCAGGAGTTCGGTGTTCGCCAGGACAAGGTTACCAACGCCTACACCTATGGCGGACATGGTGAGCAGATGGCCGTCTTCGCCAGCAAGGCCCTCATCGACGGCAAGCCCCTCTCAGAGCTTCCTCTCTCCGACGAGCGTTGGGCAGAGATCAAGCACATGACCACCCAGGGCGGCAGCAACATCATCAAGTTGCGCGGTCGTTCCTCATTCCAGAGCCCTGCTTATCAGGCTGTGAAGATGATCGAGGGTGCCATGGGTGGCGAGCCCTTCAAGTGGCCTGCCGGCTGCTATGTCAACGCTTTCGGTTTCCAGAACGTGATGATGGCCATGCCTACCGTCATCGACAAGGACGGCGTTCACTTCACTCAGCCCGAGGGTACTGCTGAAGAGATGGCTGCCCTCCAGGCTTCCTACGAGCACCTGCAGAAGATGCGCGACGAGATTATCAGCCTTGGCATCATCCCTGCCGTGGCTGACTGGAAGTCAGAGAATCCGAACCTGTAAGAAGATTCCCATTCAACACAACAACCCCGGAAGTCTTCTGGCTTCCGGGGTTTTATCTCAAAACCGCAAAAATTAATGAGACTTATGTGGATGATGTCCTTCTCAGTACTGCCGCTTCTGGCCATTGCATACATCGCCTGGCATATATGGACTATACTGCCGTTGGCTGGTGTGTGGAAATTGCTGATTATTGCCGTCGGCATACTCTGCTTCTCGATGCTCTTCATGAGTTTCTGGCGTAAGTTCGACGAGTGGCCGTTGCCACTGGCACAGCTGGGCTACGAGGTAGGAACATCGTCGATCTTCATACTGATGTACCTGGTGATCCTCTTCCTGGTGCTCGACCTCGGACGGCTCGTACGCCTCGTGCCGAAGTCGCTGCTCTACGACAACTGGCAGATGGCGCTGGGCATTTTTGTATTTATCTTCGGCATCTTCCTCTACGGCAACCTGCATTATAAGAATAAGGTACGCGTGGAACTGACGCTGAAATCCACCAAGCCACTGCCGAAGGCGTATAAGGCCGTGATGCTCTCCGACCTGCATCTGGGCTACCATAATCCCCGCAAGGAACTGGCCCGCTGGGTGGATATGATCAATGCCGAGGAGCCGGACTTCATCCTGATTGCCGGCGACATCATCGACGGCAGCATGCGTCCGCTGTTGGAAGAGAAGATGGCAGAGGAGTTCCATAGGCTGAAGGCACCCGTCTATGCCTGTCTGGGAAATCACGAGTACTTTGCCGGCGATACCGAGGCCCGACAGTTTTATAAGGATGCAGGCATCCACTTACTAATTGATGAGACTGTTGTCATCGACAGTGCCATTGCTATTATAGGACGTGATGACTGTGGGAACCGTCGCCGCAAAACGGTGGAAGATCTCATGATACCATACAAGGGAATATACGCCATCGTTCTGAATCACCAGCCTTATAGTCTGGAGCGTGCAGAGAGGGCAGGTGTTGATTTCCAATTAAGCGGCCATACCCATCGTGGACAGGTATGGCCCATCTCCTGGATCACGGATCATGTCTATGAATGTTCGTGGGGATCGTACCAGCGTGGCAACACACAATACTACGTGACTTCCGGCATCGGCATCTGGGGCGGCAAGTTCCGCATCGGCACTCAGTCCGAATACATCGTCGCCACCATCAGATAATCACTAGATCTTTGTGGGTTCCGTCTCACCTTCCTCCAGATAGAATTTGGAATAGGCTACATAGTGCTCGGCATTGTCAGTCTGCCCTGGGCGCACAGGCTTAATGTACTTGGCAGGGACGCCACCCCATATCTCACCAGCAGGGATCTTCGTATTCTGAAGCACCAGGGCACCAGCAGCTACTATGGATCCCTCGCCCACTTCACAACCGTCAAGTAAGGTGGAGCCCATGCCGATAAGTGCATGGTCGTGGATGGTACAAGCATGAACGGTGACATTGTGTCCGATGGTAACATAACTGCCGATATGCGTAGGTCCCGTATCGAAAGTAACATGGACACAGCTTCCGTCCTGGATGTTCGTGCAGTTGCCGATGGTAATGGGTGCCACGTCGCCACGCACCACGGCATTGAACCATACGGAGCACTCGTCACCCATCGTCACATCGCCCACAATCGTGGCGTTCTCACTGAAATAACAGTCTTTGCCCCATTTGGGCATCAGACCTCTATAACTCTTAATTAATGTCATTTTCCAAGTTGTTCGTCGTTGTTTCGGGGACAAAAGTACAAAATAATTTGGAACTATCAAAACTATTTCCTATCTTTGCACTCGCAATGAAGAAAAGAATATTTGTATTAGGACTGGTACTTCTGCTGGTCCATTTAGGTTATGCACAGAAAGAACGCGAGGTACACATCCTTGCAGCTAATGATATGCACGCCGCTATCGAGGCTTTCCCCCAGTTGGCAGCCATCGCCGATAGTCTGCGCGAGCGCTATCCCTCCCTGCTGATATTCTCCGCAGGTGACAACCGCACAGGTAATCCTGCCAACGATATGTTCCGGATCTCATCCTACCCGATGGTGGCCCTGATGAACGAAGTGGGCTTCGACGCCACAGCTCTGGGTAACCACGAGTTCGACGTCGGCTCCCTGCCCCCGTTGATGAGGTACTCTGGCTTCAGCTATATCTGTGCCAACATCTTCCCATCGAAAGAGGCAGGACTACATATCATCCCCACCAAGGTCTTCGATGTCGATGGCCTCAAGGTTGGTGTCATCGGTGTGGTACAAGTGAACTCGCAGGGACGTCCTGACACCCACCCGGACAATGTGAAGGGCATCAGGTTCGCCCTGCCGAAGAACGTGGTGGCACGATATGAGGAGTTCAGCCGTCAGTGCGATGCGACGATCCTGCTGTCTCACCTCGGCTATCAGAATGACATCGAGATGGCAGAGACCTATCCCTGGCTCGACCTGATCATCGGAGGACACACCCATACGCAACTGACGGAGGACGAGCCACTGCACAACGGTGTGCTGATCACACAGAACAAGAACAAACTGTCGAAGGTGACCCATATCACCCTAACCATCAAGAACGGGAAGGTCGTTGACAAGAAGGCAGAATATATCGATGTCAAGTCATTCCCCGTCAAGAGCAGGATGGTTGAGGTGATGGTAGAGTATTTCGGCAACAACCCGATGTTCAAGCGTGTGGTGGGCTATGCCGAAACTCCCTTCAAGACCAAGGATGAGCTGAACTACCTGATGTGCGAGGCTTTCCTCCATGAAGGACAGGCCGATATCAGTATTGTGAATAATGGTGGTGTACGTCTCGACTCTTTGGCCGTGGGCAACATCACGATGCAGGATGTCCTCTCCATGGACCCCTTCTATAACGAAGCCATAGAGATGCATCTGACAGGCGAGGAGATCATCAATATCCTGACTACCTACAGCCGTGGGTCACTGTACCACCTGCCACGTGTAGCAGGTGTCGTCTGTGAGGCGACAGTCGATCAGAATGACGAGTATAAGGACAGGCTGAAGAATATCCAGTTGAAGACCCTCGACGGTCAGGAATTCGACATTCACAAGACCTACAAGGTGGTAACCAACAGCTATATGCAAAGCGCTTGTAAGTCGTATGTGTCCGATCCCGGCCACTCACTGAACATACAGACCTCCGTGATGCTCACAAACTACCTGGAAAGTCTGGGAGTGATCAAGTGCAAGGGCAAGCAATATATGAAGGTCAAGGAAGAATAGCCGACAGCACTTGTTCCGTCGCACCAGCCAAAGACTGTACAAACTGTCCAGCCTTCAGGCCTTCTTCCTTCAGATAAGCAGGATCAGCCGCGAAACGGTCCATCTGGGCGGCAAATGTCTCGTAGCTATTGATCTCGAAGCCACCGTTTGTCTTCAGGCCCTGTGCCTCCTGGAACTTCTGGTTGTTGGGGCCGAAGAATACGGGTACATCCCAGACAGCCGCCTCCAGGAGATTGTGGATACCCACGCCAAAACCACCACCCACATAGGCCACATCGCCATAGTGATAGATGCTGGAGAGCAGGCCGAAGCAGTCGATGATAAGGACATCCGGATTTCCCAGATTATCCGGATTCTCCAGAGAAGTATAACGGGCGACCTTACGGCCGTCGAGCAGTTTCTCGATCTGTTTCAGGTGATCCTCGCCAATGACATGGGGGGCGATGATCAGTTTCCAGTCGCGATGCTCATTGAAATACTTGATGAAAATCTCCTCATCGGGCTGCCATGATGAGCCAGCGACAAAAACCTTCGCGCCGCGCGTAAAAGCCTCCACAATAGGCAACTGCTTGGCAGCCTCCTTGATCTGGAGTACACGGTCGAAACGCGTATCGCCAACGATGGCGACATTCGTGATGCCGATCTTCGCCAACAGTTCCTTGCTGGTCTCGTTCTGCACGAAGAAATAGGAGAAGCAGTTGAGCACACGTCCATACTGACGGCCATACCACTTGAAGAATACCTGATCAGGACGGAAGATGCTGGACACGCTATAGACGGGCACATGTCTGTGCTTCAGGATATGCAGGTAGTTGTACCAGAACTCATACTTGATGAAGAAGGCCATCACGGGACGAACCAGACGCAGGAAACGGATGGCGTTGACAGGCGTATCCAACGGCAGGTAACAGATAATATCGGCGCCCTGGTAGTTCTTCCTCACCTCGTAGCCTGAGGGTGAGAAGAACGTCAGCAGGATCTTATACTCAGGATGTTCCTGACGCAGACGTTCCATCAAGGGACGGCCCTGCTCAAACTCTCCGAGTGAGGCCGCATGGAACCACACGTACTTCGCATCTGGATCCACTTTCTCCTTCAGGACCTTGAACGCCGCACGCTCACCACGCCACATCTTACGGACCTTCTCGTTGAAAAGGCTATAGACAGCCACACCCAAGAGGTAGAGATATATGATCAGATTGTAAATCATCAGCCCAGTACTTCGATGGCACGTTTCATTCTGCGGATCGTCTCTTCCTTACCCAAGAAGGCCGAGATGTCGAACATACCGGGACCCTTACCCTCACCCACGAGTGTCAGGCGCCAGGCATTCATGATATTGCCAAGTTTATACTCTTTCTGTTCTATCCAGGCATGTACGATCTGCTCCTGGTTCTCCAGCGAGAAGTCATCGATACCCTCCAGCACGTCGATAAGTTCCGTCAGCTGCTGGGCAGAGTCTTCTTTCCAACGTTTCTTCGCCGTCTTCTCATCGTACTCGGTGGGAGCCTCGAAGAAGAACGAGCACAGGGGCCACAGTTCCTTGACAAACGACACGCGGTCCTTCATCATCGCGGTCACCTGCAGGACACGCTCTGAGGTCTCATTCGGACAATGTTCCTTCACGATCGGCTCAAACAGTTTGGCGATCTCCTCATTCGACTTCTTCAGGATATACTCATGATTGAACCAGATGCCCTTGTCGTAGGCGAACTTCGCACCCGCCTTCGAACACTTCGTGATATCGAAGAGCGGCACCAGTTCGTCGAGCGAGAATATCTCCTGTTCCGTTCCCGGGTTCCAGCCCAGCAGGGCAAGGAAGTTGATGACGGCCTCGGGGAAGTAGCCGTCCTCACGATAGCCGCGCGACACCTCACCCGTCTTAGGATCATGCCACTCCAGCGGGAACACGGGGAAGCCCAGACGATCACCGTCGCGCTTCGAGAGTTTACCCTTGCCGTCGGGTTTCAGCAACAGCGGCAGGTGGGCGAACTGCGGCATCGTATCCTCCCAGCCAAAGGCCTGATAGAGCAACACATGAAGCGGCGCACTGGGCAACCACTCCTCACCACGGATCACGTGGGAGATCTCCATCAGATGGTCATCGACGATGTTCGCCAGATGATAGGTCGGCAACTGGTCTGCACTCTTGAAGAGCACCTTGTCGTCAAGGATGTCGCTCTTCACGCGCACCTCCCCACGGATCAGGTCGTTCACCAGCACCTCCTGTCCGGCCTCGATCTTAAAGCGCACCACATACTGCTTACCATCGGCAATCAACTGCTCCACCTTCTCCTTCGGGAGTGTCAGCGAGTTACGCATCTGACTGCGGGTGTGGCAGTCGTACTGGAAGTTCTGGATCTCCTGTCGCTTGGCCTCCAGTTCCTCGGGGGTATCGAAAGCGATGTATGCCTTGCCGGCATCCAACA
>JAGCPV010000084.1 GCA_017965475.1 Prevotella sp.
ACCCATGATGCCCACTCGCGCAAGGGCTTTGCCCTCGGTGCTGTTTTGGCCGCTGAATATACCAAAGAGCATCAGGGTTTGCTGACCATCAGCGATATGTTTAAATTCTAAAACGAAGGTTAAAGATCAGGTGAAGATGCAACTTGCTGTCACACTGTTGCGTCAAATCGATGTAAACGATATTTTTAGCAAAAATGGTGAAAAAGAAAGAAAAACTGAATATGAAGAAGCAGTGGACGAAGTTCATCATCGCTCTGGTGCTCTATCTGCTCTTCTTGTATTGGGTCAAGTCATGGTGGGGACTCCTTGTCGTACCGTTCATCTTTGATGTCTATATCACGAAGAAGATCAAGTGGCAGTGGTGGAAGGAGTCGGAGAAACCCGTGAAGTTTGTTATGTCGTGGGTCGATGCCCTCGTGTTTGCCCTCGTAGCCGTCTATTTCATCAACCAGTTCTTCTTCCAGAATTACGTCATTCCATCGAGTTCTCTGGAGAAGTCTCTGTTGACGGGTGACTACCTCTTTGTGTCGAAGGTGAGCTACGGTCCCCGCATTCCGCAGACGCCGTTGACGATGCCGCTCACCCAGCACACGCTGCCCGTCGTGGAGTGTAAGAGTTATTTCGACTGGCCCCACTGGGACTACCGTCGTGTGAAGGGCTTGGGCAATATCGAACTGAATGATATCGTGGTGTTCAACTTCCCCGCCGGTGATACGGTATGCTCGGCGCCGCAGTATCAGTCGTACGACTATTACCAGATGTGCTATAGTATTGGTTATCAGATCTATCCGAACCGTCCTAATCCCGACTCGCTGACAGCAGAGCAGTTGAGGAAATACTTCGACACGGTCTATGAGGCCGGTCGCAATGAGCTCTGGCGCAACCGCGGGGAGTACGGGGAGATCATCACCCGTCCCGCCGATCGTCGCGAGAACTACGTGAAGCGCTGCGTGGGATTGCCTGGACAGACGCTCCAGATCAAGGATCATATCGTCTATCTCGACGGCAAGGCCAACAAGGAGCCGGAGAACGTGCAATATACCTATCACGTCAAGTTGAAGCAGGCCATCCCCGAAGAACTGATGGATGAACTGGGTATCTCGATGGAAGACCTGACAAGCCTGAACACCTTAGGCTATATGCCGCTGACAAAGCAGGCTGTTGCCACTTTGCAGGCCAGGAAGGACATCGTGGAGAGTGTGACGCTGAACACGGAGGCCAACGACCTGGAGATCTATCCATTGAACGGTAACAAGCACTGGACGCGTGACAACTACGGACCTGTCTGGATCCCGAAGAAGGGTGAGAAGATCCAGCTTACACTCGACAACCTGCCCGTCTATGAGCGTCCCATCAAGGTGTATGAGGCCAATGAACTGGAGGTGAAGGACGGTAAGATCTTCATCAACGGTCAGGAGACCAAAGAATATACCTTCAAGATGGACTACTACTGGATGCAGGGCGACAACCGCCACAACTCCGCCGACTCCCGCTACTGGGGTTTTGTGCCTGAGGATCATATCGTTGGTAAGCCTATCTTCATCTGGTGGTCGAGCGATCCAGACCATCGCGGCATCAACGGTGTGCGCTGGAGCCGTCTCGGCAAGATCGTCGATAATATCAAGTAGGCAGCCCATGGAGGTGCTGCTGAGTACAACCTACTTCGGCCCAGTGCAGTGGTATCAGAAACTGCATCGGGCTGAATCCGTAATGATAGAGCAATGGGAGAGTTTCCAGAAGCAGACCTACCGTAACCGTTGCCTCATCGCCACCACGAATGGTGTTCAGGCGCTGACCGTTCCCGTGGAGCGCGGAACCTCCCCGACCATCAAGGATATCCGCATCAGCGACCACGGCAACTGGCGCCACCTGCACTGGAACGCCCTACAGAGTGCCTACGGCGAGTCACCTTTCTTCGAATACTATCAGGACGACATCCGTCCTTTCTTTGAGAAACGCTGGACGTTCCTGCTCGATTTCAACGAGGAGATCCGCCAGAAAATGTGCGAATTGATCGATATCCAGCCCAACGTATCCCATACAGAAGTGTATGATCCTTCTCCCATCATGAAGGATTTCCGCTCAGCGATTACCCCCAAGCATCCGGCCCCCGATCCCGACTTCATGCCCCGGCCTTATTGCCAGGTCTATCAGCAGAAACACGGCTTTCTGTCCAACCTCTCCATCCTCGACCTGCTCTTCAACATGGGGCCGGAGAGCATTTTTTACCTATAAAGTTTGGTGGTTTCACGAATAGTTCGTATCTTTGCAGCCGACAGCCGATAGGTTTGTCCCACAGAGGTTCGCTTAACCGCGATTAATTGGGAATGGAGTGTAAGTCTCCGACTGTCCCGCAGCTGTGAGCTCCCGTATGGCTCTGAAGCAGAAAGCCATTGTCCTTTTGGACGAGAAGGTACTTCGGAGTGGAGCGTAGTCAGAAGACCAGCCTTTGATGGAAAGATGCCGATCGCCCTCGATGTAAGGGCAGGAGGCGAAAGAAAGATTTTTTGTGGAAAGAAGAGTTGTTAAGGAGTCCGTATTATGGACTCATTGTAACACTTTACATACGTGTATTATTATATAGGTTTGTAAAAGAGACCCTGCCGTGAGGCACGGTCTCTTTTGTCTGATAATGCTATGTGGTATAGGTATGTACGCTGGAACCTTGTGCCGAGGGCAGGTAATTGATACCCCACCAGCACATCTGCAACAGGATGAAGGAGAGGATAAGCATCCACAGGGCCAGACGGGGATTGTGCTTCGGCAGCAGACGGTAGTGGACATAGACCAGATAGGCCAGCCAGGTGATGGCTGCCCAGGTCTCCTTGGGATCCCACGACCAGTAGTGTCCCCATGCCTCCTTCGCCCAGAGCGCTCCGAAGAGCATGCCGATGGTCATGAACGCCAGACCGACATAGACGAGATTGTCTGTAATCTCCATTTCGGAGGCGAGGGATGTCTTCCTGAATAGGAGAAACACCGCCATCACTGCGGCAGCACCTAACACAGCGTAGGCAAACATATAGACAATGACATGGGGTGCGAACCATGGGCTTTGCAATGCGGGCATCAGCGTCTTGTCGTGGATCTCCGGTTTGAAGAGGTTCACACAGATGAACACCAGGGCGAGGATGGTGGAAAACGAAAGGATCCACTTGTATTTCCAACGGCTATACACGATAAGACCCGCCAGCGGCAGGAAGAACGAGTACCAGAGGCGCGTCTCTCCCATCGTACGAAGTGGCGGACGCTCCAAGGACACCCACATCGCGAGGATAAAGGCGAAGAATACGATCAGTCCGATGGTCGTGGTGGTATAGGCGACGACGGTCTTATCGCGCCACGCAGCATAGGCCCCCATTGCCCAGAGCAGTACGGAAGCGATAGCAAAATAGATGAAGTGTTCCCAACTCATACGCGTTTCCTCCCACCTATAATAAACATGCACACGGCTCCTGCCAGCATCATATAGATACCCGTATAGACCAGCGGCAACCACGGGTCGCTCACCAGTTCGAGGATGGAGATCTGGCTCTTCGCCCCCATCTGGGTGTCGTAGCCGTACTGGTAGATCTTCCAGCCCTCCACCTCCACGGGTTTGTTCACATCGACAATGGTCTGGATATTCTTGCCCGACTTTGTCAGGATTTGGATCTCCGAGGCGAAACGCTTGGGTGAGCCGTCATCGTATGTCTCCATGATAAATCGTTTCAGTTCGATGGCCAGCGGCATCTCACGGACGGCTCCCTCCTGCGTCAGGGCCCGCCACTCCGACTCGCCCGTCACCGTGATCATCTTCAGGCGCTGGATGTCGGCGTTGCCTAAGGTGGCGGTGGTCATGGCGATAAACAGTCCCAGGTGGTTCAACAGGAAGGGAATATCGCGCCGCCAACTGGTCAGATGTACGAGCCGACGGAGGATGACCACCCCGAGGATGACGGCCATATAGACATACATCAGGACGAAGGGCCAGAACGACAGCATATCGTTCAGCCACGTGCCATTCGTCTTCTGTCGCGTCAGTCCCATGATGATCGTCAGCACGACGGCATAGACGAGCGTAGGGATGGCGGCCTGGTAAGTGCCGATGAAACGGCAGGTATAGAGTCTTCTTCTCAACAGGAAGATGATTGCGATGATGGTCAGGAATCCGGCCAACACAAAACCGTTGGCAGGCCACGCGAAGGCTTCCCATGCCACAGGACCTACGCTCAGTTCGAGCGCCAGGCCCACTATGATCAGACCTCCACCAATCAAGAAGCCCTCCTTCATCGTCCAGGGTTGATGCCACATATCAGATAAAATCTTTAAAAGCCTCGTCGTATTCAGGAGAATTGCCAAGACGGCCGTTGACGAGACAGACCAGTTCCACGGTAGCACGGAAACAGAGCTGTTCGTCGCTGGCACGGTAGATATCCTGATAGAACAGGTATTTGATCCCCTCCTTCTTGAGGTTGAGGCGAGAGATAAACTCATCATCGCAGCGCAGGGGCACCTTGTATTGCAGTTTCATGCTGTGAACGACCGCGTCGATGCCTTTCTTGTGGAGATCGGCAAAACTGACGCCCAGACTGCGGAGGAAGAGATGACGGGTGTGCTCGGCATAGTGCAGGTAGTTGGCATTGTTTACGATGCCCTCGATGTCACACTCATAGTCGCGCACCTCCATGCGCGTTTCAAAGACGTATTTCATGCTATCTGGTAGTTTAGAATGTGAAGAATCTCGTTGAAATGGGTGATTTTGATGAGACGCTCGTGCTCGATGTCCTCAAGGTGCTCCAGTTGCCACGTGACGTGGAAGGGGATGTGGATAGCAGAAGCGCCGATGGTGAGGGCGGGGGCGATGTCGCTCTTCAGGGAGTTGCCAACCATCAGCAGCTGATAGGGCAGGATGTCCAGATGCTCACAGAGTTGCTGGAACTCCACCTCCGTCTTGTTCGATGTGATCTCCACATGGGAGAAGTACTTTGCCAGTCCGCTGCGCTTCAGTTTATTCTCCTGATCCTGCAACTCCCCTTTTGTAAAGACGACGAGACGGTAGGGATAGGCCTGGAGGCGCTGGAGCGTCTCTTCGACCTCAGGCAACGGGGTGGCAGGCAGATGGAGCAATGACTTGCTGTGGCTGAGAAGATCGGCGAGTTCCGCTGCTGACAGATGGTCGCCACCCACACGTAGGGCCGTCTCGATGATGCTGATGGTGAACGCCTTACAGCCGTAGCCGAGGTCGGCCATGTTACCGCTCTCCGTCTGGAAGAGTTCCTGGGCGGGCACCTCACAGTAGGGCGCGATGAGCCGGTAGAGATGGTTCTCTACGGCCTCGAAATGTGACTGACAGTCCCAGAGGGTGTCGTCGGCATCAAAGGCGATGACACGGATATCACGCAGGTCGATCATTTGGCACAATGTGGACAGATGCCTTTGAGCATATAGTTCTTGGAATGAAGTTCGAAGCCCTGTGGCAGATGGATCTCCGGTAGCGCCACACCCTCCAGACAGTAGGTCTGCTGACAGACCTCACAGAAGAAATGGGGGTGCTGGTCGTCATCGTGGTCATGGTCATGACTGTGGCAGAGCTCGTATTTCGTACCGTCGTTGCTGCCCTCGATGGCATGTACCAGATGATGCTCCCGGAAAAGGGTGAGGGCACGGAAGATGTTCGACTTGTCGATCGTACCGATCCTCTGCTCCAGATCTGCCAACGACTGGGGCAACATGGAGGTCGCCAAGGCTCTTACCACCACAATACGGTTGGCAGTGGGTTTGATATCGTGCTCTTCCAACAGAGCGACACAGCTTCTTTCATCCATAACGCCTGCAAAGATAGTGCAAAACGAGCAGAATACCAAAGAAAACTAGAAAAAACTTAGTGCTGGGGTCAGGCCCCAGTAGGAGGTAATAAGTCTAGACTAATCTTTCATGAGTTGAGGTCTCTCCTTGTCGATGTGATAGGTCTGCTGGGTTCCATCGATGTTGAAGGTCAGGATGGCATCCTCCATCGAGACATCAAGAGAGCACGGCGCACCCTCGATGAGTGGCAGACAACTGTTGCTGCCGACGGGGAAACTACAGCAGCTGGGGATATCCAAGTCGTGGAGATGGGCTATCAGCATCTGCTCGACACTGCCAAACTGAAGGTCGAACTTAATGGAGCTGAACGTGCCGAAGATAATACCCTTTACCCTTTCGAAATTCAGTTGCAGGCGCAACATATAGAACAACCTGTCAATATCGTGCAATGCTTCTTCAACCTCTTCGAGGAACAGGATGACATCCTGATCAGGTGGCAGGTGGAACTTGGTGCCTGCGATGGCCGAGTAGCTCGAAAGGTTACCGCCAATCAACAGTCCCTCTGCATGGCCGCACTGATTATAGGGATTACTAGGGATCTTATATTGCGGAAGCGAGCCAAAGAGGATGTTACGCGTAATGGTATTGGCCGGTTCCTGATTGTTGCCTATCTGGAACGCCATCGGACCGTGGATACTCATCAATCCGGCACTGGCTACCGCATAGAGCAACGTGGTAATGTCACCATGACCAATCAGCCATTTGGGGTGCTGTTGGTAGCGTTCTATTGGGATGCGGTTCAACAAGTGAATGGAACCATAACCGCCTCGGGAGCAGATAATGGCTTTGATGTTGTCGTCTTCGAGAGCCCATAGCAGGTCTGCAGCACGTTCGTCGGCCGTTCCTGCATAGACGTTTACGTTGAGGCTGTTGGTATGGGGGCCGATGACAGGCTGTAGTCCCCAGCTCCTGATCACATCAGCAGCCTGTAGGATGGCATCTTCTGGCATCCAATAGGCAGGGGACACAAGAGCGACTTTGTCCCCTGCTTTCAAGAAAGGTGGTTGAACAATCTTTTTACCTTGATCCATGTTTACCTTTTCGTTTTATGAGTGCAAAGGTAGTCATTTTTCCTACGATAGACAATAGTTTGATGCCCCGAACCCACAAGTTTTGTAAATCATGATACAGATTTTGTAAATTCTGAGATTTTTTGTAAATTCTGAAAGTCTGCTTTTGCTGTAGTTCGCGAAAATATGAGTACCTTTGCAAGCAAATTAAGAAAATATGTACGAATACGAAGGACTTAACAACTTTCTTTATACGATGCTTTACGGTGGAGCAGCGGTGACAGCCCTGTTTGCTGCCCTCTATCTGCTGCTGAGACGGAACAATGCCTTCTCCGTCAATAATGTTCCCCCCAAGGAACTGCGTTACTGGACTGCCGCCTTTCTGATATCAGCTGCTGCCAGTCATGTGTGGTGGACTGTCATTGGCACCATCGTTCTTGCTGATGACCGTCTGCTACGCAATATCATCAACCTTTTTCTTGACCGTCTGACCTTTATGCCATTGATGATGGTGGTCTTGCTGCGCTTATTGCAAGACCGTAAGCGGTCCATCCTGCCCATCGTCCTGGCTTTGATACCTCTTGTGGGGATAGCCGTCTGGGGTATCGCCACCCATGACAGTAGAGCAGAATACGCCTTGGAGCATTACATGCGTTTCGTCTGCCTTGTCTTTATTATCTATTATGTACGTGCGCTATGGCAGTACAACCGCTGGCTACACGACAACTTTGCCGACTTGCAGCATAAGGAGGTGTGGCAGAGCCTGCTGTTCATCGCCTGCGTCTTGTTTGTCTATGGTGCCTACACCGTGTTCTTCGTCGGCATGACCTCAGAGTTCGTCGCCCAGTTGAACACCTTCATTATCGTTTTTTTCGTGGTTTGGCGCGTGGAGACGCTGCAACAGCTTGACCCCATCATGGAGGAAGCCGAAGATGCACCAAGGGGAATCAATATCGGAGCTTTGTTAAAACAGCACTGCGAAGCGACACAGCTCTATTTGCAGCATGACCTCACCTTACTGCAGCTCGCAACAGTCGTGGGCACCAACCGTACCTACCTCGGTAATTATTTTGTCCAGCAGGGCATCACCTATAATGCCTATATCAACCAACTTCGCATCAATCATTTCATGAATCTGTATCGCGAGACCATCGCTTCATCGCACTCTGTGACAGCACAGCAACTGTCCCAGCAATGCGGCTTCCTGAGTTACAGCACCTTCAGTGCCGCCTTTAAGAAGTTCAAGGGTATCACGGTGACAGAATGGATGAAACGTGAGATGAACACATCCTCTACATCCATGTAGTCTCTTCGAAAGTTGGGAAATTTCTTGGACTTTACCGGGAAATTGTTTATATTTGCAGGCGAAAACAATACTAAAGACCGTTTCGTCGTGAACAAGAAAGCATCCATCACCCTGAAAGTCATCGGAGGAATCATCGGATTCATCCTGTTATTACTTCTTCTTGCAGCAGTATTGTTGAATACGTCTGCCGTCCAGAACAAGCTGTTGGGCATGGTGACGTATCGGCTGGAGGAGAAGTTGCAGACGCATGTGAAGATCGACAACGCCAGCGTGAATGTCTTTACCCAGGAGGTGAATCTGAGAGGACTTGAGGTGGAGGACCAGCAGCAGCGGAAGATGCTGATACTGGAGCGTTTGTCGGTGAATGTGAATCTCTGGAAGTTGCTGGCCAAGAAAATTGTCATCCTGAAAGCAGAGATGGAGGGTGTCACGGCCAGACTGTATCATCCCAAGGACAGCGTGGCCAACTACCAGTTTGTCATCGATGCCTTCAAGAGTGACAAGTCCAAGGTGAAGTCCGACACGCTCAAAAAGAAAAAAGAACCGTTCTCGTTGGATATCCGCCATGTAAAACTGGCGAGGATCGACGTACAGTATAATGAGAATCAGGTGAAGTTGGAGGATGTGCATTATGATAATGGTTGGCTTGGTGAATCCTCTGGTAAACTGACGGGCTTGCAGGGCCAGTGGGAGTTGCAGACGAAGAAAGGACCGCAGACAGCCAAGTTTGATCTCGGCACGATCCTCTATAAGGAGGAAAAGGAGAAACACGGTGTGGAGATCCAGGGTATGCACTTTATCCTCGACAACCATCTGCCACGCAAGAATACCGGTAAGCCCCACCGCGGCTGGTTCGACGTGGGACATTTCGACATCATAGCCGATCTGAAACTGACCATTGACCATCTCGGTAAGGACTCTGTGCACGCTGCACTCACGAAGTTTGTGGCGAGGGACTCGCTGACGGGCATCAACGTGAAGGATCTACACTTCACTGTCGGGGCGACGAAGCGAGAGGCCCATCTGCGTAATATTCTGGTACAGCAGGAGAGTACCGTACTCATGTTTGATTCGGCCTATGTCGTGCTGCCCAGTAAGAAAGAGGGCAGGAAGTTCTCGTTCCAGACCTCCATCATCAGGGGTAGGACGATGCTCAAGGATATCTCACGTCCGTTTGCTCCTGTGCTGAAAGACTTCAAGATGCCGTTGGAGCTGAGTGTGCTGTTCAGTGGTACTGACACTACCCTCGTGTTCAAGGACATTGATGTGCATACACCTGACAAGCGGTTGACCATTGATGCCGTGGGTGCCATCGACCATCTGAACAAGAAGGAGGATCTGGACATCCGCTTCACGGTGAAGAAGATGGTGGCCAAGGGTAAGGTGAAGCAGGAGATCATCGAGCAGTTCCCCGTGAAGAAGATGATGATGAAGCAGTTGGGTGCCCTGGGCGACATTACCTATTATGGGGAAATCCATATTCCCTACCGTCGCGAGGAGTTCAAGGGATTGCTGGGGACGGCAGTGGGCAACCTCTACTTCGGTTTCACCATCGACGAGAATACCAAATATGTGACGGGACATGCCGATACGAAGGGTATTCATCTTGGCAAGGTGCTGAACATGAAGGATATGGGCATCGTGGGTCTGAAAGGTAACTTCAAGGTCGATATCCATAAGGAGCGTACGGCCCGTCTGCGCCAGCAGACAGGTGGTAAACTACCCTTCGGTGATGTGAAAGCCACGGTCTATGAGGCCAATTACAAGAAGATCAAGATCAAGGACCTGCTGGTGGATGTTCAGAGCAAAGGCGGATTCGTGGAGGGAAATGTCAGTCAAAAGAACAAGGGTCTTGACTGGGCCTGCGATTTCTCATTTACCGATATCGACAAGATCGAACACATCAAGGTGAAACCCAAGGTGAAAGTGAAGATCAAGGATATCTTCAAGAAGAAATCCAAGGAGGAGAAATCCCAAGATAAGAAATCCAAGGACAAGAAATCTAAAGGGAAGAAGTAGAGTCCGCCCGTTCTGTATGTCGTTCAACGGCGGGGATACTGTCGCGGGTGGCAGGCTTCTTCTGTGCACTACTGTCGGCAGCATGACTGGCGGGTCGTTGAATGCTGCCCGTCTGGGTCAGGAACTTTACGTAGTTTGAATAAGTATGGCTGGAGTAGGCCTTGAAGATGTTGTTGGCAAAAAGGATGTCCGTGATGCGGTTCTCGTTGACATAATCCACCATGTTCTTGGTGAAGTAGCGTGAGTCGATGACGAAGATATCCTCAAAGGAATAGAAGAGATAGCCGGGCAAGGCATTGCCGAAACTGTCCTTGAGGATCATCAGTCGTCGTCCGTTGTGGGTGGAGGTCTGCACGTGGGTGATCCTCGTGTCACTACCCATGAAGGTGCAGTAGGCACCACCGCTACCGTCCTTGTATTTATAGAAGAAGATGCTCTTGTAGGGTCGTCCCATGCCGATGACATGGTAGTTCTCGTCGATCCTGTAGTCGATATAGGTCGTCGTGTAGGTCACATCGCGCGGCACGTAATAGACAAAGTCCTCCGGAGCCTCCTTCACGGAGATGTCCTTCGAGTAGCCGTACATGCTGCCGACATAGCCGTGCACCACCTTACGGTCGTAGCTCGACAGGTCGCGGAAAGGGACGCCCGCCACCTGCGCGAATTTCTCGGCGGCATAGTAGGCTCCCAGCGGTGCCCAGTGGTGGTCGGTACGCAGGAAGATATCCTCGTCGGCATGCTTGCCCAACGTCTCGTAGATATCCACGGGTTTCACGTCGGACGAGAGGTGGCGGATCACATTGTCTATTGTCGGGCGCTGCGGGTTGGTACGCTTGCGCATCTTCTCAGGACAGTAATATTCCACGGAGGTGGGGATGACCATGCAATAGACATTCACGCCAGGGAAGGTCTCCTTGTATTTATTGGCAGCCTCGGCATAGCCCGTACAGCCCTTGCCAGATCCGCCGTAGGCCATCAGGGCGCGCACGTTCTCCCCAGAGCCCACGATGATGATGCCGGCATTGGCGATCTTCGCGTTCTCGTCGGCAGTGATATGGTTCTCGTAATTGTAGGCGCTATCCAGAGATTCTGGATTCTCCGGATTCTCCAGAATATCCGGGTTTTCCGGGCTCTCCTCCGGGTCGGCGGCGTGGAAGGTGATATGCTCCTCACCGGTGTTCAGGCGGATGAGATCCTTCACCTGCATGCTGAGCCACATGAAACGGTCGCGGAAAGGTTCGCTGTCGCTGAACCACGACGACACCTCACTGGTGAATGATCCGCCGAAGAGCTTTTCCGTCGTGAACTCCGGGAATGTGGCCAATTCGCGCTTCTCCAACTCGGAGAAGGTGCTGCGCGGGAAAGTGTTGAAAACCACCGCG
The DNA here is from genome assembly GCA_017965475.1 of Prevotella sp. Taxonomy (GTDB): domain Bacteria; phylum Bacteroidota; class Bacteroidia; order Bacteroidales; family Bacteroidaceae; genus Prevotella. The sequence continues at coordinate 11,565 of JAGCPV010000084.1, forward strand.
AAGGCTGCGAACAACAGTCCGAAGAGCAGGATGTAGGCTTTACTGAATCTCATGGCTGGTGGTCTGTTTCTGGGTGAGGTAACGCTCGTAGGCCAGGACGGTCTTTGCCGAAGAGGCGTGGATCAGGTTGTTGGCAAAGAGGATGTCCGTGATGCCGTGGGTCTTCACGAACTCGATCATGTTCTGCAGGAAATAACGGCAATCCACGACATGGATCTCTTCGAAGGATGAGAAGAGGTTAGAGGGCAGGGCATTGCCGTAGCTGTCCTTGAGGATGAGCAGACGACGGTGGTTCTTCGTCTGTGTGATCACGCTCGTTGTGTTCGTATCGCCACCCATGAACACGCAGTAGGCAGCACTGTTGCCGTCCTCGTAGTCGCGGAAGAAGCTGAACGCCTCGGGTTCACTGGCGGTGAGCCAGCTGATCGTCCTGCGATGTTTCTTGCGACCGACGCGTTTGGTCATTTTCTTGTAGGTGATACGGGTAGCAGAGAAACTGCTGTCGCGCGGCACGTAATAGACGAAGTCCTCGGGGGCATTCTTCACGGCCGTGTCACGGGAGAAAGTCCACATGCTGCCCACATAGTCGTGGATGAC
>JAGCPV010000085.1 GCA_017965475.1 Prevotella sp.
ATGGTGATGGTGAACACAGAACCGCCTCCGGCATTGTTGTCGCCCGTCACGGTACCACCATGGGCCGTAACGATATCCTTCACCACGGAGAGGCTGACGCCCGTATCATCGTCGCTGACCACGGGGTCGAACATGTGTTCCTTGGCACCCTCAGGCAGGCCGATGCCGTTGTCCGAGATACGGATAGAGCCATCCTTAGCCGTCTTATCGACGAACACCTTGATGCGGCAGTCCTTCGGAGAGAACATCACGGCGTTGTTAAGCAGGATCTGTACGGCCTGTCCCAACAGGTCTTGGTCGAAGTCCATGACGAGGTCGTGGGCCAGGGGGAAGAACGAGAACTTCACCTTCTTGTTCTTCGGGGCCTTGAACTGCTCGCACTGCTTCTTCATGAACTCCTGCAGGTCGCCGGATGTCTTATTCGAGGCACTGAGCTGTTCTCCCCATGTCTCGGGCTTGGAGACCTCTTCCTCCTCGTCCTTTTTCTTCTCACGCATCTTCGTGAGCATCTCGTTCATCCACTGCTTCTTCTCCACCTCCCTGCGGATATCCTCCAGTTCGGTCTGTTCCTCGTGCTTCTGCAGGAAGCGACGGCGCCAGAGCCATACGCCTCCACCTACAGCGCAGATAAAGAGGAGCAGGAGCCAGCGGTTACGCAACAGCGGTGGGGTGATCGTGATCTTCAGTGAGGACTCGATGTCACCCATCGTACCATCGTCGTTGAGCATCCTGACGTGCAGGATATAGTTGCCGTGCTTGAGCGACATATAGGTGATGTTGGGGTTGTTCTCCTCCGTCGCGATCCACTTGTCGCTGAAGCCCTCCAGTTGATAGATAAAGCGGGAGGGATTGTGCATCTCACCTTTATCGGTAGCCATCTGGATGGTGAACTGGTTCTCGTCATAGCGCAGCGTGAGTTCGGGGTTGACATCCAGGGCCTCTTCGAGGATCACACGGCCTTCGTACTTCTGTCCTACGCCCATCTGCTGTCCGAAGAGTTTCAGACCACTGAAGATGGGTTTCTCCTTGTTACCCACATTCGTCAGGAGCTTGGGGTTGATGATATCGACACCTCCCAGACCACCTACGAGCATCAGACCATCATGGGTACAACTGATGGAACGCTGGTTATAGGGACCGTCCTGCAGGCCGTCCTTGCTGCTGAAACTACGGACGGTGAACGTCCACTTGCCGGTATTGTCCTTCTTGGGAATCACGTTCGAGATACCATGTTCCGTGACCACCCACATCGTGTGCAGGTGATCCTCGGCAATACCCATGACACTGGAGCCGATAAGACCCGTATTCATATCGAGCAGCGTCTGATGACCTGTCTTCTTGTCAACGATACAGCAGCCAGAAGTGGAACCGTGCCATATCAGTTCACGGCTGTCTTCCATCGCACAAACGGTGGTGGCCATCGCCGCAGGCTGTCCTGGGATGATGGGAATCGTATCATTCTTGACCTGACCACTGACGGGATTGATGAACGAGTAGAAGTTGGAGTGACCTGCCATCAACCAGCCCTTCTTGATCCAGGCCAGAGAGGTCATGAAGTTCTCCGGGAAGTTACCCACATAGGAGTTCCATGTCTTGAACTTTCCCGTCTTGACGTTCAGGCGCTGCACACCTGCACCTAAGGTACCGATCCAGATGTCACCCCACTTATCCTCCGTCACAGACCACACATTATTGTTCTGCAGGCCGTCTTCGGCATTCGTGGGCATATAGTTCGTGGCATGACCGTTGGCGATATGGATCAGACCACCGTTATAGGTACCGAACCACACAGAGCCATCCTTCGCGCTACAGCTGGCCACCATGATATCGGAGGCGAAACCACAGCGGGCCTTGTCGAAGATCTCCGACTCACCCGTCTCTGGTGTGTATTTGATGATACCACGGTTATCGGTACCCAACCAGTAGTTGCCCGCCGTATCCTCCGTGGTGGTGTTGATATCACCGATCTCCAGCGTCTTAAAGCCCATCATCTTCTCGATATACTGGTTCAGACCGTTACGGTTGGCGCCGATCCACATGCTGCCGCTCTTGTCGAGCATGAGTCGCTTCACCGTATTATCACTGAGCGTGGTATTGTCGAACTTGTTGTTGACAAACTCCTTCACCTCCTTGGTCTCAGGGTTGATGACGAAGATGCCATAGTGGTCAGTAGCCAGCCAGATCCATCCGCGCTGGTCCATGCAGACGTCCCACACCTGCAGGGGATCAGGCAAGGGGGCAATACCAAGGGACTCCAGATAACTGTTCAGGGAGTTATACCATTTCTTCTCCTTCTGGTCAAAGACGAACACCCTGGTTGTGATAACCCAGAAATTACTGTGCTTATCGACATAGAGATAATAGGCCTGACTAGGTTGTCCACCGTTCTCCTTCATATAGGTGTCTTTCCACAGCACCTTTCCCTTGTTGCCATCGACACACATCAGGTCGCCATCGCTGGAGGTCAGCAACAGCTTCCCACCCCACTCTGCGATCGTGTGCACCCAGTACTCCTTGGGGAACTCATTCTCTCCATAGCCATATTTGATCAGCACAAGTTCCTTCGTCTTCGGATGGTAGCAATAGAGACCCTCGTCGTAGGTCTTCACCCAGACGCGTTTCTGCGAGTCGATGAAGAAACGGTCGATACCACCCTTGATGCCCCACTTGCGAAGGATGGAGGCCGGATTACGGGTGACATCCTCCGTGACGGGATTGAAGAAACTGAAGTTCATGCCCTGCTTCAGCCACAGGTTACCGTCGATATCCTCCCAGATCTGATCCACATAGTTGTTACGCAGCGTCGTCGTATCATTCGGATCGGAGTAGAAGGTACGGAAACGGTAACCGTCGTAGCGGTTCAGACCATAGGACGTGCCTATCCAGACATAGCCCTTGGAGTCTTGGAACAGGTAGTTAATCTGTGAGTTTGACAGACCATCGCGGGTATCCAGACGACGGAACTTCATATCGGGTATCAGGGTGTTACCAGCATTGGCAGCGAGGCAACATCCAACCAACAATGTTATCAGTAACTTCTTCATAAAAAGGCTTTAGGTTCTAATTCGCCACAAATTTAGGTAAAATCCATGAAACTGACAAACTTTTTTCACGAAAAAAGTGATTATAGTCACCAAAAAGCCTGTTCGGGGCGTCTCCAGACACTTCTCAGATGTAATACTCGGCAGAATCCACGAGTCCTGCACGCAGTGCATACTTTGTGGCCTCGTGCACATTGTTCACACCCAGTTTGCGGAAGATATTCTTCCTGTGGGTATTCACGGTATGGAAACTGGAGAAGCGTTTGTCGGCGATCTCCTTTGTCGTCATACCCAGGGCAATGTCCTTCAGGATCTCCGTCTCCGTCTTCGTCAGACGCATCTCATCCGTAGATTGTACGACGGGAGCCAGCAGGATCTCCGTCATACGCTGACAGATATAACGCTGACGGTGCATCGCATACTGGACACACTCACGGATCTCCGCCAGCGAGGAGTCTTTCAGCAACACACTGAACTGCGTACTTACGGCGATGGCACGACGCACGAAGTCGGCAGAGAGATCGAAACTGAAGAGGATCCAGTGCACCAATGGGAAACGCTCGTGGAGGATCTCCAACTCGTCGATGTCGTTGATATCGAAAAGGGTATAGTCGAGGATCACCACAGCCTCCCCGTGGGTCTTCAACTGTTCTATCAGTTCCGTCTTGTCCGGAGCCTGCTGATAATCAATTTCCAGTTTCCCACAGAGGTACATCAGTCCCGCACGGGTGATGTCCTGAGGATCTGCTAATACGATGAATGCCATAATCTGATGCTGTTAGAATGATAATCTGATGCGGAAGCGCACACCGTTCTTATGTGCAGTAGGCAGGTAATTATAGTTCATGCGCCTAACA
>JAGCPV010000086.1 GCA_017965475.1 Prevotella sp.
AGTCCCGCACGGGTGATGTCCTGAGGATCTGCTAATACGATGAATGCCATAATCTGATGCTGTTAGAATGATAATCTGATGCGGAAGCGCACACCGTTCTTATGTGCAGTAGGCAGGTAATTATAGTTCATGCGCCTAACATATTCCACTTGAAAAAACTTGAAGATATTGTGTACACCCAAGGAGATCTCCCAATAGGGGTGATGGGGATCGATGACATAGCAGCCTTCGGGGAAGTACATCAGTTGCGGATCCCCAGCGTTCTCAGGCAACAGCGGATTGTTCTTGTCCGACAGTCCGCCCCACAGGCACCTCACGGAGACCAACTCGCGCCATTTCAGTTCCCTCAGCAGGGGAATACGATTAAAAATCTTACCATTCATATCCCAGTTCACGTACAGACTAGCAAAACGGTCTGTGGGGAATTCCATGTTGTTGATGGCCTCGAAAGTGTTGTTCTGCACGAGGTAGGAGAGGTTGGTTTCCGACATGATGAGCAAGGGGAAGGGGACCTTATCCCACTGAATACCGCCCTTGGCATGGACGTCGAACTTACCCCACGAACTGAGCCAGAACCGCTTAAAGACGGACAGTTCCGTGTAGTTATAGGCATATTCGCCACCCAGGAAATTCTTGATACCCAGTGTATGTGAGAGGGTGATGATAGGGGCGTCGAGGTTGATGTTCAGACGGTTCTTCTTGTTCTTGACAAAGGTCTCCCCTGGAGCAAAGCGTAACTCTGCGCGCAATTCGGTCGTACGGATCTTGTGGGAGGCCATGGGATCTGTCAAAGATTCTGACAAAGGAATAAAATGCAGGTCACCAGCAGCCTCGTTTTCCTCTGCCTTCAGCGAGACCGTCGTACGCAGTCCCCACACCTCCTCGCGCTGGGCCGTGATCGACTGACGGTTGTAGAACATCATCTTCTTGGTGTCAGCCCACTTCAGGGAGGTGAAGACATTATCCTTATCCGACTGCAGGAACTTGTCGGAGGGCGACATCACATCATAGGTCGAGGAGACGGTCAGCGTACGGATCGGGAATTCGAGCGGCAGGTATTCCTTCTTATTGAACGACCACGTCACATCCCCCTTGTAATAGGTCTTATGGGAGCCCCATCCCCGGGCCACATAACCCTTGAGGAAGAGGTTGGAATCGAGGTTGGCCGTGGTCTGTGCAGACAGACGCGTACGAAGTCCATCGATGAAGTTGGAGGTGATGAAGGTGTTCACAGGTCCGATATCCACCTTACTGGGATGCTTCTTGGTGCCCGTCTCTATAAAACTCTCCGTAAGGATCTTGATCCCCGTGAGGATGTATTTGTATCCTTTGATCTGCTCCAGATCACGAACGAACTGTTCCATATTGGCCTCACTCCTCGTCAGCGACACCTGACGGGCCACATCCCAGAAATCATCGGAACGCGACTTGGCACCAGACAACGTCACCTCGGCGGCCTTGCCTTTGAACTTGTGGGCAGGGATCTCGTCGAAGGAGAAATCCGTCAGACGCGTGTTGCGCGTCATCGTGAAGGACTCCATGAAGTCCAGATACCTGAGTTCCGTGAACATATCGTCGGTGGTGAGCACCCATTCTCCATTAGACAGACGACTGAACTCCTGCACCACCTGCATGTTATCCACGAAGTTGACATCACTCTTTCTGGGGATCGTCATCTCACAGCGTTTCACCAGCCACGAGGAATCAGCCATGATATAGAGGTCGCCACGGAAGCCGAAGTCCTGAGCGTTGTTAGGAAGAAAATGCAGATGGAAGCATTTGTCCTTCCCCACAAAGAGTGTGTCTATGATATAGTAGCGGTAAAAGGAGATAGCCCCATCGCCGATAGGACTGGTGAAGTGATACTGCAGGAAACGGATCTGGTCATCATAGATGTCAATGTCCGTAAAGACATCCTTCAGGACCTCGTTGACGACATCACCCGTCTGGACGATATGGTTGATACCCTCAGAACGGGTACCCAGGATGATGGTCTTCTCACTACGCGGATCCTTACGGTAGATTTTCTGGGAGACAGTCTCGTCAAGGGAGAAGGGCAGCACCATCTTGCCATTATACGGAGAAGTCTCTATCTGATTCATCAGCCAACGCATCTTCTTGTTCCTCGGGTTCTCCATCCGCTCCTGCGTGATGTTATTGAGGGCAAGAGTCAGCTTCTGGTATTTCTTGTATTGATAGTAGTCGTAATTACTGAGGTCGGAGCGCTTCTTGGCGGCAATGACCTTTCTCATCATTGCCACTGCCGGATTGTCCTTCCTGCGATAGCGGCTGCGCTTGGTCTTGACGGTCACCTCCTTCAACAATTTATTGTCGGCTTTCATCGTCACGTTGCAGACACCCTTCACATTGGCGTTCACCATCACGGTTGTCGGCACATATCCCACGGCACTGAACGTCAACACCCAACCATGATGACGGGTGATGGCGTAATGTCCGTCAATATCCGCGACCACACCGATACCATGCCCCTTATATTGGACCGTGACAGAAGGCACAGCCTCTCCCGTGCGTTCATCGGTCACGTGACCCCTGATCATCTGTTGGGCGTTTGCCGACAGACAAACAAACAACAGAAGCCATATAAGCAGGTGTTTCATCCTCATGATCTTATTCTGTCGGGCAATGGTACGCTTTTTCATTGAAGTGGGAAATGTCGTACGACATTTCCCACTTGGTATTGGTCATCTGGGATTCTCTCTTATTTCAGGAGAGCCTCAAGGGCACCCAGACGCTTGTAAAGCTCTTCGCTGGCCTTCTCCAGGGTCTCGGTATTGTCCTCAATGATATCCTCGTTGTCCTTCTTGATCTTTTTCTTCTCCTTCTTGCTCAGTGACTCGTTGGCCTCTGCATCGGCAACAGCCTTCTTGGCATTCTCCAACTCCGTGATCTTCATCGTGATGGGGTTGATCTTATTGCTGACACCAAAGCCACCATAGATCTCCTGAATCTGGATATTCTCAATCTTGACATTAGCATTGCCACCTGCTGTTGAGAAGGAGATGGTGAAGACCAGGTTCTCTACGAACTGACCTGCGAAGGGGTTGTATGAACTCTTGGTGTTCATGGTGAGGTTGTAGCTAAAGCTCTTGTTGGGAACATCACTGTTGGCATTCATCTGGGTGAAGCCCTGAGAGTTCAACCACGACTTGGCGGCCATATAGGCATCAGCCTCACTCTTGCTCGTGGGGATAGACTTCTTCACCACGCAATTACCATTCTCGTCAATCGGGAAATCGTAAGCGAAAGCCATGCTGCTCATAGCAGCCATGACCATCATCAAAAACAATTTTTTCATAATAGGATCATTTTAGAGTTAATGCTAATTATTTGTCTTCTGGTTCGATCAGTTTCCAGATACCAGCAGCGCAGGCACAACCCACGAGCGGACCAACGATGAAGATCCAGAGGTTAGTCAATGCCGTACCACCCTGGAAGACTGCGGGAGCGATGGAACGGGCGGGGTTCACAGAAGTGCCCGTGTAACGGATACATACCAGATGAACCAAGATCAGTGACAGACCAATGGCCAGACCAGCGAAATTGTTGGTGGCACCGTTGGTCTTGGCCGTAGCACCCAGCACAACCAGCACAAACACGCAGGTGAAGATGATCTCTGCGAGCAGACCACCCAACATCGACACGTTGACCTGCAGGTCGTTGGCACCTGTACCCTCCAGTCCGGGAACGTTCTCTGTCAGGATATACAGCAACAGACTGCCGATAAAGGCACCGATGACCTGGAACAGCATATACATGCCACAGTCCTTGGCATTCATCCGTCCGCTCAGGAAACAGCCTAGGGTGATAGCAGGGTTGATATGGCAGCCACTGATGCCACCAATCGTGTAGGCCATCGCCACCACAGCCAAGCCGAAGGCGAATGCCGTACCCACCACAGCGGGAATATTGTTCACAGGGTCACAACCCAGACTGACGGCCACGCCGCAGCCCATCAACACGAGCACCATCGTGCCCACCATCTCTGCTAAATACTTTTTCATAATCTTTTTTGTTTAATGGTTTTTAATTAAAACGGTTATTATTCTATTATTATTGTTCCTGATAATCGAAGAAATCGAACATGGCGAAGGAGCGTCCGTAGGCTTCCGAGAAGTTATTCTCCACGGCATACATACCGATCACGACTCCCGTGAAGCCGCCGAGGACCTCCGTGCTCAACAGGGTACAGTTGAGCGTGGCCAGCGTCTTATAGGTCTTACCATCGACGGAATAGTCGAACATATAGAAATCGCCGTCGCTCCTGATCCGCAGATAGGCGGAGTAACCGTCGATCTCAGCAGACCCCATGATACTCTCCACATTCTTCAACTGGCACTTCACCGCCACCTGCGTCTTACCGTTGGTAGGACGCATGAAGATCTCCGCATGACCATCGTGGAACTGATAGACGGTCATTCCCGCCTCATCCCGAGGCAGTCCCTCCTCGAAGTTGAGGAACGTCTCTGCCACCATCTTGGGACTCTCCTGACGACGACCTACGAACGTGGGACGGTCGTTCTTGGATAGGGGGCCCCGTGAGCAGATGAGCTGCAGCCATCCCTCCCGCATCTGATAATTCGAAGAGTCGGGGTTCTGGATATAGATCCACTCAGGACCAAGGGGCTTTTCAAAGGTCGTATGGATATGCCGCTTCTGCGACTGCTGGGCCACACCCAGAGGATTCAGGTTCATGAGGGTATCAACGGGTTGGCCACCATTGATGACAGGCCACTGACTAGTCTTCCACTCGACGGGTGCCAGGAAGGTCTCGCGCCCCAGATGGTGGTAGTTGATGCCGAAATGACGGTAGGCCAGAAACACCGTCCACCAGGAACCATCGCCGGCTTGGATGAGATCACCATGTCCCGTGGCCTGTATCTGACTGTCCTGACCCCTAACATTACAGTGCGTCAGGATAGGGTTAGCGGGATTGCCCACATAGGGACCATAGATATTCTTGCTGCGCGCGATGGTCATGCAATGGGCGATCTCCGTACCACCTTCAGATATCAGCAGGTAGTACCAGCCGTCCTTTTTATAGATATGTGGAGCCTCGGGGTAGCGCATACCCATACCCTGCCACAAGGGCTTGCCGGGTGTCAGCTGCTTACCTGTCTTCGGGTCGATCTCACAGAGCATGATCGTATTATCCGGGTTACTCACCATATAGCACTTGCCGTTCTCAAACCAAAGCGAGGGGTCGATCCCCCTCTGTTCCAGCCAGATAGGTTCGCTCCACGGCCCCCTTGGGTCCTTAGCCGTCACGAGGAAGTTACCGCCGTTGCCCACGTTCGTAGAGACAAGATAGAACAGACCGTCATGATAACGGATGGTGGGTGCAAAGATACCAAACCACGAGGTGGCACCCTTCAACGGCAACTGCGACTCACGGTCGAGCACATTACCGATCAGCTCCCAGTTCACCAAGTCCGTCGAATGGTAGATGGGTATGCCAGGGAAATACTGGGAAGAGGAATTGACCAGATAGAAATCAGCACCTACCCTACAGATACTGGGGGCGGGATGATAGCCTGGAATGATGGGATTATGATATTGCGCCGATGAAGCCAGCGTCAACATGATCAGACAAACAAAGCATAAAAACTTCTTCATATTTATAGCCTATTTGGGTGCAAAGATAAGAAAAAAGATTGAAACACGATGAACTTTCAGGGATTTTTTTTATCTTTGCACCAGATATGGAAGAAGTGAGCAAAATACCACAGGAGTGGAATAAATTCTACCTGAAGGATGTGTCGTTCGTCAACCTCATGACGCGACGTATCTTCAACGTGCTCATCGTCGCCAATCCCTACGATGCCTTCATGCTCGAAGACGACGGGCGTATCGATGAGAAGATTTTCGACGAGTATATGGAACTGGGTATGCGCTACCCACCCACATTCACCCAGGTATCAACAACGGAGGAGGCCAACGAGGTGCTCCACACGACGGACATCGACCTTGTGATCTGTATGCCCGGTAATGCCGACAACGATGCCTTTACCGTGGCCCGTGAGGTGAAAGCCGCCCATCCCAACATCCCCTGTGTAGTGCTGACACCGTTCTCGCACGGTATCACCAAGCGCATCGAGAACGAGGACATGTCGGTGTTCGACTACGTCTTCTGCTGGCTTGGCAACACGAACCTCATCATGTCGATCATCAAGCTATTGGAGGACAAGATGAACATCGACCACGACATCCGCGAGGCGGGCGTGCAGATGATCCTGCTCGTGGAGGATAACATCCGTTTCTACTCCAGTGTGCTGCCCAACCTCTATAATTATATCCTCGCGCAGTCGAAGCGTTTCTCCACCGAGGCCCTGAACCCCCACGCCGCCGCCCAGCGCAAGCGCGGTCGTCCAAAGGTGGTGCTCGCTACGAACTATGAGGAGGCGATGGCGATCTACGAGAAATATCACGACAACACCCTGGGCGTCATCTCTGACACCCGTTTCCCGCTGAAGATCGTCCCCGGCCGTCTCTCCCACGTGGAGGAGGGCGACCCCGAGGCAGGACTGAAACTGCTACGCGAGATCCGTCGCCGGGATGAATACGTGCCCCTGATCCTCGACTCTTCCGAGACTATCAACCGGGCGAAGGCCGAGGCCGAAGGCTTCCACTTCATCGATAAAAACTCCACGAAGATGAACGTCGATCTCCACCACCTGATGGAGGAGCACATGGGCTTCGGCGACTTCATCTTCCGTGACCCGAGAACCAAGGAAGAGGTGGCGCGTGTGTCGTCGCTGAAGGAGCTGCAGGACAACATCTTCAAGATCCCCAACGACTCGATGCTCTACCATGTATCGCGCAACCACATGAGCCGTTGGCTCTGTGCCCGTGCCATCTTCCCCGTGTCGGCCTTCCTAAAGCATGTCACATGGCATAAGCTCCAAGATGTCGATGCCCACCGTCAGATCATCTTCGACGCCATCGTCCAGTACCGCCGTATGAAGAATATCGGTGTGGTGGCCGTCTTCGACCGTCTGAAGTTCGACGCCTACAGCCACTTCGCCCGTATCGGTGAAGGGTCGCTAGGAGGCAAGGGCCGTGGTCTGGCGTTCCTCGACAACATCATCAAGCGCCATCCCGAGCTCAACGAGTACGAGAATGCCCATGTCACCATTCCGAAGACCGTGGTGCTCTGTACCGATTTCTTCGACGAGTTCATGGAGAAGAACAACCTCTACCCCATCGCCCTCAGCGACGCCAGCGACGAGGAGATCCTCCAGCACTTCATGCGCGCCCAACTGCCCGACACGCTGATAGCCGACTTCTTCACGTTCTTCGATGCTGTGAAGTCGCCGATTGCCGTGCGCTCATCGTCATTACTCGAAGACTCCCACTACCAGCCGTTTGCGGGTATCTACTCTACCTATATGATTCCCTACCTCTCCGACAAGTACGAGATGCTGCGGATGATGGCCTGCGCCATCAAGGGTGTTTATGCCTCCGTCTATTACAAGGACTCGAAAGCCTACATGACGGCCACGTCAAACGTCATCGACCAAGAGAAGATGGCGGTGATCCTGCAGGAGGTGGTGGGCAAGCAGTATGGCGACCTCTACTACCCGAACTTCTCGGGTGTGCTCCGTTCGCTGAACTACTACCCCATCGGTGAGGAGACGGCCGAGGAAGGTATCGTCTCTCTGGCCCTCGGACTGGGTAAGTATATTGTCGATGGCGGCCAGACACTCCGTGTCTCCCCCTACCATCCGACACAGGTGTTGCAGATGTCGGAGATGGAGACGGCTCTCAGTGAGACGCAGACGCGTTTCTACGCCCTCGACATGACCCATGTGGGCGATGACTTCAAGGTGGATGACGGTTTCAACATCAAGAAGATCCGCGTGAAACAGGCCGCCGAGGACGGTGCCCTCACCTATATCGCCTCGACCTACGACCCCACGGATCAGATCATCCGCGACGGCATCTACGAGGGCGGCCGTAAGATCATCTCCTTCACGGGGGTGCTCCAGCACGGCATCTTCCCGCTGCCTGAGATCCTCCAGATGGTGCAGAAGCTCGGCGCCGACGAGATGAAGCGTCCCGTAGAGATCGAGTTCGCCTGTAATCTGAACGATGACCGTACCGGCACGTTCTACCTCCTGCAGATCCGTCCGATCGTCGATAGCAAACAGGTGCTCGACGAGGATCTAGAGGCCATCCCCGACGAGCAGTGTTTGTTACGCTCCAACAACTCCCTCGGTCACGGCATCTCCGAAGATGTCACCGACGTGGTCTATGTGAAGGCGGGTGATGACTTCACCGCCGTGAACAATCCGACCATCGCCAACCAGATCGAAGATATCAACCGCCGTTTCCTAGCAGAGAACAAGAACTACATCCTGATAGGTCCGGGGCGCTGGGGCTCCAGCGACTACTGGCTCGGCATCCCCGTGAAGTGGCCGCATATCAGTGCTGCCCGCGTCATCGTCGAGACGGCCCTGAAGAACTACCACGTCGATCCCTCACAGGGCACGCACTTCTTCCAGAACCTCACGTCGTTCGGTGTCGGCTATTTCACCATCAACACCTTCACGGGCGACGGTATCTTCCAACAGTCCGTACTCGATGCCCTGCCCGCCGTCGAGGAGACGGAATACGTGCGTCATGTCCGCTTCGAGAAGCCCCTGAGGATCATGATGGACGGCAAGAAACAGCAGGGCGTCATACTAGTACCAGTATCAGAAGAATAGACAATGAAGAAAAGGTATTTTTTCCTGTTTGCAGCCATCCTGATGGCTACGACAAATCTGAACGCACAGACTGACTGCACGAACAAGCATTGCCAGATGTGCAACTGCCAGTTCGTGACCCTTACCGACGTCGTGCCCGATGCCATCCTTGAGATCCGGTATTACGGGACGTATAACTTCGTAGGCACACGTATCGACGGCTACGAAGCACCGACGGCACTCTTGACGCGTGTTGCTGCCGACAGTCTCCGGGCCGTCAGCAACGATGTGAAAGCCTTGGGCTACCGTCTGAAGATCTACGATGCCTACCGTCCGCAGAAAGGAGTCGATCACTTCGTGCGCTGGGCTGCCGATATCCCTGACACGCTGATGAAACACTACTTCTATCCCGACCTCGACAAGAGCCTGCTCTTCGAACAGGAGTACATCTACGAGAAGAGCGGACATACGCGCGGCTCCACCATCGATCTGACGCTCTTCGACATGACGACGGAGAAGGAGGTCGATATGGGCGGCACCTTCGACTGGTTCGGTCCTGAGAGCCACCCCGACTTCTGCGGCAATCCCGAGACAGGCGAATATACGGGCGACTACAGCAAGAGTCCTAAAGGTCGTATCATCACCGCCGAACAGTTCAAGAACCGTATGATTCTGCGTCAGGCAATGCTCCGTCACGGGTTCAAGGCACTCGACAGCGAGTGGTGGCACTTCACCCTGAAGGACGAGCCCTTCCCTGACACCTATTTTACATTCCCCGTCAAGTAACTTAACATTAAAAGACCTAAGCAATATGAACCTGAACTTAACTTCTACAATCAAAATGCCCGACCACACCCTGCGTCGGCAAGTGATCGACCTCTGCAAGAAGGTCGGCAAACCCCTGTTGAAACTCTCCACCAAGGACTACGTCGATAACGGTCTCGGCCACCTCGTCGAGCAGTTCGACGGACAGGCCGGACTGGTGAACATCGAGGTGTTCAACGAGTTGCAGCACACCATCACGGGCTGGCCCGGTGGTAAGCCCGACGTGGATGACTCCACACGTCCCGAACGTGCCAAGCCCTATCCCAAGCGGGTAATCGTGTTCTCCCCCCACCCCGATGACGACGTTATCTCGATGGGTGGTACCATCCGCCGACTGATGCAGCAGAAGCACAATGTGCACGTGGCTTACGAAACCTCGGGCGACATCGCCGTCGGTGACGAGGAGGTGCGCCGTTTCATGCACTTCATCAACGGCTTCAACACCATCTTTGCCAATGGCTCCGACGAGGTGATCAAGCACAGTTACCAGTGGGTGAAGAACTTCATCAAGAACAAGAAGGAGGGTGATCTCGACACCGAACAGATCCTCCGTCTGAAAGGGCTCATCCGTCGTGGTGAGGCGCGTCTGGCCTGTGAGTATAACGGCATCGACAGTAAACATATCCACTTTCTCGACCTGCCCTTTTATGAGAGTGGCAAGATTGAGAAACTGCCTATGTCAGAGCGCGACGTGGAACCTATCATCACCCTGCTCAACGAGATCCAGCCCCACCAGATCTATGTCGCTGCCGACCTCGCTGATCCCCACGGCACCCACCGCAAGTGTACCGATGCTGTGCTGGCCGCCATCGACGAGATCAAGAACTCAAACCCGGAAAGTCCCTATAAGAGTGAGAAACCGGATAACACGTGGCTGAAGGACTGTCGTGTTTGGATGTACCGCGGGGCCTGGGCGGAATGGGAGGTTGCCGATATCGAGATGTGCGTGCCAATGTCACCTGAGGAACTGCGTGAGAAGCGCAATGCCATCCTGCGCCACCAGAGCCAAATGGAGAGTGCGCCCTTCCTCGGCAACGACGAGCGCCTGTTCTGGCAGCGTGCCGAAGACCGCAACCGCGACACCGCCAAGCGTTACGACGAACTCGGCCTCGCCTGTTACGAGGCCATGGAAGCTTTTGTGGAATATAAATTCTTGTAGGATATGAAACGGATTGTGATAATATTGTCCGTGCTGATGCTATGTCTCAGCACGAAGGCTGGCGACCCGGCCAATTACAACGTAGTACCCCTGCCCCAGAACATCGTTGAGAAGAGTGGTAATGCCTTCATCCTCGAAGAGGGGGTGCAGATCCTGGCGCCTGCCGGGTTGCTGGACGAGGCCCGGTTCCTCCAGCAATATTTTAAAGAGGTGACGTGGAATGATCTCCCCATCGTGTCCCAGCGCGCGAAGAAGGGACGCTATATCGAACTGACCATCTCCCCCACCGTTCAGGAGAAGGAAGGCTATGTAATGACCGTCACCTCGAAGGGTGTCACCATCCAGGGCGGTTCTGCCGCGGGTGTCTTCTATGGCATCCAGACGCTGCGCAAGGCCGTCAGCGAGGGTCCGATCATGAACCCCGTCGAGATCACCGACGCCCCGCGCTTCCAGTGGCGCGGCATGCACCTCGACTGCTCACGCCACTTCTTCCCCGTCGCGTTCGTGAAGAAGTTCATCGACCTGCTGGCGCTCCATAACATGAACGTGTTCCACTGGCATCTCACTGATGACCAGGGCTGGCGCATCGAGATCAAGAAATGGCCGAAGCTCGTGTCTGTTGGTTCCCAGCGCACGGGTACGATCATCGGCACCAACTCCGACATCGACGACGGCATCCCCTACGGTGGCTGTTACACCCAAGCCGAGGCCCGTGAGATTGTGGCCTACGCCGCCGCCCGTCATATCACCGTCATCCCCGAGATTGACATGCCCGGTCACATGCTTGCCGCCCTCGCCTCCTATCCCGAACTCGGCTGTACGGGCGGTCCCTATCAGGTGGGCCACTACTGGGGTGTTTATAAGGATGTGCTCTGTGTGGCAAACCCAAAGGTGTATGAATTTGTGGAGGATGTGCTGACGGAGATCATGGACATCTTCCCCTCGGAGGTCATCCATATCGGTGGCGACGAGACGCCCACGGAGAAATGGCTGGCCTGTCCCAAATGTCAGGCACTCGCAAAGACACTCGCTGCCCCTCAAGGCGAGGGTCCAGGGGTGGGGTCTGACTTCGAGCCCCTCACCTCGAAGCTCTCGCCTCTGCAAGCCCACTTTACCAAGAAGGTCTTCGACTTCCTCACCGCCAAAGGTCGTCGTGCCCTCGGCTGGGACGAGATCCTCGACGGTTCCCCGCAGGATGCGATGATCATGTCGTGGCGCGGCACCGAACCCGGTGCGAAGGCTGCCGAGACAGGCCATGATGTCGTGATGACGCCCACTACCTTCTGCTACTTCGACTACCAGCAGGTGGAGGACACGCAGTTTGAGCCGAGCCGATGCGGCGGTTTCATCCCCATCGAGAAGGTCTATGCCTTGGATCCCGCACCCGACAGTCTCTCCGTCGCCGCGCGCGAACATATCCTTGGGGCACAGGCGAACCTATGGACGGAATACATGACCAACGAGGCGATGGTAGAGTATCAGGCACTGCCCCGCATGTCGGCCCTTGCCGAAGTGCAGTGGACACAGCCCACCCGCAAGGACTACGACGCCTTCCGCGAGCGACTCTCGCGCTTTACCACCCTGCTAGACCTCTATCATTACACCTATTGCAAGCACCTCTGGCCCGAACGTCAGATCCCTAACCGCTGGCAATTCTAAGAAAACCTCCTACTGGGGCCTGGCCCCGAGACTAAAAAACTGACTTATGAAAAAAAGACTGACTTTATTCGGTATGTTGCTGCTCGCCTTGACGATGCAGGCACAGTGGGCACAGCCCAAAGAGGACTTATCTAACACAGCCCGCAAGTTTACGATCGACCTCACTGAGGACGGTAAGGCACAGATGGTGTGCTACCTGCCCGTGACCCCATCTGGCAAGGCTATCGTGGGTGTACCTGGCGGCGGTTACTCCGTGTTGTCGAACACACACGAAGGTTATCTCGCCTGTGGTTGGATGAACGGACGCGGCATCGCCTACTTCGTGGTGAACTACCGTCTGCCCAACGGTGACCGTACGATCCCCATGGGTGACGTACAGAAGGGTATCCGCACGGTGCGCGACTCCGCCAGCGTTTGGGGCATCAACCCGCACGACGTGGGAATCATGGGCTTTTCGGCTGGCGGTCATCTGTCATCGGTGGTCTCTACCCTCTCTGACTACGACGCCCGTCCCGACTTCTCGATCCTGTTCTACCCCGTGATCTCGATGGACGAACGCGTGTCGCACAAATGGTCGTGCATCAACTTCCTCGGCGAGGAGGGACATAAGGATCCTAAACTGGTCGGCCAGTACTCGACACAGAACGCCGTGCGCCGTCATCTGACACCTCCAGCCCTCATTATCTCGGCCAGCGACGACCGTCTGGTGCCCTTGGTGACCAACGGCATACAGTACTACTCGGCCATGCGCATGGCAGGCAACGACTGCTCCATGCTGGTCTATCCCACGGGCGACCACGGCTTCGGCTTCGGTCCCTGGTTCAAATACCACGACCAGATGCTCGCAGACCTCGGCAACTGGCTCGACCACCTGAAAGCGCCCAAACCCGGTGCAGTGAAGGTGGCCTGTATCGGTAACAGCATCACCGACGGTCATGGCATCGACATGGCGACAGCCTACGGCTATCCCGCCGAGTTGCAGAAGATCCTGGGTGATAACTACTGGGTGAAGAACTTCGGCGTGAGCGGCCGCACGATGCTGAACAAGGGCGATATGCCCTATATGAACGAGCTGGCCTGGAAGGATGCACTGGCCTTTGAGCCCGATGTCGTGGTCATCAAACTGGGCACCAACGACACGAAGCCCCAGAACTGGCAGTACGGTGCTGAGTTCAAGCAAGATCTGGAGCAGATGCTCCTCACGCTCTGTCCTGCCCTGAAGCAGCCCGCCAAGAAGAACAAGAGGGCACGTGCCTATGAGCCCACCAAACCGCTGATCTACCTCTGCACACCGATCCCCGCCCTGAAGCCGAGCTGGGACATCAACGACTCGATCATCGTGAACGGCGTCATCCCCATCCAGCAGGAGGTGGCTCAGAAATATGGCCTGAAGGTCATCGACCTGCACACGCTCTTCGCCGGCGACGCTGACAAAATGCAGGACGACGGCATCCACCCCGACGGCAAGGGTGCACGTCGGATTGCCGAGATCGTGGCAGGCGCCATCAAATAACTACTGTCCGCCGAGGCGGGAGAAGTAGTCGGCGATATCGTCCCACGTCTTGAAAGTATCCGTACCAAACTGGATGAGCGTCGCCATACCATCGGTCTTCTCTATGTCGATCAGATAGTCGCCATAGAGAAGGCTTTTTTCGTCGGTGAAGATTGTATGGTCGTAGGCGGGCACGTTGATATATTCGTAGAGCCAGGCGTTGACATCCGCATAGTACCGAGCCTCAGCAGGAGCCTTGGCCACAAAATAGAGCTGGTAGGTCTCCAAGAGCGTGCGGATGGTCTTCTGCGACGAACTCCGTGGTTTCCTGTAGCCATCCATCAGCGTATGGATATCGATATAGACGATCGGACGTTCGCGGCCTGTCTGACGGTCATCGATCCAGCGGATGACAGGTACGACGGAGTGCATGAAGGCATGATCGTTCATGCTGTGTTCCCCGTGGAAGCGGATCGCCATGGGGTAATGCTGGTGGTAGAGGTCGTAGGTATCGACCGTGGTATCCTCATCGCCGAAGAGTCCCCAGACGCGGTGCTGTTCCTCGGGTGTCACCTGTGCGAAGCACTGCTCCGTCATCTCCTTGTATTCTTTGACGAGCGCCTTCGTAACAATGAAGTCCATCACACCGTCCGCACGGGGGTTCTGATAGCGCTGCGCCCCGATCATGCCGTGATCCTTCATCGTGTCGCCCATCTCGAAGGCAGGGTTCAGGAGAATACGGTCGTAGCCATAGAGCATCTCTGAATACATGCCCCCCATCGAGATGCCGATAATGAGGTCGGGCTGCTCCGTCGCGCATACCTTCTTTAATAAAGTAATAGCCTCCTGTGGATGGAGGGGAATGTCGTAAGCCGCCACTGTCGCATTAGGCAACACCTGACGGATGCGCGTCACTGATCCAGACTGCGCACTGCTCCCAAAGCCGTGCACGTAGAGCACCTTCTTTCCCTTGAAAAGATCGGGAAACTGTTTAATGTATTGATTCTGTTGTTCCATATCTGCGGCAAAGTTACTCTTTTTTTTGGTCTTCCGTGCATTTTTCTATCAGATTTGTGCACAATTTCAATTCTTTTCCGTATCTTTGCAAATCATTTCCAGATAACCAAAGACCGGCTTATATATGAATTTCCTAGAGGAGAAGATCTTAGTGGATGGTGTTATCAAGCCTGGGAACATCCTGAAGGTGGATAGTTTCCTGAACCATCAGATCGACATTGACATCATGCGCCAGATGGCGTACGAGTTCAAACGTCGTTTCAAGGGTATCGAGGTGAACAAGGTACTAACCATCGAGGCCAGCGGCATCGCCATTGCCACCCTGCTGGGTGATCTCTACGACGTACCCGTAGTGTTTGCCAAGAAGAGTGAGACCGCCAACAGCACCGACGACAAGTACGTGTCGCAAGCCTACTCGTTTACCCACAAGAAGGTGAACAACGTGTTTATCTCCCGTCCCTATCTCCAGGCAGGAGAGCAGGTGCTGATCGTCGATGATTTCCTGGCCGACGGTCAGGCTGTCCACGCACTCATCGACCTGGTACATCAGGCCGGCGGTGAGGTGGCCGGCATTGGCATCGCCATCGAGAAAGGTCAGCAGAAAGGCGGATATGAGCTTCGTGAAGAGGGCTATCGGCTGGAGTCTATCGCCATCATCGATTCCATGAACTGGGAGACGCAGACCATCCGTTTCCGTCCACAACCTCAGGTGGATCTCGGAGAGACATTGATCAAAGCAGTGTAATAGATATCATAGAAACATGGCAAGAAACAGTAATTTATATCAGTTAGACGGTCGGGTACCCATGGTACAGGCTGTTCCCTTCGGTCTTCAGCACGTACTGGCGATGTTCGTATCCAACATCGCCCCCATCATCATCCTGGCCAACATCGTCGGCACGGATCCCGTGGTCAGTGCTGCCTTGATCCAGAACTGTATGGTGATCGCGGGCATAGGCACGCTCATTCAGCTTTATCCTATCTGGCGCATTGGTTCCCGTCTGCCTATCGTGATGGGTATCAGCTTCACCTTTCTCTCACTCTCCATCATCATTGCCACAACACAAGGGATGGGTGTTCTGATAGGGGCTGTCATCGTGGGTGGTATCATCGAAGGACTACTGGGTCTTTTCGCACGTTACTGGATCCGAATCATCTCTCCGATCGTGGCAGCCACGGTGGTGACAGCCATCGGTTTTTCCCTGTTGCCAATTGGGGCCAACTCCTTTGCGGGAGGACAGGGAGCCGCAGACTTCGGTGCTTCGTACAATTGGATCGTCGGTACAGTAACACTGCTCACCTGCCTGAGTTGCCAGGTATTCGCCAAGGGTATGCTCCGTTCGCTGTCTGTGCTGATCGGTCTGATTGTGGGTTATATCCTAGCCGTCTGCATGGGCATGGTCGATTTCTCCAGTCTGCAGAATGTCGGCATCATATCCCTGCCACAGTTCCTGCCCTTCAAGCCAGAGTTTAATATCGGGGCCATCCTGTCAATCATCGCCATCTTCCTGGTGTCGGCCACTGAGACCATTGGCGATACAAGCGCCCTCTGTTCAGGTGCATTGCACCGTCCACCGACCGACAAGGAACTTGGTGCCAGCATCTCTTGCGACGGTTTTGTCAGTTCGATGGCTGGTCTCTTCGGCTGTACGCCTATCACCTCGTTCAGTCAGAACGTAGGACTGGCTAATCTGTCAGGGGTCGTCAACCGTTTTGCCATTGCGACGGGTGCCTGTATCATGATCATTGGCGGTATCTTCCCTTTCATCGGAACGCTGCTCACCACCATCCCACAGGCTGTACTCGGCGGCTGCACTATTATTATGTTCGGCTCCATCATGTTCGCCGGTTTTGCCATGATGGCCAAATGCGGGTTTAATGACCGTAACCTGATCATCGTCGCCACATCACTCAGCGTAGGCATTGGTTTCACACAGGCTTCAGAGATATTCCTGATTTTCCCGAAAACCGTGCAGACTATCTTTGCCGAGAACTGTGTGGCCGTGGTCTTTATCATCGCAGTCCTGCTCAATTCCCTGTTACCCAAAAGCAGTCAAGAATCATAATCAGATAACCAGAATACAAAAACTTATATGAAAGCAAAGACCCTAAAAATTGCCGTTGCAGCCGTCTGCTGCATGATGATGGCCGGTTCCTGTGCCCAACAGGCACAGACTGCCAATAGTGAACTCACCACCGTTGGTAACCCCTATCTCCCTCTCTGGGAACATATCCCCGATGGAGAGCCTTATGTGTTTGAGGATCCCGACAACCCCGGAAAGCAGCGCGTATATATCTATGGTTCGCACGACAACCTGATCGATGCCTATTGCGGCAGGGACCAGGTGGTGTGGTCAGCATCTGTCGATAGTCTGAACAATTGGCGCTACGACGGTGTGATCCTCGTGGTCGATAAAAATGCCAAAGGCGAGCCTTTCGACTCGGCAGGCACGGCAGACGTGCTCTATGCACCCGACGTGACCATGACCACTGACTCTACAGGCAAGAAGACCTATTGGCTCTTCCCCAACGACCAGACAGGCTACCGCAACGGACTGATTG
Source organism: Prevotella sp. (assembly GCA_017965475.1). Taxonomy (GTDB): domain Bacteria; phylum Bacteroidota; class Bacteroidia; order Bacteroidales; family Bacteroidaceae; genus Prevotella. The sequence goes on from JAGCPV010000086.1 coordinate 17,420, forward strand.
CGAAGAGCGACAGGCCCGACGGTCCTTTCGAGGTATGCAACTGGAAGGACGATGACGCCAATCAGGTGACGGGCATCTATGGCTTCGACCCCGCCGTGTTCGTGGATGATGACGGTAAGATCTACGGTTACTGGGGATTCGGACACTCGTATGCCGCAGAGATTGATCCCGAGACGATGTGTACGGTGAAGCCCGGCACACAGCTGGTGGATGGTATGATCTCCGGCAGGGAAGAACCCGGCATCTTCAGCTTCTTCGAGGCTTCGAGCATACGCAAGATCAAGGATAAGTATGTGTTTATCTACAGCCGCTTCACCAAGGACGGTGAGTTTGGACTGCCCACATCCAACTATACCCTCGCCTACGCCTACAGTGACAAACCTCTGGGTCCCTGGACGTATGGCGGAACCATCATCGACGGTCGTGCCCGTGAAAAGAATGAGCAGGGCGAGGTGATCGCTTCGGCCACGCCCGATGGCAACACCCACGGTTCGATCTGTGAGATTAACGGTCAGTGGTATGTGTTCTACCACCGTCAGACGGGTACCGACGAGTATGCCCGTCAAGCCATGGTGGCTCCCATCGAGGTGAAGGTGGAAGAAGGTGAAGGCGGTAAGGTAGAGATCTCCGAGGGGGAGTACAACAGCAACGGCTTCGCGCTGAACGGCCTCGATCCCTTCGAGCGTCACTCGGCAGGTATCTGCTGCTGGTACACGGGACCGAAGAAGGCTGAGCACGTATGGCCCAACAACACCTACTACGGCTCGTATGTGGCTTCCGGCTATGGTACCGACAGTAATTTCGACGAGCCTTACGACCTGAAGAACAACACGAACCTCGTAGTGAACAATACCGACGGGTCGATCGTGGGTTACAAGTACTTCAACTTCGATGCCGACAAGCTGGCTACGGAGGATAACCTGATGCTCGTTGTGCGCCTTATCCCCGAGGGCATCGACGGCACCATCGAGGTGTGGATGGATCGCCCGTGGGAGTCGCAAGGCGGCAAGAAGATTGGAGAGATCGCCCTGAAGGCCGACATGGTTAAGGAGGTCTTGGACGCAGCGATTGGCATCTCCAAAGAAGCCCAGGAGAAGGATCTCGCAGGCAAGCACGCCATCTTCTTCCTGTTCAAGTCCGACACAAAGGAGAAGTCGCTCTGTACCCTTCAGGACCTCGTCTTCACATTTGCACCCATTAACCAATAAGGATCAAGAAACATGAAACTGAAACTATTGACATCATTATGTCTGTTGGCTTGGACTGGTATGACGGCTCAGGCACAGGAGATCAACATGAAATTCGGCAAGCCCACTAAGGAGGAGTTGCAGATGACTGCATACGCTGCCGATCCCGAGGCAGAGGCCGTAGTGCTGTGTCGACTGACAGACGTGAATTACACCATACAGACCAATGGCTATCTAGTGGACTACCAGGAGAAAGTGCGCATCAAGGTGCTGAAGCCAGAGGGCGAGCGTCTGGCAAAGGTGGTGATACCCTACCTGAAGAACCTGAGTGCCGACAACGTGGGCGGTTCGAAGTTCTCCATGAAATCGATACCCTTCCATGTGGGTAACACCAACACCTATATGGAAAGTCAGAGCGGATCGTTCATAGAAGATGCCTTGGGCAACTACTCAGACGAGAGCATCGAAGACCTGAAGGCCACGGCCTTTAACCTGGAGAACGGTAAGATGACGAAGAGTGTGCTGAAGAAAAGCGACATCGCGAAGACAAAGATCGATGAGCAGCACTATCAGGTGGAGTTTACCGTACCCGACGTGAAGGTAGGAACAGTGATTGAACTGGAATACTGTGTGCACAGTGAACTGTTCTGGCTGTTGCATGACTGGTTTGCCCAGAGGGAGATCCCTGTGGTGTATGCAAAACTGGATATGGACATTCCCAACTACCTGATCTTCAACTTGGAAGAGCACGGCATCCAGCGACTGAACTGCACCTGTACACAGGGTACGATGAGATACAAGCTGGAAAGTGATCCTCTGGCTGCACAGACGGTGGTGAACACCAATCACTACATCTGTGTCGGGCGCAACCTGATGGCCATGCCGAAGGATGACTACGTGTGGTGTTCAAACGACCACTGTGCCGGTCTCACGGCAGAACTGAAACAGTACAGTTTGCGTGGAACAATGACACTGGACTATGCCAAGACGTGGGAGCAGATCGACCAGATGTTGCTCGACGACCCCGACCTGGGTAAGCAGCTGAATGACCACAGTCCGCTGGCCAAGGAACTGAAGGAGGCTAAGATCGATGAGATCACCAGTGAACAAGAACGCGCTGCGGCAGTGTTCAAATTGGTGATGGACAAAGTAGATTGGGACGGCACATACCGGTTATGGCCAGAGAAGACAGAGGAGACCCTCAAGAAGCATAGCGGTTCGAATGCAGATATCAATATGCTGCTCATCCAGTCGCTGCAGGAGGTTGGACTTACGGCAGCCCC
>JAGCPV010000087.1 GCA_017965475.1 Prevotella sp.
CTTCACCTTCGTGCTCCAGGCCGTTAGCTACGAGTTCCAGAATAAGATCGGCAACATCCTCGGGCCGAAGACGTTCCAGTTCTTCCTGACGCTCAACGGTATCCTCGGTCCGCTGCTCCTCGGCGGTGCCGTCGCCACCTTTTTCGAGGGTTCGAACTTCATCATCGAGAAGAACAACCTCGTCGATGCCGGTGCCCTCACCCCGATCATCTCACGCTGGGCTAACGCCTCACATGGTCTCGATGCCCTGCTCAACCCCTGGGTGCTCGTTCTGGGCTTCGCCGTGGTGTTCCTTGCCCGCGTACTGGGCATCCTCTACGTGATGAACAATGTGAACGATGAGGATATCCGCTCTCGTGGCAGCGTGCGTCTGATCGGCGCTGCCGTACCCTTCCTGGTATTGTTTGTGGCCTACCTCGTCCATCTGCTGCTGAAGGAGGGCTTCGCCGTCGATGAGTTCGGACGGATCTACATGGAGCCCTACAAGTACCTGAACAACTTCATTGAGATGTGGTATCTGCTCGTCGTATTGTTGATAGGTGTGGTGCTCGTGCTCTATGGCATCGGCAAGACCATCTTCTCGAAAGACTACATCGGCGGCATCTGGCCCGCAGGCATCGGCACTGTACTCACCGTACTCGCCCTGTTGCTCTGCTGCGCTTGGAACAACACGGCCTACTACCCCTCGACGGCCGATCTCCAGTCGTCGCTGACGCTCCAGAACTCATGCTCCTCGGAGTTCACGCTCACCACGATGTTCTACGTCTCGTTGCTCGTACCCTTCGTCCTGGCCTACATCATCTACTGCTGGCGCGCCATCGACAAGAAGAAGCTCGACAAGGAAGAGATCCTGAACGACCACGCATATTGAGAGGTCACCTCTGACATCCTGAAGGTCACCTTTACGACTCTGAAGGGCACCTTTAGCAGCGTAAAGGGCACCTTTAGGATGCTGAAGGTCACCTCTACCCAACACCCAATCCGTCAAACAATTTGTCCATAACGCGCGCGTATATATGCGCGCATTTATAGTTGCTATACTTACTTTTTATCCCGCTCATCCTACACCTAAAGTAAAAAATCTTACGTGTGGGATGAGCGGGATGAGCGGGTTATTTCCTAAGTTTGCTTACTACCGCGCGCCCGCGCGTGCGAGAAACCTCCTACTGGGGTCAGGCCCCGAGATAAAGTTTTTCGATGGGAGGGACAGGTCTCACTTCACCATGAATTAGCAGCGGAGGGCGCGCATGGCATTAAGGACGGCGAGGACGGTGACGCCCACGTCGGCGAAGACGGCGAGCCACATCGTAGCGATGCCGAGGGCGGCGAGGACGAGTACAGCCACCTTGACGCCGATAGCAAACCAGACGTTCTGACGGGCTATCGACAGCGTGCGGCGGGCGATGCGGACGGCGAGGGCGATCTTCGAGGGTTTGTCGTCCATCAGCACGACGTCAGCAGCCTCGATAGCAGCGTCGGAACCGAGACCACCCATGGCAATGCCCACGTCGGCACGGGCTAGTACAGGCGCGTCGTTGATGCCATCACCCACGAAGGCGAGGCAGTCGCCGTCAGTCTTCTCCGAGAGCAGGCGCTCCACATGGGCCACCTTGTCGGCGGGCAGGAGTTCGGCATGGTATTCGCTGAGACCGAGTTCGGCGGCGACCTTCTCAGCCACCTCCTGACGGTCTCCCGTGAGCATCACGGTCTTCGAGACGCCAAGGGCCTTGAGGGCAGCAATGGCCTCGGCACTGTCGGCCTTCACCTGATCGTTGATGACGATATGCCCTGCATACTCGCCGTCGATGGCGACGTGGATGATCGTGCCGACGACAGACTGATGACCGTGCCCGCATTGCTGACAGTCATGCCAGCGGGCGCCCACGGCGTCCATCATCTTCGTGTTACCCACGCAGACCATCTGCTCACCGACACGGGCGCGGATGCCGTGCCCGGCGATCTCCTCAACGTCGGAAACCACACAGCCGTCGGTAGCTTCGTCGGGGAAAGCGTCGCGCAGGGCAGCTCCAATGGGATGGGTCGTGAAGTGCTCGACATGGGCGGCGAGGTGGAGGAGCTCATGCTCGCTGCAGGCGTCGGGATGTACGGCAGTGACGGCAAACTGGCCGTGGGTGAGCGTGCCCGTCTTGTCGAAGACGACGGTATCGACCTTCGCCAACACATCCATGTAGTTGGCACCCTTCACGAGGATACCCTTCCGTGAGGCACCGCCGATGCCACCGAAGAAGGTGAGCGGCACGCTGATGACGAGGGCACAGGGACAAGAGACGACGAGGAACATCAGGGCACGATAGAGCCAGGTGGGGAAATCTCCCCCGAAGAGCGTCGGGACGACGGCCAGGGCGAGGGCCAGAAAGACCACGACTGGGGTATAGACGCGGGCGAAACGGGTGATGAAGGTCTCGCTCTTAGATTTGTTCTCACCAGCGTTCTCCACGAGACTGATGATCTTCGAGACGGTGCTCTCGCCGAAGACCTTCGTGGTGCGCACACGGATGACACCGGAGAGATTGACGCAGCCAGAGATGACCTCGTCGCCTTCAGCGACCTCGCGAGGCAGCGACTCACCCGTCAGGGCAACGGTATTCAAGGCTGACGAGCCCTCGATGATCACACCGTCGAGCGGCACCTTTTCACCTGGGCGGATGATGATAGTCTCGCCCACGGCGACCGCCTCAGGGCTGACGTCGCCCCGCTCCAGATGGGCCACATCGGGCCTGATGTCCATCAGATGGGCGATGCTGTCGCGGCTCTTGCCCTCGGCATAACCCTCGAAGAGCTCGCCGACCTGGAAGAAGAGCATCACAAAGACGGCCTCAGGGAACTCTGTCTCGGCACCGGGCAGGAATCCGATGCAGAGAGCACCGATGGTGGCGATGGACATGAGGAAGTGCTCATTGAAAGCGTCGCCATGGAGGACACCCTCCACAGCCTCCCTCAAGGTATCGTGGCCTATTAATAAATAAGGTACGATATAGACGAGCAGCAGCTGCCACTTGGACAAGTGAATAGTATTGCTGTGTTCAATGAAGAAAGCAATGACCAAGAGAACAGCGGTGACAATGATCAGCCAGAGCTGTTTCTTCAGCGAATGCTCGTGGTGATGTTCATGCTCATGATGATGCTCGTGCTCATGGTTTGAGCAGCTCTCGCAATGATGTTCATGTAAATGTGCCATATCTTTGCAGTTTTATTTGTTTCACGCTGCAAAGGTACGGCACATTTTCTGCAATCGGGTTGCAAACTACTTATAGCACTCGAAAATCGTATCGACGGTCTGTTTGGGAAGTTTCTTGCTCAGGAGGCTGACGATCCATACCACCGGGAAGCCACCCACCATGGCAATGGCACCGCAGTTGATGGGGTTGATGGGGTTGCCAACGAGCATATTGATGACGGTGAGTCCCACGCCCCAGATGAAGCAGGCCCAGACAGAGGCTGTGGTGACACCACGCCAGTAGAGACCGAGCATGAACGGTGCGAGGAAGGCACCAGCCAGTGCACCCCAGGAGATACCCATGAGCTGGGCGATGAACGTCGGGGGATTCAGGGCGATGAGCAGGGAGATCACGATGAAGAACATGATCAGCACACGCATCACCACCACCTTACGACGCTCGATCTTCTCGGCCACGATATCGTCGATGGTACCATCCTCCACCTCACCGGGCAGGGATTTCTTGTCGCGGTAGATCAGGTCGAGGGTCATCGTCGAGGAAGATGTCAGCACCAGTGAGGCCAACGTGGACATCGAAGCCGAGAGCACGAGCAGCACCACGAGGGCGATGAGCACGTCGGGTAGGGTGACGAGCATGGCGGGCACGATGGAGTCGAAGGCGATCTTACCCGTAGCCTCGTTGATCACAGGGTCATACAGACGACCAAAGCCACCCAGGAAATAACAACCACCAGCCACGATGAAGGCGAAGATGGTCGAGATGACCGTACCACGCTTGATGGCACTCTCGTCAGTGATGGAGTAGAACTTACCCACCATCTGGGGCAGACCCATCGTACCCAGTGATGTCAGGATCACCACACCCAGCAGGCCCCAAGGATCAGGACCGAACCATGAGGCGAAGCCACCGTTCACAGAAGGATCAGTATCGGAGGGGATCACGGCGAGTTTGTCGATGGCAGCCGTCAGTCCACCCTGTGCGTTGAGCACGGCGAGGATCACGGCCACAATGCCGAAGAGCATGATGATACCCTGGATGAAGTCGTTCATGGCCGTTGCCTTATAGCCGCCGATGATCACATAGACGGCCGTGAGGATTGACATGATGACCACACAGTACTCATAAGGGATATCGAAGCCCATCTCGAAGAGGCGGGAGATACCACTATAGACACCTGCAGTATAAGGGATCAGGAACACGAAGGCGATGATCGAGGCAGCCACGCGCAAGCCCTGATCACTAAAACGGGTGCCGAAGAAATCGGGCATCGTGCGCGACTCGATATGCTGGGTCATCAGCTTCGTACGGCGACCCAGGATGATCCACGCCAGGAGCGAGCCGATGATGGCATTACCAATACCAATCCAGGCACTCGACATACCGTATTTCCAACCGAACTGCCCGGCATAGCCCACGAAGACCACTGCCGAGAAATAAGACGTTCCGAAGGCGAAGGCCGTAAGCCAGGGACCCACCGCGCGTCCACCTAACACAAAACCGTCAACACTGCTGGCCTGCTTGCGTGAATAGACACCCACGCCTACCATCACGACCAGGAAAATGATGGTCAAAAGAACTTTTATAATCATAATTAAAACGCTACTTGAACTTGGGCCTGAAGCCAATCATAATCCTTTGAACTGATATTCTCGCCACAGAGGCAACGGGTGTATTGCAGTTGCACACGGCACTTCTTATAGAACCAATACTGCAGACCCAGCGTGAGATTCGTCTGATCCCAGCCATCCACCTTCGTATTACGATCGAAGGTCTCACCACTGGCCACGATGTCGAGGGCATCCACCACGGGGATAGAGGTCGTCACATAGCCACCACGGCTACCTACCTCTCCATCCTCACCACCAAGCCATTCGGCTCGGACACTCAGAGGACGGGCTTCCTTATATTTTGCAGGTGAATAGGGTGCTGATTTATATTCTGCACCTACACTGTAACGGTTTCGCTTGTAGTTGTCGCCAACCTTGATGTCAGGGTTCCATGCAGCCGTTCCCACAGCACAGCCCGTGCCAAGGTAACCTGAGGCCACGAAGCGTAGCCCTGGCATCGGACGTACTTCGAGTTTGGCGATAAAGTCTTTCTGGTTGTTCTGATCCTTACGGTTGATACCCTGTCCACTCATCAGGGCGAGATCATAATGTAGGAATCCATTGAAGAGGTCGCCATAGATATCCAGACCCATGTCACGACCATAGTTCACACCATTCAGGGGGTCAGGTCCTTCACCGGCGAGATAGAGTACCGCCTGTGAATAGACGTCGATGAGTTCGAGTTGTGTTGGCGAAAGGGGATTCTCCATCGAATAGGAATGCTTGAACTGTCCCAGACGGACGGTCAGGGAATTATCGTTGGAGATTCTGTAATCGGTGTAGTATTCCTGGACGACGCTGGAGAAGTCGTGCATAAACATAAACGACCAGCGGTCAGTGATACGTGCTTTTGCCCATAGCAGCGTACGTTTAAGGTTGTAGGAGTTGGTTGCCTTACCGTTGGGATTCTGGTACGACCAGCCTCCCTGTGCATAACCATTGAGCGTGATACGACTGGTGAAGTCTTTTAACCAATCTGTCTCTTTGTTCTTCTGCTGCTGGTTTTGTCCCATGGCAGCGACACTACTGAACACTGCCAGCATCACTGCCAGTGTCCGGAAATTGCAAGTTTTTCGTTTCATTTTGTCATTAGTTAAAGTAAATTATGGTACTTGCGTCGGCAAAGGTACATGAAATCTGCCAAATAGACAAAAATAAGAGGGAAAAACTTACTTTTCGCGGTTGATTTTCTTGTTTTCTATACGTTTAGCCTTGTCTTCTGAAGCCGTCGAGAGCTTTCCCTTCAGGTATTGTTCGATGACAAGACCCGCCATCGGCGCTGCCAGGTCTGCCCCAAAGCCACCATGCTCCACATAGACGGCAATAGCGATCTTCGGGTCGTTCATCGGGGCAAAAGCGATGAAGGCGGAATGATCCTCACCGGGGTTCTCAATGGTACCCGTCTTGCCACAGATGGGATAGGTGGTCTTGATACAGGTAGCCGTACCCTTCTCCACGGCCAGACGCATCCCTTCGATGACCACGGGATAAGCCTCGGGAGATACTTTCGTCTGTCGTTTGGTGAGGTAGCGCTGGTTCTTCGTCTCCTTATGGATATGGGGCACATAGTACCAGCCACGATTGGCAATCGTCACGGCGAGGTTGCAGAGCTGTAAGGGGGTGCAGGTGACATCACCCTGTCCCATGCCAGCCCACCAGATGGTCTTACCATCCCAGCCTTCCTTATAGCGACGGTTCAGATAGTCGGCCCCAGCCAGGAGCCCACCCTGTTCACCTTGTATATCAATATGCATCGGACCACCAAGTCCCATCGACTGCATATAACTGCGCCATGTCGTGATGGCCTCTTCCTTCGACTCATACATAAAATCGTCGTTGATCATCGAGGCGAAGGTCATCAGGAACCATGTGTTACACGACTGCGCCAGTGCATCCTTCAGGGCCAGGGGTGAACGGTGCTTATGACAGCCCACCTTGATATTGCCGTCCGTGATGCCGTTGACACACTCCACGGTGGTCTCCGGGGTGATGATACCCTCCGAAAGCAGCGTCAGGGCCTGAGCGGTCTTGAAGGTGGAGCCAGGGGCATTCGGCTTACCGATCGCCTGACGGACATCACTACCGTTGGGCGTGTTTGTCGCGATGCAGAGGATCTCACCATTGGATGGGTTGATGGCCACAATAGCACCCGTCTTCCCTTTCAGCAGACGTTCTCCGAGTTGCTGGAGCATCGGACGGATGGTCAGCGGACCGTCCTTGGGCAGATCCTGGGCGATGGCTGTCAGGCAGACCAGCGAACAGAGTACAGATATCAGATTCCTTTTCATATATTATTTCACGATTTTGCGGCCGTGCTGGATGTAGATACCACGAGGAAGGGTACTCAGGGTACCATCGTGACGGACACCGTGCAGGTCGTAGATGGCTTCGTCTGACGGACGGGAATCTGTGCGCAGGGTTCGGATGCCAGAGACATCGGACTTGAGATGTGAGTCAAAGAAGCTGTAGAGTTCTGCCACCCACGTCTCCCCTATCTCATGACCAATTGCCGGATTCAGCACATAGCGCTTCTCCAAGGATGCCAGATTGTTGTATATGGCCCAAGTCGTATGCGGCGGACAGGAACTGTCCTGCAGGGAAAAGTCCATGAGGACCGGACAGGTGACGAGCGTTGCCAGGTTCTTCGTGTCAAAATAGGAAAGCATGGCATTAATCTCCGCATCACTCATGCCGAGAGCCTGCTGATGACCCCTCACGACATTGGCCGCCCACACGACGAGTTCAATGAAGTGAGGGAGATCGCCCAAGAACGGCAAGGCGGGAGCGATCGCATTGATATGTCCGTCACCCAGTGCCGCGACGGCAATGGCAAGGGCCCCACCTTGACTGGCGCCCTCAGCAAATATATTCTGAGGCTGGACTTTCTCACGAGTCAGGAGGAAATCGAGGGCCCGCAGACAGTCCATGAAAGCACCACGGTAGTACCATGTGTCCTTATCGCCGATACCATAGGTAAACCAATCACCATATTCATTGGTATAAGGAGGACGGTTGTTGATGGATTGTCCACGCGTGGATACGACCACATCTATCTGTGAGGGATTATCGTCACCACCTGGTATCCAGAGTCCGCCACCACTGTCGTAGGCACAGAAATGGAGGATGGCAGGATAGGTGTCTGCTCCCGTGGGTTCTGCATAAAAGGCACGGACGATACCCTCGCCTGTACCATCAGGGACGGACTTCATCTCCAGCAGATAGACCTTACGTTTCGAGGTGCTTTTGTCTGTGAGTTCTGTCAGGGTGTATTGAGGCTCTATCTGGGCGAGTTCGGCCTTGGCGGTATTCCAGAAATCATTGAAGTCTGCCTGCATGTCAGGGGAAACAATCATCTCTGAAGCATCATAGCCGAAGATGAAGGTGCGCACAGCCTCACCATCGACCATCACGGTGGCATGGTAGAAGCCAGGCTTCCAAGCCTCATCAGGACTATACTCATAGCCATTAGTCTCGCCGGCAGCAAGTGTCTCGGGGTAAGTATAGTCATGATAGAATGTCATCAGGTCATCGGCAATCCGGAGGACAATATCGAAATTAACGGTCTCAGTGGTTGGATTGGCCACGTTGACACGGAACCTTGGCACATCGGGCGAGAACCACAACCAATCATCGACCACAGGCACGTTCGTCTGGAGTTTGGACTGGTCTTCTTCATTGATGATCTCCACAGACGTGAGCGTGAGTCCAATGCCCTGCACGAAACAGCCGTTTTTATGGAGTTCTTCGAGCATCTCCTCATTGAAAGGAATATCTATGTGGTTGCCACTGAGTTGGGCATATTTATCCATACCAGGCAATTCATTCCAATTCGTTGTGCGGAGGATGGCCTCTGCCCCTGGACGAAGATCCTGATAGCAGAGACGAAGCACTTTTCCCATGGCGGCATCGACGAAGCAGGACCCTGGCAACTGCTGGGTGACGGACCAGTCGGAAGGAAAGACGGTATGGCCTATCCAAACCGCATGTTCATAGCCTGCAGCCCCCTTGCCTTCGATGATATCAACGGCAGTAAGCGTATAGCCGATACCTGTGATGATAAGTCCGTTCTCCAGGATATCGTCAAGCATGAGCTGGCTGACGTAATAATCCACCTGTGTCATCCCTTCCTCAAGTCCTGTGCCAGGGGTACCGGCCAGATCCTTCCATGTTCCATTGCGGAGAGAGATCTGCGGATATTTCGTCTGACCCGTGAAGATGATGGATAGCCGTAGGATATCGGCTACCTGCATATTGGAGAAACAAGATGATTCGATGGATATGCTGCATCCCTCACTCCCATTGATGGGCTCATTTCCCTGCCAGATAGTGGTAGCCCCCATCTGGTGCAACGATGCCATTAGGAATGACAACACAAGGATACAAAACTTATTCATCGGGTGCAAAGGTACGAAAATTTCGATTAAGCAAGAAAAAAGTGGATGAATTTATTGTCTCAGAGCATCAGAAAATGATCATATCCGCAAGCGGCAGGGGGGAAACCCCACGAATGTTTAGGGATTCGCGCCCGTCGTTTTAGGGACAATCCCTTTGAAAGAGCCCAGATAATCCCTACCTTTGCAGTGTGATTAAGAAACAGAATGTCTAACAATTTAAAACTGTAAGATTATGAAGAAGATGATGACCCTGGTGATGATGATGACGATAGCCATCTCCGCCAAAGCATTCACATACGCAGAGGCCCGCAACGAAGCCATGTATCTGACTGACAAGATGACGCGTGAGCTCCACCTGATGCCCGCCCAGTATGATGCCGTCTATGACATCAATTTCGAATACCTGCGCAGTGTCAATCATCACAGCCATGCCTACGGCATGAACTGGAAGCACCGCAACCACATGCTGCGTGGTGTGCTCACCGCCCACCAGTACGATAAGTTCCTCCGCACGGAGCATCTCTATCGTCCGGTAGCTGTTCATCCCGCTCCGAAGCCTGGACACGGTCCTGCAGGTCCTGCGCCAAAGCATGGTCCCGCTCCGAAGAAGCCAGCCCCCAAGGCTCCAGCTCCGAAGCATGGCCACAGCAACCATCCAGCGCCTCGCCGCTAACTTTCTAACACAAAAGGAATCGCAAGCTGAAAATGCTTGCGATTCCTTTATGATCCCGTTGGGAAACGAAACGACTTGAAGTTTTGTTAGTTTTATAGTGCCTTTATTCCCAATTCTGCCATCTCGTTTGAGTTCTAAAGGTGGTGTAAATAAACGCCTATTTATGTGTATTTCTAATAAAAAACATCAAAAACACGATAATATCTGATATTTTTTGTATATTTGCAGCAAAATAATCATTGATTTATGTCGAACAATCAACAGAATATGATGCTAAACAGGCTAAAAGCAGCCTTAGCAGAACAAGGGAAGACCAATCGCTGGCTGTCAGAACA
>JAGCPV010000088.1 GCA_017965475.1 Prevotella sp.
CCACGTCACCTTATCTGCAGGCAACTCGCGTTCAGCAAGTCCCTTGACGGTAACCTTACGATCCTTGTTGGCAAAGTTGTCGATGCCAGCCTTGATAAACAAGCCCATAACCGCAACGCCCACCGCAATGAGGGCCGATGCAATAATACGATTTTCTTTCATAAGCATCATTTTTAAAAGATTTGACGTTGCAAAGGTGAGAAAAATATCCAATAATCCTATGGGGAAAACCCTATTTCTGCGAGATGATTTCCCTATTTTGTGTTTATTTACAGAAATGGAACTCTATGGCATCACGCGATACCAACTCCTTCTTATCCTTCTCACTCAGCATCGCATCCAACTGAGCAAAGGCTTCATTCTTCGTATGAGGTATCTTTGTTTCCATATTACAAACTATAGAAGTATTCTTTGATTTTCTGAGCCATTAACGACCTTCGCTTCTCAAGGAAACTATCATAATCAACTGAACTCATATCCTTAAATTCCATCGGAATACAATTCGTTCTGCAATTGTTAATCAGATCATCAGAACTCGAAATGGTCGTGTATTTCGATTCATTCCCATTCATACAAGCCTCATAAACCTCTTTCATATAGACGTTGGGGGATTTCATTCCAATAGCAATGTTGACTGGCTTAGACAGTACAGCATAATTCGCTACCTGATTATAGCGTACCACATTATTGATACCAGCATCTTGCAAATACTTTCTGGGGAACAAGTGATGAATGTCTGCTGTCTCTAACAAATCCCTCACTTTAGCACCTGGACATAAGAAAGAATCGTCGTTGAGTTTACACTGAGCAGCAAGATATACAGTAAATGCGGGCGAAGTAGAAGAAGATGTCTCTAACTGCTGTGGTAAAGTCACTTCCCAGAAGGTTTCCGCTAAGTTAGCCATTACCTCATTATAATAGCGCATAAAACCTCTATCGTTAATTGCCCTCAAATCTCTTTCCATCTGAGTTTCAGGAGAGCCCACATAACGGCCAGTCAAGACAGACATGACATACCATCTTTGTACATAGTGTGGAACTTTAAGCTTCTCGATAGAATTGTCTTTCCTCAACCTGATGAATAAAGTATATGCAAAGTCTAATGCCATTCTTCCTTTGACAAGTCTGGAATAGACAAAACCAGCTTGTTTGATGGTATCAAAAAACTGCTTCAGGATATATTCATTACAATAATCCTTGACGCCATCCGTGAACTTAACAAAGGTATCCTCTTGGATAGTTTCCTCAAACGAGCGTGTCTCAAAGTTTCTACCATGTAGCAAGTCTGTCAGGTTTGCAAGTTTGCCACGATAATACTGTGTCATAAACGATGTTCTCAGTACATCATCAAAAACGGGAGTATAGATACTGAAGTGATAGTTAGCTACCCATTTTATCAGGTTATAGTATTCTGAAGCGACAAAGTCTGTATCTTGGCTTATTTTGTTTATAAACTCTGGACTGACAGCTAAATGACTAAAGTAATCAATTGCCTTCCGTAGCATGTTACCACCATACTTTTCATCAGCAGCAATTGTTGACATGACAAAATCTGCCTGTGTCAGGGCTTTTCCCTGACTATTGATCCGAATAAAGATCTCAGTTACTTCGTCAATTGACAGTCCTTCAGAAAGGCGTATAATACCAATAGGACAGTTCTTGATGTTGATAACATTTTGAATCAGGGAACTAAGTTTGGGGCGTTCCATATCAGGATTAGCCTGACAGAAGGATTCCACAAAGTCCCATGAATTGAATTCTGGTTTGAATAACTCTGCTATATCTGGAATCCAACGTTTGTCTTTCAGAATTGCAGCACTCTGCACCTCAAATTTAGATTCATCATTCTGAGCAAAAGGGTTGAAAGCTATCTTATAAACTTTCTCATTAAAGTCCTTATCAAGAACTTTCATACCCACAAGGGCCGTCATGATAGCCGTAACACGTTGCTGTCCGTCAATCATTATCATCTTGCCACTTGTGAGATTTCCCTGTTTGTCTTTCATGTTTGGGTTTTGCCAAACGATAAGATAACCAACAGGGAAACCATTGTACAAAGAATCTATGAGATCACGAATCTTTGATCCATCCCAAACAAATGGCCTCTGAATTTCAGGAATAGAAATCTGACCATTATTGATATAACCGATAACATTGTCAATTGTTCTGCTATCTACTGAGAATTGTGGCATAATAGAAGGGTCCAAAAATTAAAAAAGAGGGGCGTTAGGATTTATAAGAAGAGATATAGGCTTCCCCCAATACAATGAGCTATAGTATTGGTTCACAAAATCACGAAAGCTCGCCTCGTTCTGTTCTGGAGACAGGTTGAGGTCACTTTCAACGTACTGATCGAAATATTTCTCTGAGAGATGGAATATCGCAGAGATTGTTACTTTGGGGTTATTTCTCATATCTATTTCGTAAGTTCTTGATATCGTTTGAATAGTTCTGCAACAATCAAAGACTCTTGGTCTTCTGTAATCTTAGAACTGAAACCATATGCCTGCATAACGGCTCGGTCATTATCCTTATGGGCTTTGCGAAGGTCTGCAGGCATTGTTACTTCATCATAAAGGTCAGCCAAAGATGTGCCTGTGTATTTGGCACGGGCATCGAGAATGGTTTGAGCAGTCTGTTCTATCTTTGCTTTCTGCACCTCCGTTGAGCTTGGCCAAGGGAACGTATTATATACTTGTTCCTTACTATAGCGATAATCGCTCTTCAATCTTCCACAAACAACTCGCATCCACGCCATGTGAACATTAGAGGTAAGAACACCAAAATGATAGAGAGTAGCATTGGGTATAATTTGGACAGCATTAGATGATATCACATCCGATTTCATGAAACCAATAGGTACATATCTCCTACGTTCAGAAGAAACGGAAGGAACCAACAGATAGTCTACTCCCTCTGGCTGTGTGATTTGAGCAAACAACTGTGGAACTTTTGCATAGCCCTGAGTAGTCTTGGCAGAAGAAGCCAATCTGAATTCGCGAACAGCCTGAACTCTTTCGTATAGTATCTTGCTCTGCTTGATATCTGTTGGTTGAGCATCGCGTAGCCATAAACAATAACGTGACTTCTGCTTAATGAATTCCTCTGCACCAATATAGGGATGTATCCATCTTTCTATTGAAGGCTCTTGCTGTATCAACTCGTTCTTTTCTTCCTCTGACAACACAAAATGCCCTCCATCGCGTGGCTGATTGCCAAAGTTCATCTGTGGAACATCGCAAAGCGGAGTTTTCTGACTAACGGCAAATGTGTTGTCACCTTCAAACAGATAGGGGCTGATATTGCTCACTTGTTGCATCTTCCCACTTGATGTGAACAGGTATTTGTTCTTATCTTCATCAGTGCTAAAACCTATAATAACACAATGAACGGCAGCCTTTTCACTGGCCTCGCTATTCCACTTAAACGTCTGATAGGCATAATTAATATGCACATGGAAGTCGTTCAGGAGAACATTCCAAAAAATAGGAACTTGAGAGCCTTGGCAGATACTGTTTGTTGAAACGAAGCCAGCTTTCGTATGTGTTTTATGCATGAGTTGAGCAGCTTTTTTATACCAACAGCAAACATAATCAAGATCTTGAACATCCTTAATCTTGCCAAACAAGTCCTCTACATCTTTCTTCTGTGAACTGCCTTGTGCCATCATTCTTGCCCCCACAAATGGGGGATTGCCGATGATATAGTCATAGCTGACCTGATAGCGTTGCTTGTCAGGTTTAGCTTCACCATCGAATCGATGAGTCACCACATTGATTTCATCAAACTCAACAATCGGCTCACTAGCCTTCATAGATTCAGGCTCAATGATCAGATGGACATTGTTGGCATAAATGGTCGGAATGTCTGAGGGAATCTCAATAATATCCCAATCCATGCGGAGGGCGTTGCCCTCTCGAATATTGTGATAGGGCTTCAGCGGCAGGAAGTCGATATCCTGTTTTACGATGCGCTCCGTCTCTGCCAGCATCTGGGCCTCGCTAATCCAAAGTGCAGTTGTGGCCACAGTGACGGCAAAGTCGTTGATCTCAATGCCATAGAACTGCTGGATGCTAACTTTAATAGGATTCACAAAGGCACCCATCATCGTCTGACCATGATACTTGGCACGAATAACCTCGTTTTCTAACCGTCGTAGCGATAGGTATGTCTCTGTGAGGAAATTACCACTTCCACACGCAGGATCGAGGAATGTTAGCGATGCCAATTTCTCCTGATAGGCATCAAGTTTCTTCTGGCGCTGTTTCTCGACTTTTTCTTCGAGTATCGTATCATATTCTTGGCGCAGGTCATTCAGGAAGAGCGGATCGATTACCTTATGGATATTCTCAATCGAAGTGTAATGCATACCACCACTGCGACGTGTCTCTGGATTAAGCGTTGATTCGAACACCGCACCAAAGATGGTGGGAGATATCTTGCTCCAATCGAAGTCAAGACTGGCATTATGCAGTAACACCTCACGCAACTCGTCAGTAAACTGCGGTATTTCTATCTGCTCTTCAAATAATCCACCATTGGTATATGGGAATGCTTTTAGGTCATCCATCAGATAACGACTGCGCTTCTCTGTTGGTGTATTAAGCACTTCAAAGAGACGTATAAGCGCATTACGCATATCTCTTGTATCATAGCTTATAAGATAGTCGTGGAACTGATCTCTAGTGAAGACACCTGCATCCTCCGCATAAAGACAGAATACAATACGGACACAAAGGATATTGAGCCAACGCAAGGCTTCTGGTGAATTGTCATCATACTGTTTCTTCAAAGCATCGTATATCTGGCCCACTATTTCGCCAGCCTGCATCGACACTTCCATCTCCTTGCTGATATGTTCGCTCTGTGCATCGACGAGGAACTTCAGGCGATAGTACTCCGTTCCAAAGTCCTTCAGCAAAATCTCTTCTGGCTCACTATTAGGCTGATTCATGTCATAAATCAGAAAAGACTTGAAGTTGCATGTCACCACCCATTTGGGGTGCTCGTGCTGAGGCATGTTGACAATATATAGCTTTGCCTGCAGAAACGGAGTAATATAGCCATCACCCTTCTTAATAGGCTTGCGCAAGTCGATATTGATGGATTTCTGCTCTATGAGCACTTTTGTCGATGGTATGTGTACGTCAATGAAGTTCGTGGAATCAACCATTGAGGCCACCTGTTCCTCATAACAAAGGAACTCTGTCAGGTTCTCCACGCCATAAACATTAGTCAACAAATCAGCCCAGAACAACTGGCTCTGGCCTCGTTCATAACCTTTGCCTTCCCATCGTGCTGCAAATTCCGCAGCTGCCGCAGCCATTTGTTTCTCAGTCTTCACGCTCGGATAATAGTTTTAAGTTTGTGCAAAGATAGTCAAATAATTCGTATCTGCCAAATAATACCATATTTATTTTAATCCATCAACACATCTTCTTTGGAGAAGCGAATGATGGAACTATGAGGATTGTTACCAGTGGGGACACCTTTGGAGAGAGGGCACCAACTGGTAACGTAGTCGGCCATGCGGAAGAGGGCTGAGAGGGAACGATCAATGATTCGCGTCAGCATGATTCAGCACTTTCACATAACCATTCATCAGACTGCCGAGGGCAATCGCCATTACAAAAATCAGAAATAATCCAGTCATAACTTACATCTTTTTAGGTTCTACAATTATGTTATCGGGGGCAAAGATAGAAACGGGGTGTACCAGAAGTCGGTACACCCCAGGAATATTTCTGTTAAAGAATATTAATTAACTACAGAAAGAATCGTTGGAACTCGCTCTCAAAGTTGGGGGTGAGGATGTTCTGGCCGATAGCGACACGGATCTCATCAAGGGTCCAGAAACGGCCACCATCGAGTTCCTCGGCAGAGGGATTGATGGGGCCGTCATAGGAGGTACGATGGACATAGACGAACTCACGCTCACGAAGGCCCTCAAAGACGTACTGCCCTACCCGCTCTGGCGTGAAGTCGGTGATGCCGAGTTCTTCGCGAGCCTCTCTTACTAATGCCAATTCTGGAGTCTCACCATAGTCGATGTGGCCACCTACGCTGGTGTCCCACTTGCCTGGCTGGATGTCCTTCCACTCTGGACGCTTCTGCAGATAGACCTCACCACGGGCGTTGAACACATGGAGATGGACCACGGGGTGCAGCAGTCGTGAACCATTGTGGCACTCGCCACGAGTGACAGAGCCGATCACACGTCCCTCTTCATCTACGAGGGGAAATATCTCTTGACTATTATCTTTCATATCTTTTTGATCTATTGAGTTTTATATCGCTGGAGCATAGTCTCCACCTGCTGCTGAAACTGATGGCGAAGTTCTTTGGGCTCAAGCACTTCGAGGCCGGAGTCGAAAGAGAGCAATTCGCCGATGAAGTCGGCTGTAGGACGGATGTCAAAGCTGAAGTCCGTATAGTCGGCTGTGGTGGCTACCTCGCGCTGCGACTGATGGAGGGGCAGCGTGCGGAAGTAGTTGGCCGTCTTGCCGTAGGTGCGGACGACGACGTGCGCCATCGGGGTATCGTCCGTCAGCACCCCGAAATACTCGGCGAAATACTGCTGGGGCGAGAATTCCTCCGGCATCTCAAAGCTCTCTTCCGTCAGCGAGACGGACAGCATACGGTCGAGGCTGTAGATGGCATAGTGGCGGCCTGTGAAGGCGAGCAGATACCAGCGCTGGTGGAAGAGCTTAAGGGCGTAGGGCGCGACGATCCTTTCCTGACTGTCGGCCCCAAAACGGCGATAGCCCATCATGATCTTCTTCCCAGCCTTGATGGCGCGGATGATCGTCTGCAGGAACTCCTCACCAGCAGGCACGCTCTCCAGAATGATGCGCTCCTTCAGCGAGACACTGTCAGAGAGCACGCCTCCCACCGTGAGCGTGGAGAGCATCCAACGCTCCAGACTATCATCGTCGAGCACCTCGGGATTATAGATATAGTACCTGTAATTAGTGTCGCACTCGATGACAATGCCAAACATGTCGAGGATGGCGTCACGATGACGGTTGAACGAGGAGCGAGAGAGCGGATTGCCATCAGCCACCTCGTCCTCTACCCATCGCCGGCTGAGCTCGTCGAGGGTCATCCGTCCATGCCGCCTCAGCGTGTTGATGAGCCAGATATACTGCTGGAAAATCAGAGCAGGCTTCATGTCTCGTCTATCATAAATCCGGCAGGAAAAGCGGATCCTCAGGCATCACCATAATAGGCTTGGTATCATACACCTTGAGGATATGCTCAGGTACATATTTCTTATTGACCACCAGACGGAACATATACTCACGGAACCAGCGGTCAGTCATGATCAGACAACCCTGCTGCCCCCAGGAGGCTCCCCAGGAGTTTTCTACCTTCCACTTGATGGCCTTGCCCTCGGCATCGAGATCCACGGCCGTCAACGTCATGGCATGGGTGGAACCACTGTCGAAGGTGGAGATACGCTGCGCCTTGTCCATGCCGAAAGTAGTGCCGAAAAGAGCCTCATAGTCGAAGTTCTCCGTGTCGGCATAACCGCGCTGACGATCGAGGAACTTACCCACATCATAACTGCTATACATCTTACGTCCGTCCTTCAAGGATGCGATCGCCATCTGCTCAATATCCTCCATCGGCAGGTTCACGTATTTCCAGTTGTGGCCGTCGTAGGTATGACGGTCGTACTCCACCTCATAGGTCTTGTAATAAGGTCGGCGCGGATCGTTCATCGCCATGATAAACGAGCCGTTGATGGGGCCGCCCACAACCTCCTGGAAAAACGACTGCGGCGTATATTCCTTGGCAGGACCTACAGCCTTTCCACTCTTGTCCTTAAAGGCGTAAGTGAATGTCTGGGGCGGCTCGCCGATGGTCAGTTGGAGCATACGGTAGATCTGTCCCAGCATCTTGGTCTTTTCCTTTTTGATATCAGAAGCACTTCTGCCCTTGGCCACCATGTCGCGCAAATGAAGACCATATTCACGGAGCTTCGAGGCTATCAGCGAACGGGCTTTCGAGGTGTTGTCAGTGGAATACGTCTCGGGCATCACCTCCGTTGGTACAAGCCCATATTTCTCCGTCAGGTCAGCCACACCGCAGAATGTACCTCCATCGCCAATGGGACTCTTGAAGAAAAACTGCACCCGCTGATCATCAATAGGCTTCTTACCTGTGTCTATGACACCCTGGAGCATAAGATTTGCCTTCTCCAACTGATCCCAGAAGAAGAGGTAAGCCTGAGAAAAAGATATACTGAGCGAGTCAGCCTTCTGAGTAAAATTGGAACGCAGCACGTTAAGACCACTGAACATCCAGCAACGACCAGAGGATTTCTGGTCTGTGATGGACTGCGATTTTGTCTCGACACTGAACCATGTGTCAAACGCACCCGCATTCTGGTGGTTCTTCGCCAAGGCATCGATACTATTGGCAGCGATGGCATTATGGATGGCACGATTGGCAGGTGATGCCGACTGCTCTTTTTGGATCTCACTCAGCATCTCCTTAGAAATGCCACCTGTCTGGGCTTTAACGGCAATCAAACCTGTGGCGAGGCTAATGATCAGAATAATACTTTTCTTCATGATGATAATCTTAATAGTCTGCTCAAAGGTATGCATATTTATCGAAAGAACTTGCTACTCCGTAGATTTTTTTTCATTTTTTAGGATAATTACCGAAAAAACACTATCTTTGCGGCATGAAAACAAAACATATACAGTACGAGACTAAAGGCACATGTTCACGTATGATTGACGTGACGGCCGATGAGAACAATGTGATCCAGCAAGTATTCTTCCTCGGAGGATGTAATGGCAATCTCCAGGGGGTCAGCCAACTGGTACGCGGACAGCAGATTGATGATGTGATCAAGAAGCTCGACGGTATCCGTTGCGGTGCCAAGGGAACCTCCTGCCCTGACCAGCTTTGCCGAGCCTTGGAACAGTTGAAAGAGGCACCATTGGAGGACTGATCAGAGACGATCCTGCCGCAAGAGGCGACGGATGGCAAAGACATAGTAGGCTACCAGTAACGGGTAGCCTATATAGTATAGGGTGGTGATGCTGAACACGACATAGCAGACGGCACAGATGGCAGCCAGTCCGCCAAGATATAGTATGGCGCCACCCATGGGCAGATAACGGGTGACATCATCGACAGTAGCGATGGCCACGATGATGATGGCCCACACGGATGTGACGAACAACCCCAGCCAGAAAGGCAGCGCGAAAGGATTCAACGACGGGTGGTAGTAGAAATGGCGCCAGGTCTCTGCACCAAACAATTGGATGGAACTGTAGAGGACTGCTGCAGAAGCCACCAACAGACAAAGAGCCGTGGGATAGAACGAGGGGATATCGTTGAAGTGCACGATCTTCGCTCCCCTTCGTAACAGACGGCGGATGGCATAGGCAGCCACAATCACTACACAGAAAGCCAGGAAGATCAACAGATGGGCATCAGAGAAGAAATCGATGAACTGACTGATCGGATCATCGGGAGACACCTCTGCCAACAACTCACTCTCATGGATCCAGCCGAAGGTCAACTGGTCACGTGCCACCTTCACCCATACAGAATCGATGGTATCCGTAGGTACCGTCGCAATATCAGCCACAACAATCCGCTCGTGTCTGTAGAGCGTGATGGAGTCCTTCTGTTGTTCCCCAACCTCAGACTGCATCTCTACAGAAACGACATCCGGCACAGCCATGGCCCCGGGCTCCTGAGCCACGACAACCAAAGAGTCGCCCGTCACGACGAAATTGTAGTTCTGGGTATAGTGATGGGTGGTATAGAAGGATATGGAGTCAAGCTGCTGTTTAGTGAGATCCCAGGCATCAGGCGTGACCGGTCCTTTGTTGTAACACGAAGTGAGGAACGAGACGCAGAGGGTGAATAGGATGACTATCTTACTTTTCGCTTCCATACACATTCATCTGACAATGGTTACAATTGAACTCAAGACGGAAGCGACGACCGTCGCCCAAGACCATAGAGAGAGGCTCACGCCACTGAGGACGCTTGCCACCGTGTTTCACACAATAGCCGAGACTATAGCGGATACAATGACGACACTGCATGATCGGACCTTCCCCACCCTTCAGCTCATAGGCTGTCAGATCGTCAGTACCATAGAAAGCCTGCGATAGACGGTTGGAGATATTATAGAGGTAGGGATAAGGGTAAAACTTAGTGCTGGGGTCAGGCCCCAACACTAAGTTTTTTATCTTGGGGCCTGACCCCAGCACTAAGTTCAGGTTCTCCACCAGACGACGACGGAGCTCTGAGAGCTGGCTGTTGGGGATGAAGTAGTCGAAGTCGGCAGGGATATCCAGCTGCTGACATTCGTAGATCGTGTCGCCCAACTTCGTCAACTGTCGAACGAGATTCTCCCGTGGTGACTTCTGGGCCTTCTGATGAGCCTGAGACAGGAACACTTTGCAAGAAGATCCTGTTCTCTCGGCAGACAACTCAAAGCCTCCATCAACGGCCTGCAGGGAAAGACGAACAGGAATCCTACGACGTGCGCTCTGGCTTGAGAGAAGCCTTTCAAACTCCTGATCATTATTCCGATACAAGCGCATCCCTGGACGAAGACCATGAGGCATCTTATAGGGGAAGATACGGTTACCTTCCACACGATTGGCACGGAATCCTTCCAGCTGATGCTCCTCGTTCTGGAAACAAAGACCGTCACCATTGGTAAAACGCGCCACACCTGCCACATTGAACGAATCGCCACGGATCTCCTTCACGGTACCCACGAACTCACCCACTGCCTTCGGTGTATCGAAAGAGGCGATATCAGGCTGACGGCCATGGATGAAATAAGAGGTGTATCCTCTGTTGAACGTACGGTTCAGGTCAGGGGTAAAGGTGTATTCGCAACGTCCCAATGAAGCGCGGCAATATTGTTCGGGATGCTGACGGATGATGGCGTCCAGCCGCTGGCTGTAGGCAGCCGTGACGTTCTTCACATAGGCAGCATCCTTCAGGCGTCCCTCGATCTTGAAGGAGGTGGCGCCAGCCTCGATGAGTTCCTGCAGATGCTCACTCTGGTTCATATCCTTCAGGGAGAGCAGATAACGTTCCCGTTCAATCTCCCTGCCATCAGCATCCTGTAAGGAGAAGCGCATCCGACAGAACTGAGCACACTCCCCTCGATTAGCACTCCGGCAGAAAGTATTCTGGGAGGCATAGCAGAGTCCTGAATAGCTGACGCACAGGGCCCCGTGGACAAACACCTCCAGATCCATATCAGGCACTTCCGCATGGATCCTGGCGATCTCCTCGACAGAGAGTTCACGTGCCAAGACAGTGCGGGAGAATCCAAGACTCTTCAGCCATCTCACCTTTTCTGGCGTGCGGTTGTCTGTCTGCGTGGAGGCATGAAGTGTCAGGGATGTACCAGCAGCAAGCTGTAGAACTGCCATATCCTGAACAAGAATGGCATCAACTCCTACAGCCTCCAAATCAAGAAGTAACTGTCTGGTGGCCTCCAACTCCTGATCGTATAAGATGGTATTCACAGTGACATAGACCTTCACCCCGAAAGGATGGGCATAGTCACAGAGACGGCGAATATCCTCGATACTGTTTCCCGCTGCGGCACGGGCTCCAAAATGGGGAGCACCAATATAGACGGCATCAGCACCATGGTCAATGGCTGCCATGCCACATTCCAGATTCTTTGCAGGAGCTAACAGTTCTAACGGTGTCAAGGCAGAAGACTACTTGATGTCGTCGATATTATAAGGTGTCTCCTGATAGACGTAGTAGTTCACCCAGTTGGTATAGAACAGATTCGCATGAGAGCGCCAAGTCACCATCGGCGAGTTCTTGGGATTGTTATTTTTGTAATAGTTCAGTGGGGGCGCCACATCCTTACGAACATCCTTATCGCGCTTATACTCGTTATCGAGGGTGTTGGGCGCATATTCCAGATGTCCTGTGATGAAGAATTCTCGTCCACCACGTGCCATCACGATACTGACACCACTATCTTCCGACTCTGCGATGAGCGTCAATTCCGGATTGGCAAGGATATCCTCACGACGGATCTCCGTATGCCGGCTATGGGGCATCATAAACACATCATCGAAACCACGGAAGATGGGGAGTTTGGGATCAAGGGGAGTCTGAGGGAAGATACCGAACATCTTCATCGCCAGCGGATACTTGGGCACGCCATAGTAATAATAGAGTCCGGCCTGAGCAGCCCAACAAATATATAAGGTACTCGTTACATGCGTACGCGCCCACGTGAAGATGTCCGTGATCTCATTCCAATAAGACACGTCTTCAAACTCCAACTGCTCGACAGGAGCACCAGTAATGATCATACCGTCGTACTTCTCCTGACGCATCTCGGCAAAATCGCGGTAGAACATCATCATATGCTCTATCGGCGTGTTCTTGGGCGTATGACTCTGCAGTTTCATGAAACTGATTTCCAACTGCAGGGGGGTATTGGAAAGCAGACGGATCAAGTCCGTCTCTGTCGTTATCTTCAGTGGCATCAGGTTCAGGATAGCGATCCGCAAAGGACGGATATCCTGAGTGGTAGCCCTGGAATTGTCCATCACAAAGATATTCTCGTTTTTCAGAATATCAATGGCGGGCAATCTATCTGGTAATCTTAATGGCATGGTTGTCTTCTTACTTAATCGTTATCAAACAGGTGGATACATTGTCAAGTCCCCCCTTCTCAATGGCAGCCTCACACAGCAGGTTGGCATTGGCCCCTCCTGCCAGCATGCGGGAAATACGGGATTCATGGACCATATCAGTCAGTCCATCCGAACAGAGCAGGTAGAGATCACCACGACGAATATCATCAGTCAACTTGACAATATCGATATAGGAATTGTTACAACCTCCTCCGATACAATTGGTGATGACACTGGAGTGTTTCGCAGTACCAAGCATCGTGTTCAACGAATGATCCGTTGTCAATTGCGTCAGTTCGTTATCCCTGAAACGATAAAGCCTGCTGTCTCCACAATTCAAGGAGTAAAAGTCTCCTGTATAATAGGCTAGTCCCACGAGGGTGGTACCCATTCCCTTATACTGCTCATCTGCCCTACCCTTCGAGGCGATGAAGTTATTGATGGAATCCAACCATCCGATCATAGCCTCATTGAAGTCGCTGGCACTGAGACCGAAGGGGATATCATGGTAATAATACTGTAGATTGTGCAGGGTATCACTGCTGGCGACATCCCCACGGTTATGTCCGCCCATACCATCCGCAACGGCTACAATAAACCTGTCTTCATGGTTCAGCGTTAACAGTGTCTTGTAATCGTCATCGCGGACAAAATGGTTATCCACCAGTATCATGTCCTCATTCTGTTCCCTCACACAGCCAATCCTACTGGCCGATGATATTTCTAATGTTACCATTATTCTATCTGATAATAACCTGCAGACTGATATTAGCCAAAGTGAGGATGTCACCGTTGTTAAGTGTCATTTCCACATCGGGCTGCAAGATATGCTGATTTAATTTCGTTCCGTTAGATGAGTGTTTATCAGCGATGCACCACCCTGTTCCAGGATTGTACTTCAGCTGAGCATGAACACCAGAGACATAGGCATGCTTCTCAAAGAACTGGGTATATGGACCTTTCCTTCGACCGATGATAGCACCGTTCATGGCCACTATACGAATGTTCAGACTGTCATTGGCAAGTGTCAAGACGGGTATGCCACCGCCTTTACCCTGAGCATGTGAAACACTCTGCTCCATAGCACTTACGCTACCAAGAGAACTGCGAAGTGAGGATGATGGAGCGGCGTTGGCATCCTGGGAGACCATCAGGCCACCGCAATACGTACAGCGACGCCCTAATCCCACACGTCCACATTGTTGACAGAACAGTAAAGCCTGGCCACACTGGTCGCAGAAATATGAATCGTCATCTATCTCTTCTTTACACGCTGGACAAATAATCATCGCTTATATATCTTCTGGTAATATTAACTGATATGTTTCTTTCGTCACCTGATCAGGCGGCATCTGTGATACACGAATAGAGAGTTTCTGGATGGTGGCATCAAGCAGGTTACGCATCTCACGGGCATTACCCCATGAGTCGTCTTTGCTCAGGACCATCTTGTAGATAGCGTCAAGAGCCTTATACTCTGCCGTCTGGGAAAGCGTATATTGCTCTTTATGTGCCATTGACTTGAAGATGGCCAACAGCTCATCCTCGTTATAGTCATCAATATGCAACTTATGCGTGAATCGGCTGGCCAGTCCTGGATTCATCATCATGAATTCCTCCATCTTGTCCTTATAGCCTGCTGCAATGACCACAAACTTGCCACGGTCATCCTCCATACGCTTCATCAGCGTGTCGATGGCCTCCTTGCCATACTGGTCTCCACCGTCACTAAGCGTATAGGCCTCATCAATGAAGAGAATACCACCCATCGCCTTATCACACATGCCGTTGACAATCTTCGGTGTCTCTCCCATATACTTTCCAACCAAGGTGGCCCGACTGGTTTCCAACACACGACATGTTGGCAGGATTTCCATTGCCTGGAGTATCTCTCCCATCTTACGGGCTATGGTGGTCTTTCCTGTACCAGGATTACCTGTCAGCACGAAGTTCATCGCCATCTGCTGAACCTTACCAGCTCCCATAGCAGCACGCTGTTTCATAAACATGCTCTGTACGGCAAGACGACGAATAGAGTTCTTGACAGACCGCATACCGACAAACTCATCCAGTTCGTTGAGAACCTCATCCAACGGACGGGCTGCTTCATTCTTAGCCATCGGCAGGTCTTCCTGCGTCAGACTGAACATATCACTCTCCTGGAAGCCGGGATCATTCATCAGTTTGACAAGGCGCTGACTCTGACGTTCTACAGCCTCATCGAATATCTTTCTTGCCTCACGGGCATTACCGAAGTTCTTGTCACGACGCAGGTAGAGTTGTTCAAACTGACGATGGATAGCCCCACGGGTATCCTCATCCACCATAAAGTTCTTGGCACTTGCTAGATGGAGGAAGATCTCTGTCAACTCGTCTGGTGTATAGTCCTCGAAATGGATGGTCTGTGTGAAACGACTCTTCAGACCTGGGTTGGAGTCGATGAAGTCATGCATCTGATCCGTATAACCGGCCACGATACAAACAAACTTACCACGATCGTCCTCCAGACGTTTCAACAGGGTATCTATTGCCTCAGAACCGAAGGTGTCGCCATCACTGGACTTCAAGGTATAGGCCTCATCGATGAAGAGCACACCACCTAAAGCCTGATCCACCAACTGATTGGTCTTAATGGCGGTCTGTCCTGAATAGCCGGCCACCAGCTTAGAACGGTCAGCCTCCACCAGTTGGCCCCGTGCCACGATACCAAGCGTCTTGAAGATATCTGCCATGATACGGGCCACAGTCGTCTTACCTGTTCCTGGATTACCAGTAAACACATAATGCTTGCCCTGGAACGTATTAGTCTCCCCACGTTTGATCTGCAGATTCAGATAAGAGGCCAGATTAGATACTTCCTTCTTCACAGCACTCAGACCTACCAGACCATCGAGTTTCGCCAGACAATCGGAGACATCCACTGACTGCGGAGCCTCATAAGGCACATCCTCGGGGATAATGGTCATCAGTTCCTCATTGCTCATCTGGGAAAAACTCTGACCTTGCAGACGCTGGGCCTGTTTCTTACAGATCTGGTCAAAGAGGGTACGCATCGTACGACCATTGGCAAAGTCCTTGTCACGGGAATTATACATCTCCGTGATCATCTTCTTGGTCAACTCTTCAGCCTCTGCAGAGAACAGATATTTCTTCTCCTTGGCAAAGACCATCATGATCTCATACAACTGATCCGGAGAGTAGTCCTTGATATCGAGGAAATAGTTAAAACGGCTACGGAAACCGGGGTTGATACGGAAGAGATTCTCCATCTCCGTACGATAGCCTGCGGCGATCACCACAAACTTACCACGGTCATCCTCCATGCGCTTCATCAGTTTCTCCAAAGCCTGGGCGCCCTGATTATCACGGTCTCCAGCAGCACTCTGCGGTGCCAATGTATAGGCCTCATCGACAAAGAGGATGCCACCCATAGCCTTGTCACACAGACGATCGACCACCTTGGGGGTCTCTCCCTGATAGGGGCTCACCATCTTGGCACGGTCCACCTCCACGACATGACCACTATCCAGATAACCCACAGATGCCAGAATCTCTCCAAGCTTGCGGGCGATGGTTGTCTTACCTGTTCCTGGATTACCAGTCAGAATAATGTGCATGGACATCTTCTCCTGCTCACCCAGGCCACGTTCTGCCCGTTGGATGCTGTTCTGTACAGAATAGGCCATCTCACGGACAGCACTCTTTACCTCGTCCATACCGATGAAGTTGTCGAGATCCTTCAGGATATCATCGACCGTCCGTTCCTCAGGTACATAGCCTGTGATATCGTCCTTCTCCACCTGAGCGGCATCGATGCCACGACTGATGAAATGGGTAAAGATATCCTCCGCTGTCTTGATGGCCAGATGACCATTGCCGAAAGTCTCATCCTTGATCTTCACCTGATACTTGAAGAAGCGAGTCAACTGACTATCTGCCTCCTCAGAGAACTTGGTAATACCATACTTCATCTGGAGGCTCAACTTACAGATATCAGTTAATTCCTGATACCCTGGTGTCGGCAGACGGAAGGTATATTTGAAACGGTTGGCCACAGCAGGATTACTCTCCAAGAAGTCTTCCAGACCCTTGGTCAGACCAGAGATGATCACAATGGGATTATCTTCCCATTTGTCCATCTCGACAAACAACTTATCAAGAGGATTCACCTGACTGGAGTACTTGTCAGGAAGGAGTTTCTGGACATTGTCAAAGAAAAGAATACCGTTCTTGGCCTTCTTGATGTTCTCATCCCACTTATCGACAAAACGCTGATAATCAACAGCATCGACCATCGTCAGCTTCGGCTTCTCAATGATCTTATGCTTATAGAAATAATCACGGAGAATCTCTGCCAAAGCAGTCTTTCCCGTACCTGTCTCACCGATGATAACGGCATTCACGGAGATACGCACATTGGCGATATCCTTACGCGACCGGAGATAAGTATAGGTATCGACAATAGTCTTCAGCTGACTTTTAACTTCGTCAAGTCCTACCAACTTGTCAAGCATATCCTGCATGGCCAACGGTTGGCCACACCACTTACAGAACTTGGCTATGCTCCGGTTTTCCTTATGACAATTTTCACAAACCATCTATTCCACGTCTCTCTCTATTTGCTTAAAAAACTCTGTTGGATTCAGACTACTGGTATTGGGATTGCTGACATTCAGCAGACTCGGACTGAAGATGATGAAATCCAGTACGAAGATCAGAGCCAGCACACTCCACAAGATATAGTGTAGCACACTTTCTCCACTGATGGATCGTACCTGATCTGTCACATCATTCAACAAGCCGAACTTCGACCCCTTGAACTTATACGACTTTGTCTTGAACGTATAGTAGAGCGGTTCCAACAGCATTGATTTTACATCATTGTCCAACACCTCCGCGATCAGTTTACTATCGGCTTTCTGGTCACCACGGAAATCCGTCAGATGACAAACCAGCATATAGACCAGGGTGATGACGATAATCGCCATATTGAACATGGAGGGATGGGACTGCGCAAAATATTTTAAAATAATAATAGGTATAAAAGAGGACAATGCCCCTACCAGACCCCAGAGGAAGGAGAAGAACACATCATAACCCCGGAAGTAGGCTCGTGTTCCTACAATCACGGCGGTCATGCCTCCCAGAGGCAGTCCTATCGACAGGAAGGTATGCGAGAGCAGATAAGTACGGTCTTTCACACCTATAAACAGGATGAGCAACAACCAAAGACCACTCAACGCATAGAACACCATTCGCCATAATTTCTCACGTCCCTTGGCTTTCTGCCAGTTGTCACGGACACTCTTGACCCTATTGGTCGTCTCCTCACGGGCATCGACAAAACGCTTATAATAGGTCTGGGTGACATCGATCTTACCCAAGGCCATCAGCCACTCTTCCAAAGCATGCTCATAGGCATATTCCGCAGAGAAGTCGGCAAACGGGTCCTCATGATAGAAGACAGACATCCACTGCCCCAAAGAGCCACTACGTATCTCATTACGCATCTGGGCAATATAACGAGGATCAAGGTCCCTGCCATCAGTCAACTCTGTACCGTCTGACATCACATAGACCGGTGCCACGCCCAGAATACGGCAAAAACGATAAACGGCTGTCTTGGCATCATAAACCCCCAGTCGTTCACGGTTCTCCTCACTCTTCATGTCGAAACAGCGGTTATACTCATTCAGAACCTCTGTCCAACCATGCAACTGAGCATAATAACTGAAGCGGCCGTTCAACTCCGTCAGATCCTTCATCTCTTCCTCAAACGCCTGGTCACTGAGATGTTCAGCATTCTTCAGACGTTCGTTCAACTGTTCTGCAATCTGTATCGGTGTGAAGGCACTCTTGAGATCATAGCCGGCCTCGCGGTCGAGATTATAGAGGACCTTATAGGCCAATGCCTCTGAATAAGGCTGGTTCTGCGTCAAGATACGCAGACTCTCACAGGCCATCCGATCTTCATGACTATACATCCATGACAACAGACGACCATCGGTCAGACTGTGCCAGTCATCCTCTTTCAATTGTTCCCTACCGAAAGACCT
Source organism: Prevotella sp. (assembly GCA_017965475.1). Lineage (GTDB taxonomy): Bacteria > Bacteroidota > Bacteroidia > Bacteroidales > Bacteroidaceae > Prevotella. Next base: position 18,725 of record JAGCPV010000088.1, read on the forward strand.
GACAATCTCCTTCAGGTTCGAGGATGGGAAATGAGAAAGCAACGGGATATCCGGATCAATCTCATATACCATGCGCATGATGGGCACATGGGCATTACCCTTATCCAGATCCGTGAAATAGGAACGGAGACGATCCACACGGCATTTCGTATGCGATTCCAGATAGAGGAACAGACTATCATTGGGATTGGTCAACAGAAGGGCGTAGTCATTCTGATAACTCAACAGGGAGATGGCCACGCTATGAGCATCGTCACAGAGGTTTCCCTTGACATCCTTATAGGGATAGGTGGGTTCCATCGCATAGACAGAAGCCATCAGTCCTGCACGCTGATCCACAGGATAGCGGTTCACCACGATATCCTTCACGATGGTGCTCAACTTCTGGTTGCCACACGACTCCAGCCATGAACTGATACGACCATTATACAGATATCCAATAGCCAGTTTCTCATTATCAAGCAACAGGGGAATCAGTTCGTGGATATTGTCAGCGACCAGATTACGGTCTGGATCAACGATAAAGCTCTTGTATTTCAGGAATGGGGATGACAGATCTACCTTCGGACTGCCGCCCTTGAACCATTCCTCCACCTGATCATAGCCCCAGCGACTGGCCGGATTAACAACCGTCAAACCCTGCACGATCATCCTGACTCGCTCCGGCAGTTCCTGGATATGAGGCAGTCGTCCCTCATTCTTCTGACGCATCATCACCCGCTCATTGGTGCTCATCGGTGATCCTTCCAACCACAGGGCCATCAGACAGATACCCAGGGAATAGAAGTCGGCTGCTGGCGTCACCTCCACCACACCGTCAATCACATCGGTGTACATCTCAGGTGCTGCATAGATGGGGGTACGGGCCTGAGTGGTCTTATGCGATTTACCGTCCTGATCCAGAATACTGGAAATACCAAAGTCTCCCAACACCAGTTCAGTATGTTCCTTGTCCCTGAAGAAGAAATTGCTGGGTTTGACATCCTTATGCAGGATATTACACTGATGGCAATAAGCCAGTGCAGCAGCACCCTGCAAGGCAATACGGCGGAACTTGTCCATATCCCCGTTCAGATGATAATCTGACATCGTACCACCACAGAGGTATTCCATCAGTTCATAATAGCGATGTTTACCATCCAGATAGGTCTTTCCGAAGTCATAGACCTTGACGATCATCTCAAAGTCGAAGTTATAAACCGTCTGTAGAATCTTCTTGTTGACATCGAAATTGGGGTAGTAAATCTTCAATACATAATTTTCCCCATTACGCTCCACGAGGAACACCTGAGCCTCTCCAGAATTATCACTTAACGATTGTACGTTCCGGTATTTAGCGCCTTTCAGAAGGAAGTAGTTTTCCTCCACATCAGCGTCCTCAGCAGGTTCGTCAGCTCTGAACGACAAGGATTCATCCGGCATGGACGGACGTATCGTAGCATCTATACCTCCCTCGTTAAAGGTAGAAGGCCGAAGCGTATGATCCGCATCTCCAGGCAGACTGGAATCGAAAGGTTTTTTTGTGCTCATTATATATCGTCTTTTATTTCTTTTTTGGTATTCTTGCCAAGGATCACCCACTTACCACCCAACTGGGGCTTGGCACATCCACAGGGACTGGAGTGGAGGGCGTGCTTATAATTACACTCCCACGCCAGTCGGACACCCTGCGGTTTACAGGCCATCGCGTAGTTACGTACCTGAGCAGGCTTGAGTTGAGGACCCTGCGCCATCTTGTCGAGGATCTCCGTGATCTTTTCGAGACGCTCTTTCTTCTTGGCATCATATTCCTCACGGCTCATACGCTTGCGCTCGGACTCAGGAATCA